>CAVAWX010000048.1:0-3538 GCA_963592385.1 Acidaminococcaceae bacterium | reverse complement strand
CCCGTAGACGACGCCGGGTGCTTCTACGAGGGCGACGGACTGGGCAGCGGCGGGCCGTTTTCCGGCATGGAGGTAAACGAGGCCAACCCGCGCATCATCGAGTGGCTGCGCGGGCGCGGCGCACTGCTTTTGCACGAGGACATCAGCCACAGCTACCCGCATTGCTGGCGCTGCAAGCGCCCCGTCATCTTCCGCGCGACGACGCAGTGGTTCGTCTCGATGGACGCGACGGGGCTGCGCGACGCGGCCATGGACGCCATCGAGCACAAGGTGCGCTTCGTGCCCGAGTGGGCGTCGCGGCGCATCGGGGCCATGGTGGCCGACCGCCCCGACTGGTGCATCAGCCGCCAGCGCTTCTGGGGCGTGCCCATACCCGTGTTCACCTGCGCGGACTGCGGCGAGGTCGTGGCCTGCGAGGAGAGTTTCGACGCCGTCATCGCGCTGTTTGCCGAGAAGGGCGCCGACGCGTGGTACACGACGGACGCGGCCGACATCCTGCCCGACAGCGTCGTGTGCCCGAAATGCGGCGGGCGGCACCTGGACAAGGGCAGCGACGTGCTGGACGTGTGGTGGGAAAGCGGCGTGTCGCACACGAGCGTCTGCGAGGCCCGGCCCTATCTGCGGCGCCCGGCCGACCTCTACCTCGAGGGCTCCGACCAGCATCGCGGCTGGTTCCAAAGCTCGTTGCTCACCAGCGTGGGCGCGTACGGAGCCGCTCCGTACAAGGCGGTCATGAGCTGCGGGTTCACCGTGGACGAGAACGGCCGCAAGATGTCGAAGTCGCTCGGCAACGTGATCGACCCCAACGAGGTGTGCCGCGACCTGGGCGCCGACGTCTTGCGCCTGTGGGTGGCCTCGGTGGACTACAGCCATGACGTGTCGGTCAGCGACGAGATCTTGAAGCGCAGCTCCGAGGCTTACCGGCGCATGCGCAACACCTTCCGCTACCTGCTGGGCAGCCTCGACGACTTCGGCGCGGACGACTTCGTGGACGCCGACGGGCTGCTCGAGTTCGACGCGTGGGCGCTCGCGCGGCTGCAGCGCCTCGTGGCCGACGTGACGCGCGCCTACGACGAGTACCGCTTCCACGCGGTGTACAGGATGTGGTACGACTTCATCTCGTCGATATCGGCGGTGTACTTCGAGGCGGTGAAAGACCGGCTGTACTCGGACGCGGCGGACAGCGCGGCCAGGCGCAGCGCCCAGACGGTGCTCGCGCACATGCTGGAGGCCATGGTGCGCCAGCTCGCGCCCGTGCTGGTGTTCACCTGCGACGAGGTGTGGGAGAAGTACCCCGAGGGCCTGCGCGGCGAGGACTTCCCGGCGTCGGTGCACCTGGCCTCGTGGCCGGACGCCGAGGCGCTGGCGGCGCTCGTGCCGGCTGCGCGCGTCGATGCGCTCGTGAAGGACTACGAGGTGGTGATGGCCGCGCGCGACGCGGTGATGGCCGCCGTCGAGGAAAAGCGCGCCGAGGGCGTGGCGAAAAGCCAGGAGGTCGCGGCGCGGGTCGTGTGCGCGCCCGAGAAGGCCGCCGTGCTGGAGGCGCGCGGGGCCGCGTTGCTGGCCGAGATCTTCATCGTGGCCGAGGTCGAGGTGGTGGCCGACGTGGCGGCAGGCGATGCCGTGGCGGCAGAGGTCGCTGCGGCGCCCGGCGAGAAGTGCCCGCGCTGCTGGAACTACCGCGAGCTGGGCGACGACGGGCTGTGCCCGCGCTGCCACGAGGTGGTGCAGGCACTTGACGCGTAGGCGCGCGCTCATATTGCTCGCGGCGATCGCCGCCGCCGTGGTCGCGTTCGACGCGCTGGGCAAGATATGGGCGGTCGCCGCGCTCACGCCCGAGGAGGGCGCTGCCGTGCGCATTGACGCCGGCCTGCTCGACTTCACCCTCGTCCACAACACGGGCGCGGCCTTCGGCATCGGCGCGAACGCCACCTGGCTCTTCGTCGTCGTCACCATCGTCATCGTGGCGGCGGCCATCGCCTGGATCTGGGCGGGCCGGTGCCGCTCGTTGCTGCCCGTCGTGTCGTTTGGCCTGCTCGTGGGTGGCGGCATCGGCAACTTCATCGACCGCGTGACGCTGGGCTACGTCGTCGACTTCATCGAGTTTTCCTTCGTGGACTTTCCCGTGTTCAACGTCGCCGACATCTGCATCACGATAGGCGTCGTGCTCTTGCTGGTGTGGGCGTTTTTCTTCAGCACGCGCGAGAGCGAGGAGGCGGACGCGGCCGCGGGCGCGGATGCGGGCGCCGACGTGAAGCACGGTGCGGCGGATGAAGCGCCCGGCGTGGCTGCGGGTGAAGCGGGCGGCGCAGACGCCGACGCGGACGAGGGCGCCGACGCGGGTAGGGACGGCGCTGCGGTAGCGGACGCTGCGGTAGCGGACGTCGCGGGCGAGAGGCGCGGCGACTCGTGAACGAGCGCCACAAGCATGTGGTGGACGCCGAGGAGCAGGGCATGCGCCTCGATGCGCTCGTGGCGGAGCTGGGCATCGAGGGCATCGCGTCGCGCTCGGCCGCCGTGCGCCTTATAGAGTCGGGGCACATCGTGGTGAACGGCCAGGCCACGGCCAAGAAGCGCATCGTCGTGGCCGGCGACGAGCTGGCCATCGAGGTGCCGCCGCGTTCGGGCACGCCGCATCTGCTGGAGCCGGCCTACCACATCAAGCTCGACATACGCTTTGAAGACGAGTACCTGATCGTGCTGTCCAAGCAGGCCGGCCTCGTCGTGCACCCCGCGCGCGGCCACTACGGCGACACGCTGGCAAACGCGCTGGTCGCGCATTGCGGCGTCGACCATCTGGGGCACGTGCAGGGCGAGGACCGCCCCGGCATCGTGCACCGCCTCGACCGCGACACGAGCGGGCTGATGCTCGCGGGCAAGACCGATATGGCCGCCGCCCGCCTCCAAGACGGCATACGCCGCCGCGTCATCGACCGCCGCTACCTCGCGCTCGTGCACGGCCGCATCGCGCCCGACACCGCGAAGGTGGACGCGCCGCTGGCCCGCCACGTTTCCGACCGCACGCGCATGACGGTCTCGGACGGCGTCGGCTCCAAGGGCGCGATCACCACCTTCACCGTGCTGGAGCGCTTCGAGCCGGGGCGCGCCGACGACGGCTACACGCTGGTCGAATGCCACCTCTTCACCGGGCGCACGCACCAGATCCGCGTGCACATGGGCTACATCAAGCACCCCGTGGTGGGAGATCCGCTCTACGGCCGGGCGGCGAACGCTAAAGCGCGCAACCGCGACGCGGCCGAGCGTGCCGAGCTGGGCCTGACCCGCCAGTTCCTGCACTCGTGGCGCCTGGCTTTCGAGCATCCCATCACCGGCGAGGCGCTGGCCTTCCAAGACCGGCTGCCGCTCGATCTGGCCTACGCGCTCGACGAGATAGCGCCGCGCAGCGAGGGGCGCACGCAGGCGGGCGAGGAGCTGCTGGGCGGCTCGGCTGGTTGAATCGCGCTGGTAAATCTTAGTCGTTCATTGGCAGATTACCTGCCGTCACCTCGCTGTAATAATCGTCACCAAACGGACGCAA
>CAVAWX010000047.1:9700-14594 GCA_963592385.1 Acidaminococcaceae bacterium | reverse complement strand
CGCGCTCCGTCGAAAGGTGGGAAGGCAGGTGCGCCCTTCCGCTTCAAACACAGCGGTGTACTCTACTCGTCCGCGCCGCGAAACGCAAGGACTTTTTTCGCCGCGCCAGCAGCGCGCACGCACAGGGCTCGCTGACGCGCGCCGAACACGAGGCCGGCCTGGCGCACGCGGCAACCCGTCGCGCGGCCGGGCGCGGGCGGCAGCGGAGACCGCACGCCCCGCTACCCGCGGCGCTGCTCCTTGATGGCGCGGTCGATGGCGCGTTTGGCGTCGCGCTCGCGTATGGTCTGGCGCTTGTCGTATTGCTTCTTGCCGCGGCATATGCCCAGCTCGACCTTCGCGCGGCCGTCCTTGAAATACACCGACAGCGGCACGAGCGCGCACCCCTCGCGCGCGGCCTTCTGCCCGACCTGCAGTATCTGGCGCTTGTGCAAAAGCAGCTTGCGCCGCCGGTCGGAATCGACGTTCCACACCGTCCCGTGGCTGTAGGGGGGTATGTGCATGCCGTTGAGCCAGACCTCGCCGCCGCGCACCAGCGCGTAGCAGTCGCGCAGGGTGCAGCCGTTCTCGCGCAGGCTGCACACCTCGGTGCCCGTCAAGACGATGCCGCACTCGATGGTCTCGTCGACGAAGAAGTCGTGGCGCGCCTTGCGGTTCGTCGCCACCTGCTTTGTCTTTCGCGCGTCGTTTCCACTCATGCCGAAAATTCTACCCGCCGCACGCCGTCTGCGGATTATTGAAGCGCTTAGCTGTAATCCAACCGTTTCGCGGCGGATTTTCGTGCCCAAGACCAGTATAGTCCGGGCGGTAAGAGCGAAGCCTTCTGCCGCATGCGTGAAGATGCGCGCGGCACACATATATAAGGGGGCTTTGGACAGGGCCGGTGCACGGCGCCCGGAGCGGCACGCCAGGGGGGCGCGCCTTTCGGAGGAAAGCGCCTGCGCGGCCACGGGAAAGATGGAGGTATGTATGGCTGATTCGTTTTACGAGTCACTCGCGGCGCGCGGAGTAACGCGTCGTAGCTTCCTCGCGTTTTGCGGCACCCTCGCTGCGGCGATAGGTGTCAAGGGCGTGACGGGAGCCGATGTGGCTGAGGCAATCGAGACCAAGCTGATCGGCAAGGCGACGGGCAACCTCGCCCCGGTCATCTGGATGGAGCTCGGCTCGTGCACCGGCTGCACGGAGTCGTTCGCCCAGGCAGACGACCCCGATCCGGCCACGTTGCTTCTCGAATATATCGCGTTGAATTACTCCGAGACCCTCTCCGCGGCCGCCGGCTACTCGCTCGAGGAAGCGCGCGAGGAGACCATCGAGGGCGCGAAGGGCAAGTACATCGTCGTCATCGAAGGCGCCGTCATGACGGGCTGGAACGGCGAGGCGCTGCGTATCGCCGGCGAGGCCACCTGCGCCCCCGGCGACTCCCCCGTGCTGCGCACCTGCAAGGACGCCGCGGCCGTCATCGCCGCCGGCTCCTGCGCCGTGGACGGCGGCTTCTGCGCCGCCTACCCCAACCCGGCGGGCGCCGAGGGCATCCAGAAGTACCTGCAAGACAACGGCGTCTCCACGCCGGTCATCAACGTGCCCTCCTGCCCGGTGAACCCGGCCACGCTGGTCGCCATCATCGTGCAGTACATCCTGCTGGGCACCCTGCCGGCTCTCAACGAGCTGAACATGCCCAGCGCGTACTTCGGCCAGACCATCCACGACAACTGCCCGCGCCGCGGCCACTTCGAAAACGGCGAGTTCGTCTACCAGTTCGGCTCTGAGGAAGAAGCCAAGGGCTACTGCCTCTACGCGGTGGGCTGCAAAGGCCCGCAGACCAGCTCGAACTGCGCGCAGGTCCGCTGGAACCGCCGGGTGAACTGGTGCGTCGACGCCGGCGCCCCCTGCATCGGCTGCGCATCGGCCGACCCGCGCGTCACCCAGCGCAACTGGGTCGACAACAACGGGCCGTTCCTGTCGCGCCTGAAGACGCTGCGCATCGGCGACGTGCGCTTCAACCCCACGCCGATCGCGCTGGCCGTCACCGGCGTCATCGCGGTCGTGCTCGTCATCCACGGCATCGGCATGAAGGCCGCGGGCCGCACCAACGGCGGACCGGAGTACGAGAAGGAGCGCACGTGGTACGCCAAGCGCGGCCTTGTCTCCGGCGACACGGTGGTGAACGCGGCTGACGTCGAGGACGCGGCTGCCGACGAGGAGGCCGAGGCGGACAAGGCGCCTGTGGCCGACGGCGCGAAGGGCGGTGAGTAGGAATGGCGAAGAAGCACTCTATCATCGACCCGGTGGACCGCATCGAAGGCCACCTGCGCGTGGAGATGGAAGTCGAAGGCGGCAAGGTCTCCAAGGCCTGGGTCTCCGGCGGCCTGTTCCGCGGCCTGGAGCTGATCCAGGAAGGCCGCGAGCCAACCGACGCGGCCATGATCGCCCAGCGCATCTGCGGCGTGTGCCCGGTCTCGCAGGGCCATGCGTCCATCTACGCGGCTGAAGAGGCCTACGGCATCAAGCACCCCGAGGGCGCGCGCTACGTGCGCAACCTCGTCGAGGGCGCCCAGTTCATGCACAGCCACATCCTGTGGTTCTACCAGCTCTCCGCGCTCGACTACGTCAACCCGCTGAACGCGCTCAACGCCGACATCGAGGCGACCTACGAGACGGCGCGCAGGCACGGGCTGGCCATCACGGACTTCGGCGCGGTGCAAGAGCGCCTGAAGAAGTTCGCGGCAAACGGCCAGTACTCCTGGCTGTCCGGCGGCTGGTTCATGGACGGCCAGGCCCCCGAGGCCTACAAGCTCACCCCCGAGCTCGACCTGATCGCGACGGCCCACTACATCGAGGCCATCGACATGCAGGCCACGGCCGACGAGATCGCGGCGCTGGTCGGCGGCAAGATGCCCCACATCATGAGCTCCGTCCCCGGCGGCACGACCTTCGTGCCCAGCGTGGAGAAGCTCGACGACATCATCACGCGCGCCCAAAAGCTCCACGACTGGGTGCAGACCACGATGATCCCCGACGCCATCGCCATCGCGAGCGTCTACCTGGACGACGTGGTCGAGGTCGGCAACAACCGCCACGGCAACTTCATGGCCTACGGCGTCTTCGACGACGAGAGCTACGAGCTGGCCAAGCGCTACTTCCCCGCCGGCATCGTGCGCATGAAAAACGGCACGGCCAAGCTCGAGAGCTTCGACATCGACAAGCTGGCCGAGACGACGGCGCACGCCTACTACTCCGACAACGGCGAGCTGCTGCACCCGACCAACGGCGTGACGGTGCCGCCCAAGGAGTTCCCGGGCTACTACAAAGACGAGGCCAAGGAAGAGGTCAACGACAAGTACACCTGGTCCAAGGCGCCGCGCTACGACGGCGAGCCCATGGAGGTCGGTCCTCTGGCCCGCGTGCTCGTCAGCTACCTGTCCGGCGTCGAGGGCATCAAGAAAAACGTCGCGACCGTGCTCGAAGGTCTCGGTCTGCCCGTGGACACGTCCTCGCTGCTCGCGCTGAACTCCGCGCTCGGCCGTCTGGCCGCGCGTCCCATCGAAGCCGAATACGTCTCCGGCAACATGATTCTGTGGGCCACGCAGCTCGCGACCCTGCTGAAGGAGTCCGAGGGCAAGAACATCTGGTTCACCGAGCGCGCCCGCGACACGGGCACCGGCCAGGGCGCGTGGGAGGCTCCGCGTGGCGCCCTCTACCACACCATGAGCATCAAGGGCAACCACATCACCCACTACCAGGCGATCGTGCCCTCCACGTGGAACATCTCGCCGCGTGACCAAAACGATGTCCCCGGCACCATCGAGCAGGCGCTCATCGGCTGCCCGATCGACAACATCGAGGCGCCCATCCACGCGCTGCGCATCGTGCACGGCTACGATCCCTGCATCGCCTGCGCCATCCACCTCGTCGAACCCAAGACGGGCAAAGAGTTCCGAGCCGAGACGAGTCCTTGGGGAGGTCGATAGCAATGGCAGAAATCGCACACTACAGGGAGATGCACCCGCTGCCCTTCCAGATCACGCACTGGGTGAACCTCATCGCCATGATCATCCTCATCCTGACGGGCATCGAGATCCACTACCCCGTCATCGGCGGCATCATGGGCCTGGCCCGCGGCATGCACATCTTCTTCGGCCTGGTCTTCCTCATCAACTGCATCGTGCGCATCGTCTTGGCGTTCGTCGTGAAGAGCTCGCCGATCGGCGGCTCGCGCGAGACGGTCACCGACTTTTGGAACTGGCTGCCGCAGAAGTACAACCGCCACCAGCTGATCTCGTGGGTGAAGTACTACACCTTCTTCAAGAAGGACCATCCGCTGTCGGCCAAGCTCGGCGTGCCGCAGAAGCTTTCCTACCTGCTCATCGCCGTGGCGATTCTCTTCATGTCCTACACGGGCTTCTGCCTGTGGGGGACGACCATGTACGTGCCGTTCTTCGCGGGCTTCACGAGCCTCGTGGGCGGTCTGATGAAGGTGCGCATCATCCACTACTTCATGATGTTCTTCTTCATCTGCTTCACGATGATTCACGGCTACCTTGCCCTGATCGACGGCGCCGCGCTGCCGCGCCTGATGTTCTTCAACAAGGAGACCGGCGGGTACACGCAAGACCCCAAGACCTGGCACTTCAACGGCTACGATTCGCTCGGTGAAGAGGGCGAAGACGAGCTGCAGGCCATCCGCGAGCTGGGCGGCGGCGTGCCGGCGCCCGAGGAGGCCGAGGAGGCGAAGGCGACTGCGTAGCGCCTGAGTTTCCGTACACGCGGCGCTGCGGGCTTTCTCGTTCGCGCGCCATGGTGAAATCCCCCGTCCCTTTCATGAGGGGCGGGGGATTTTCTTATGCGTGAAAGTGGTTGGGCGGCAGGGGCGGCGCGTGGGTGAAGCCTTTAGAGG
>CAVAWX010000047.1:1626-9690 GCA_963592385.1 Acidaminococcaceae bacterium | reverse complement strand
AGCGGGTGAAATGTCGGTAAGGCCAGTAGCGTGCGCAGAATGCGAGCGCCGCGCCCTTTAGGCGGCGGGCTCGGCGTCGCCCAAGCCGAGCTCTCGCAGGACGCAGCCGACGACAACGGGCACGGCCTCGCGCAGCGGCTCGGTGATGCCTATCTCGAAGTCGTCGGGCTCGGCGTCGAGCTTCTGCACGCACACGCACGAGATGTCCGCCTCGTGCCCGGCCAGCGCCGCGTTGGCGATGACGTCGATGAGGCGCAGGTCGTGCAGGGAATGCAGCACCGTGTGCTCGGCCATGTCCGCAGGCGAGAGCACGTAGACGGTGCCGGGCGCCACGCCGCTTTGCGGCCCGCAGTCGATGATGTCGACCAAGACGATGCGGTCGTAGCGCTCGATGTAGGGCACGAAGCTCATGCCCATGGTCGCGCCGTCCATCACCGGGATGCGCGCGTCCTCGCTCGCGTGGTCCTGGTCGCCGCAAAACGTGCGCATGAGGAAATCGGCGTGGGGCTCGTCGAAGTGCTCGAGCGCCACGCCGCGATCTGTCAGGACCTTGAAGATGTAGGGGCCGAAGCCCTCGTCTTTCATCAGCAGGTTGCCCATGCAGGCAACGAGCGCCTTCTTTTCGGCCGCAGGAGATGCCATGCGCTATGCCCCCTGCGAGCCCGCGCCGGCGGCTCCAGCGGCCCCGTCTGCGCCCGCGCCCGCGCCTGCGGCCACAGCTGCGGCCTCGCGCTCCGCGTGCACCGCCTCCTCGTGGACGCGCGCAGCCGCCACCGCCACGGCGGCAGCACCTGCCCCGACGGCCGCAAGCGAGGCGATGGCTCCGGCGGAGTCGTCGCCGGTGTCCACGACCTTCTTCTTCTGCTGCGCCGCATCGGCGGCGGCCGCCGCGGAGTTCACGGGCGTGTAGTCCGCCGCCGCGACGTCGCCTGCGACGATCTCGTCGGACAGCTTCAAGGTGAAGGACTCGTCCTTGCCGTCCACGTCGGTGAAGACACCGTCGGAATCCTGCCCCGCAGACCCGGACGCCGCGGCAAAACCCGCCGCCACAGCAGACGTCTGCGAACCCGTGCCCGC
This sequence comes from Acidaminococcaceae bacterium, assembly GCA_963592385.1. GTDB lineage: Bacteria > Actinomycetota > Coriobacteriia > Coriobacteriales > QAMH01 > CAVAWX01. Next base: position 8,613 of record CAVAWX010000047.1, on the reverse strand, counting down.
ACCCCCGAAATCGGGGGCCGCCTGCCCGAGCGCATCGGCCAGCGCGTCCTCGTCGGGCTTCGGCTGCACGACGCAGGCGTAGATCTCGACCTCGCCTTTGCCCGCCCACGAATCGGGAATCGTGAAATCGATGGTGCCGTAGCTGCGCTCGTCGCCCGGCCACAGCAGGCTGTTCATGTCCTCGTCGGAGAAGCTGCCGCGCAGCTCCGCGTCCGAGCCGTTTGCCACGCTCGCAAGATAGGCCTCGTCGGACATGTACACGCCGTTGCCGTCCTCGTCGTTGTAGCGCCAGTCCTCCACCGCGGGGCACACGTCGTCTGCCAGGTTGTCGAAGACCTTGGTCGCCAGCGGCTGGCGCATCGGGTCTTGGCTGTCGAAGAGCATCACGCCGAACGCCGTCAGCGGGAGGTTGCCGTTGTTTTGCACGCGCACCGTGACGTGGCAGGTGTCGCCCGGGCCGCAGAACAGGTCCATGGTCGTGGCCGACACCAGTTGCACCGAGTTCAGCAGCGGGACGTTTATCTGGTAGATGTCGCCCTTGCCCGCCTGCGCGTCCACGATCTCGGTGGCGATGAAGTCCACCTCGCCGCGCCCCAGCTCGACGCAGTCGACCACGTCGAGGGGGTGCTCGCTTTGGCAGAAGGGGTAGAACTTGTGGTAGCTCTGGCGCTTCGCGTCCCAGTTGGCCGCGTAGACGGCATAGCGGTTCACCTGCGTGGCCTCGCGCTCCTCGTCCACGCCCACGACCTCGCTTTCAACGCCCGGGTTCAAGTCGGCGGCCAGCGTGGAGGGCAGCTCGCCTTCCTCGCAGCGCACGGCAAACAGACGCGAGCCGTCGGGCGAGGCCCCGAAGCTCGTCATGTTCGCGACGCCCACTTTGCGCTCGACCGTCTTGCCGGCGGAAGTCCGCGTGACGAAGGTCAGCTCGCGCATATCGCCCGTGCGCTCGTCGGGCCCATCCCCGTGCGCGTCGTCTGTCGTGTCGGTGTAGATCCAGCCGCGGTCGGGCACGATGACCGGGCGCGTGACGTCCGCGAGCTTCGTCACGTTCCAGCCCACGGCGTGGTGCGCGCAATCGTAGGGGAAGGAATGCACCTGGTAGGCGTTCGCGACAGGCGTCGTGCCGTCGAGCGTGGGCGCGACCCACACGAGCACCGGGCGGTTCTCCTCGCCCGTCCAGCGCGGGCCGCGGCCTGCGTAGAAATCGAGGCAGGCAGGCGCGACGGTGCGCGAATAGGGGCGGCTGTAGCCCTGCGCGGGGGGATATTCCATCGCCGCGTCGTAGGCGTTCACGTGCAGCGTGTACACCGCGCCGCCGTCCTCGCCTCCGGCCAGCTCCGCCGACACCCAGGCAAACAGGGGCGTCGTGCTGGCGGCATGGTAGAACACGTAGGGCGCGTAGCAGGTCGCGGTCCCCAGCGAGGCGGCCTGCGAGAGCTGCACGAGCGTCTTCGCGTCCCCGTAGCGGTACTTCACGAAGGTGACGCACTGGTTGCGCCAGCGGTACGCGAAACTGTCCTCGCCGGTCGCGCCCACGAGGCCGGAGCATATGTTGAAGAAGAAGGTGCCGGGGTTTGCCAGGTCCTCGCACACGCTGAAGTCGTAGTCGTAGAAGTTGGCGCGCAGGGTGTCCACGGCGTTGTCCGCCACTCCGAACTCGACGACCTGCGGCGCGCCCCAGCTGCCGTCGGAGAGCAGCTTGGAAATGGTGACGCGCGGGCGGGCGATGGTCGGCTGCGGCTCTTGCGCGAGCACGGTCTGCGGCTCGTCCAGGCGCTCGAACAGCCCCGTGTCGGGGTTGAAGATGACGCTGCGGTTCGCGCCCGCCAGCAGGCCGATCTTCACGTTCACCACGCACAGGCGGCACAGGTACCACGAGCCGTCGGCCGAGCGCACGACCTTGTGGCGCGAGTCGGAGGTGACGCCCTCGTAGATGAGCCGGTCCACGGAGGGCACGGCGCCCAGTGCCGGCAGGTACTCGCTGTCGTCGCTTGCGGCGGTCGCGGCGCACTCGTCGGACGCGACGACGCCGGTCTCGGCAAAGCAGGCAAGCGTCTCCTTCTCCGCGAGGTAGCCGTAGTCAAACGAGAGGTCCGGCGTGCCGTCTTCGGCGGCCAGCTCGCCTGCCTGCGCGTCGAACTCGGCCAGGCTCGCCAAATCCGCGGTCGAGATGAGCGCCGGCGGGTATTTCTCCAGGTCGAGCGCCTCGCCTTGCTCGAGCATGTACGTGGCGTTCGCGTTCGCGAAGGCGGCCGGCACGGACAGCTCCTGCTCCGCACCCACGGTGAAGCTTTCGGCCGGCCAGTTGTCGAGGATATGCGGCCACTGGTGGTTGTAGAGGCCGATGGTGCCCGAGGCGAAGAGCACCTGCCACACGAGGGTGATGCCCGCGCCCGCGCCGAGCGCGAGATGCGGGAAGGCCTTGTCCGTCTTCACGAGGCCGAGGGTGCCCTGCAAGAAGCCGTAGCCGCGCGCGCCCACCGACAGCAGGCCGGGGACGCCGACGCCGGCCGAGACGCCGACCTCGAAGCGCGAGACGATGGTGACGCCGTTTCTGTCCGGGGTCCAGTGGATGTCCTTGAAGCCGGCCTCCATCTCCATGCCGATGTAGAAGACCGCCGAGTTGTTCAGCGCGACGTCGAAGCCGACGTAGGCGGGGATGGCGCCGACGAAGATCTGGCGGCCCCACGAGTACTTCATGTTGAACAGGATCGTCGCGTTCAGGCCCAGCGACCACACCGACGAGCCCCATGTCCAATCGCCTTCGGCAAGCAGGGTGAAGTCGAATTTCGTGTCCAGGCCGCCGAACTTGGTCTGCTTGACCGAGCCGCCCTTGCCCTTCTTGATGGACTCGGCTTCGAGGTAGCGCTCCACCGCCGCGACCTGCTCGTCGTAGCGGCGCTCCTTGTAGTCTTCCCAGCTCTCGGCTTTAAACGCCTTCCAAGCCGTGTTGCCGCCGGCTTTCCCGTCGGCAGAAGGCAGCAGCTTCTTCACGTCGATCCCCAGGCCGATGGCGGCCATGCCGAGCGGGTTGAACTGCACGGTGACGGGAAAATCGGGCAGGGGCAAGTCGAACTTCGTGCCGCCGCCGATGGGGAACTTCTCGGGGACGAACACGGTGTAGGCGGACAGCTCGCCCGAGCTGTTGCCGTCTGCCATGGGGTTGGAGTCGGGGTTGCCCGGGCTGATGGTCGCGTCGTCTTTGTCCAGCGCGTCGGACAGCCCGCCGGCGCCCTCGCGCAGGGCCAGGCGGCACGGCGCCTCGAACTGCGCGCCTTCTATCTCGAAGAAGACCTGCGCCTTCTTGCCCGCCGCCGCGTCTTTCAAAAACGCGCCCTCGATCCGCATCGTGGCCAGCCCGCCGGCATCCGTCGTGCCCGAGGCCGAGCCGAGCTCTGCGCCGTCGTAGAGGAAACGCGCCGCGACGCGCGCGCCGGCTGCGGCGACGACCTGCAGCTCCAGGGCGTGCTCGGCGTCGTTGCCCGCACATGCGGCAAACGTCGCGTCGGTGTATTGGATGTCGTTGCCGTCGAAGGACAGCGTGCGCAGGTAGCCCGGCTGCGTAGCCGCGTCGAAGGGCTGCGTGGGCACGGTGATGCTCGCGGGCCTGCGCCCGTCGTCGCCCTGGGGCGAGGGGCCGGTCTGCACGCGCACCATCTCGGCGGCAAAATCGCGGTACCCCGACGCGCTGCCCTCGACACGCGCCCAGAAGCCGTAGCCGCCCACAGGCGCGTCGTCGTCGCAGTCTTCGGCCATGTCGCGCACGCGGGCGGTGGCAAAGCCCTGCTCGTTGGTCGTGACCTCGATGGAGTCTTGTTTCGCGTCCGCCGCGTGCGACGTCACGCGCACCTTCATGTTCGGCACGACCTGCGAGGTGGACGGGTCGATGGCCAGCACCGATATCTCGTCGCGGCCGAGCATGACGATGGAAAAGGATGTTTCACCCGATTCGTCGGCATAGGCGGCCACGAGGCCGGATTCGGTGTGCGCGACGCCCAGCAAGGTGAGCGCGCCGGCGGCCGAGCCGAAGAAGAAGGTGCGGCGTGAGATTGCGGGCAGGTCGGTCTTTGCCATGATGTGTCCCCTTTGCCTTGCCGTAGTGCGTGTATACGACGTAACCCCGCGCATGAGTATACCCGCGCGAGAAGCAAAGCCGCACCGCATATTCGACGAATTTCCCTGCCCGCGCCCGCATGCGCCTCGGCTGGGCGCGGATACGTTCGGCGAGAAAAGTTTTGGCTCTGTTAAACCAAAATTGACATCACGACGATGGTATCGTATCCCGTCACGAACATACGCATCGAGCCGGAGCTGAAGGCCGAGGCAACTTCAATCCCGGACCCAGAACCAGACGCTCAGCAGCCACATTTCGCGAGGTGGAGGCGCTGTACCCTACCTTTATCTCATTTACAGTGATGACCCAATCATCGGCAGGGCAATAGAGCTCGTCAACTAGCTTGTCTGTGTCGTAAGTAACCATCCACTTGCCGCTATACTGTTTGACGCGTTTAGCCAGCTTGCGATGGTCATCGTCGGTGAAGCTGTTCTCGTAAAGCCCAGGACCTTTCTGAACATACGGCGGATCAAGGTATAGAAGAGATTTCTCGTCCAGTTGAGGCGCAACGGTACGCATGAACTCCAACACATCCAAGTTGTGCAGCTCAATGTCACCAGAACGAGCAGAAATCGCTCTTACTTTGCTGCAAAGGTTCTCAGGGTTGAAACGGGCGTCAATTTTATAGGTGCCAGCCTGCGTCTTGCCACCGATAACACCCCCCGTAAGAATCCCGGATCGGTTGGTTCGGTTGAGGAAGAACGCAGCTTTCCCGAGTTCCAGCGATGGTTCGGTAGACGATTGATAGACATCGCGACAGCGGTACCATTCGCCCATATTCAGGGGCGCTGACTCTATGTAGGCGCAAAGTTCATCGGGATGGTTAACTACCGCGTCCCAAATACTGAATACAGCAGGATCGTAGTCGTTCAGCACGATTCGCGAGACATCATTCTTGAGGAGGAGCTTTAAGGCCAAGCCCGCGCCCCCGCAGAAAGCTTCCGCATAGGTACATCCTTGCAGCTCATTCGCCTCGATGAGTGAAATCATGAAGGAATAGATCTTCGACTTGCCACCAGGAAACCGTAAAGGCGTATAGGTAATCGGCATAGCAGCACCTCCTCTCGTAAATCTAATGCCCCGTCACATGCTCATGCGCTAAATGCCAGCTGGTCGCTTGGACATAGGCATGAGGTCGGCTGATGTCCTCCTTGCAACTCGGTTGTATGCAGACGTAAAAGCCTTGATGAATCTCCAAGCAAGATCTGGGAAGGCATCCGCCCAAGTCTTCACGACCTTAGCGTCACTGAATACGGATTGATTATCCCTGAACCAAACTTTGAACTTGTTCCTATCAGGGCTCTGAGAAGAATATACGGCAGAATGGGGGCCGTTTTCCGTGATTGCCCTATGAGTGTAATCGTATGGAGCCAAATTCCCCCACACGGGATCGTTGATGTCAGCATCATTTAGATAATCCCAGATAATCTGCTCCGGGCGCACATCGCCAGGGAGCCGCACGATGTTTCCGCCTTCGCGCAGATACAGGATCGGTATCTGCTCCTTTATCTTTGCTTTGGTCACGTCTCCGTCGAGCACCAAAACACGATCTTTCATATACGGGTAATCATGCCGATATAGCTGAAGTAATGTGTCGCAGCTAAAAGGCGCATCAATAAGATGCACTCTGGGCCACAAGGCCGGGTACAGGGTTTCGATGAGTTCTTGTATGAGCCAGCGGGCTTCTGCATCCTCGCAGAAGACACCGACTTTTGCCGGTGAAACGCCGGGTGTCCTCACGAACAGGTCGTTGGTCATCGTGTGCCAAGAAGGGTTCCGTTTGACTTCAAGCACTCTGCTGGCATCGGTAAGGTAGGCAATCTCGATGTCGTTGGGTTCGCCTTTGGACACAGAGCCAATCTTGCCAGCGAGGTAGTCGAGCACGACGGTACTATGGGTGGTGAACACAACCTGGAATTTGCTCTTGCCCGTTTCCTTCAAGAGAAGGTCGATAAGCTTCCTTTGTGCGGCAGGATGCAGTGTGGCATCAACTTCGTCGATGAGAAGCAGGCCGCCGTCCCAATTGTCGCCAAGCTCTCGCGCAAGCCTCTTGAACGAGAGCACCGCCATGAGTATCTGTCCAAGGTTGTCTTGGCCAGCCGAATTTGCAGATGGGCCGTAATCGACAGTTTCAACGCCCGTGCCACGTTTCTTCGACTGGGCGATGTCAAAGCTGCTCACGGAACGTATCTCTGTCGAACCGATGCTGAGTATGCCGACGTACTTCTCGACGAACCAGTTGCGGTCCTCGTCCGAGTCCCAGTGTTGAACACGTCGTTTCAAGGTCTTGGCATCAGCTTCTCCAAACGGGTAGAGGCGAGACAAGCCGAGGTAAATCACGGGAGATTCGAGCTTTGACTCAGTGCTCTTGCCATCTGGTAGTTCACGTTTCGGGATAACGCGAAACCTCGTCTTGTTGTTCTGCCAAGCGGTTCTGAACATCACCGACTTCTCTTGGCCATGTTCGGTATAGTCGAGTCGTATCTTGCTGCCAGTCGGGTCGTGTTCCGGCGAACCAGAGAAGAGTTCTGCAAATTCGCCGCGAAACGATTTTCCGATATAGGTCTTCTTCCCACGCAGTTCGGAAGAATTGGCAAGTAAGCCGAGTATTGTGGATTTGCCGGTGCCATTGTTGCCGGCAACGGCGGTTAGCTTCTTGCCAATGACGACCTCGCAGCCCTTGAATTGCCGGAAGTTCTCGATGTACAGACGAACGGCTCTCATCCTCGCGCACCTCCATCAGTCCAAATCTCATCGATGATCAAAGCAACGAGTTCAGACTGCTTGATCAGTGCATCGCGGTCAACGTTCATGGTTCCGTGTGCCCACTTATGAGAGATTGCCTCGAAGTTGTATTTATGGTCAATCCACTC
>CAVAWX010000047.1:0-1616 GCA_963592385.1 Acidaminococcaceae bacterium | reverse complement strand
CCGTGGTCTTCACCAATCGACTGGTAATACTCGTGAGCCACGGTCTCCATCAGCAGCCGAAGCGACATCCCCAGCACGGGAAGAAGGTAGCTGTTGCCATCTTGATCGCTCAGATACTGGCTATCAATCCAGTCAATTGCGCGGTAGATATCATTCGAGTTGGTACCCTTGGGACGCAACGTATGGCCGAACATGCGCTTATCAACACTGCGACTAACTGGCTTTCTGCGAAGCTTTTTCTCATGCTTAGCGTCAGATACGGATTCCGTATCGGTTGGAGTCAGGGAATCGTCGTCAGCCGTCGTTCGAAGATTGGTTGATTCGTCAATCGTAGAGGAGTGCGCCTGTTCATTGGATGGCTGCAGATCAAGGTCGCCATCGTGTTCCCGCTCGGAATCATCTGATGAAATTGGGGAAACAGCAGGATAATCAGACTGTGCGACGGGACGTGACTCTGAGCTGTAATCAGTTTCGTCCTCAAGCCCCATATCGTCAAACTGGAGTTCACGTTGAGATTCCCCGCTAGGCTCTACGCGTCTCCGAGCTTCCTCGATGAGCCCGATGCGGCCATCACGGTTGTATATGGGAGCAACGCCTTTTCGCCGCACCGTCAAGAGCACGTCAAGCAGCAGGTCATCATGCCCGCCGAGGTATCGAGCGACGTTCCCGCTCACGTCAATGCCGAGCGCCTGTCTAACCTCCGGTGTGGATATGAGACGCCCGATGTTGGTCGCCGGGATAAAAGTCGCAGCCCTGAAAACTTCGCCATCACCAAGAAGCTTGCGGATACTCTCTACCAGGGAGATAGCCCTTGCCGATTGCTGGTTACCCTCCTGCGAGAACCGTGCCTTCTGCGTCGTGTTCCAGCGAACAATACCAATTCCTCCGTTTTCGCCGCCATGGCGAAGGGTGAGGATTTCGCGAATCTCACGCTCGTCGTCGTTGACGTAGCACTCAACAGCTTTTCGCGTCTGCATAGCATCACTAAGAGAGGAAAAGCGGGATGCGAGATAATTGAAGGATTCAGGTATGAGTTCGGGATAGATTGAGAGTTTGATTGCCGTGACACGGCGGTTTCCCTCGCGCACGCGATAGGTATCCGTGCCTTCTATCGGGCTAACTACAAGACGCTCGGAGGGATTGAGTCCGTTCTCGGCAATGCTTTGCGCTAAGTTGAGAATCTTGTTTCCTCCAATCAGGGACTGATCATCCAAGATGGAGTAGAGAGCGTCGCTCTCGTTGGATACCGCCTCAAACCTAGGGTTCTCCCAGTCAACAACGAGGTGGTCGATGTCGATTGTCCTTGTTACGCCCATAGCTCGGCCTCGCTACAAATCAAATCCGCAACCTCCCGATGAGCTAAACAAACGGGTCAAACTTAAATTCAGAGGTTGCTCGTTCCAGAATTCTTTCATTGATTTTCTCAAGCTCTAAGTTTCCATTGACGTCAGCGCCCATAATTCTTTCAACCCCAGCGAGGTCTGCTCCTAATTGTTCTGCAAGAACAAGCTCCATTTTCTCGCCAGTGCTCAGGTAGTCATACGCATGGATGTTGAAGATGTCCGTTGGCCGCTGTACGTGAACCTCGGAAAAGTCAAAATTGCCTTGCATATAGG
>CAVAWX010000046.1:0-14604 GCA_963592385.1 Acidaminococcaceae bacterium | reverse complement strand
TCCACAACGCGGTGGACGGCGTGACGAGCATATTCGGGCGCATCGGCAAGCGTCGCAAGAAGAAGAAGGACAGGGGCGACGACGAGCTCTTCGGCGGCGGCGACGACGGCTGGGGCGGCGACGACGACGATTGGAAGGGCGGCGCCTACTTCAGCGACGACGACCTTGGCTTCGACGAGATCGCCGAGCTGGGCGGATCGAGCGCTCCGGCGACGAGCAGCGTCGGCGCGGCGGCCATCAGCGCGGCGAAGAAGCGCGCGGCCGAGATTCGCGAGTCCGTCATCCAGATGACGTCCAACGACACGGTGGACAAGGAGATCTGGTTCGTGGCGCTCGGCGCGTCGGCGGCGGGCAACCACGGCATGAAGAACTTCCTCGAGCTGCACGCCGGCGAGCTGCGTGGCGCGCTCATCGTGAATCTGGAAGGCGTCGGCGCGGGCGACCTGCGCTATCTGTCCACTGAAGGCGAGGGCAGCGTGCACCGCTCCGACCGCCGGCTCCAGACGCTCGTGCGCCAGGCCGCGCAAAACGTGTTCGGCCACGAGGCGCGGGCGCAGAAGATGGAGTGGCGCGACACCGACGCGACGCCGGCGCTGGTGGCGGGCATGCGTGCCATCACCCTCATGGGCATCGACGAGGTCGCGCCCGTGGGCTGGCGCTGGACGACCGACACGGTCGACATCGTGGACGAGGAGCAGCTCGACAACGTGACCGAGCTCGTGCTCGACGTTGTCGACAACGTGTAGCGCCCGTGCCCCGCAGGCGCTGGTGTCGCGGGCGCCCAGGCGCGGGTGCAGGCGCGCGCCCGCAGGCACAGCGCGCCCGCAGCGGACGTACAGGCGCGCAGGTGCAGCAGGCGCAACATAGTCGCAGGCGCGGCGCTGCAGGGCGGCGCAGCGCGCGGGCAACATAGCAGGCAGGCTTCGACGAAGAGGACAATGCACATGGAAGAGCAGCGGATACGCCGGGCGATTGTCTCGGTCACGGACAAGACGGGCGTCGCGGAGTTCGCGCGCGCGTTGGCAGACGAGTTCGGCGTCGAGGTCGTCAGCACGGGCGGCACGGCGAAAGCGCTGGTGGAGGCGGGCGTGCCCGTCACCTTCATCGAGGACTTCACCGGCTTTCCCGAGATCATGGACGGGCGGGTGAAGACCCTGCACCCGAAGGTGCACGGCGGCCTGCTCGCGCGGCGCGACGACGAGCGCCACATGGCCGACGCAAAGGCCAACGGCATCCAGCCCATCGACATGGTGGTGGTGAACCTCTACGCCTTCGAGGAGACGGTGGCGAACCCGGACGTGACGTATGCCGACGCGGTCGAGCACATCGACATCGGCGGGCCGTCCATGCTGCGCAGCGCGGCGAAAAACCACGCGTTCGTCACGGTGGTCGCGGACCCGGCCGACTACGACGCGGTGCTGGCCGAGATGCGCGCCCACGACGGGGCGACGACGTATCCCACGCGGCAGCGGCTCGCGCTGTCCGTGTTCGAGAAGACGAGCGCCTACGACGCGGCGATTTCCGGCTGGCTGGCAGGGCAGCTCGACGCTGCGACTGGTGAAGATGACGATGCCGCCGCCGACGATGCCGCCGCCGAGGCCTTCCCCGACGACGAGCTGGTCGTGCTGGAGAAGGCGGCAGACCTGCGCTACGGCGAGAACCCGCACCAGCGGGCTGCTTTCTACAAACTGTGCGCGCCGGATGCCGCGCCGGGCGGCAACGCCTTCACCCTGGCAAACGCCGTGCAGGTCCAAGGCGACAAGGAGCTGAGCTACAACAACTACCTCGACACGGACGCGGCCTGGGCCAGCGTGCGCGAGTTCGGCGCCGAGCGCCCCACCTGCGTCATCGTCAAGCACCTGACCCCGTGCGGCATCGCGCAGGCCGACGCGCAGCCAGACGCCTACCAGCGCGCCTTCGAGTGCGACAGCGTGAGCGCCTTCGGCGGGGTCATGGCCTTCAACACGAAGGTGGAGGAGGCTACGGCGCGGCGCATCGTCGAGGAGAACAAGCAGTTCATCGAGGTCGTCATCGCGCCGGACTACGAGCCGGGCGCCCTCGAGGTGCTGGCCCAGAAGAAAAACGCGCGCATCCTGAAGACCGGCGGGGTGAACGCGCCCGGCGGCACGCGCGACCTGCGCACGGTGGAAGGCGGCGTCGTCGTGCAGGACACGGACGCCGTGGCCGAAGACCGGGCGGACTTCACCGTGCCGACCAAGACCGCCCCGAGCGACGCGCAGCTCGACGAGCTGCTCTTCGCATGGAAGGTGGCCAAGTGCGTGAAGAGCAACGCCGTCGTCTTGACGCGCGACCATGCGACGGTGGGCATCGGCGGCGGCCAGCCCAACCGCGTGAACTCGGCGCGCATCGCCGTCGAGCAGGCCGGCGAGAAGGCGCGCGGCGCGGTCGTGGGAAGCGACGCCTTCCTGCCGTTCCCGGACACGCTCGAGGTCGTGCGCGACGCGGGCTGCACGGCGCTCATCCAGCCGGGCGGCTCCATCCGCGACGAGCTGTCCATCGAGTGCGCCGACGCGGCGGGCATCCCCATGGTGTTCACGGGCACGCGGCATTTCCGGCACTAGGGGCGCGGGGGCGACGATGGTGAAGGAGACGCAGGCAGCGGGTGTGACGGACGCGGCAGGCGCGGCGGGCGCGGATGGCGTTGATGCTGCAGGCATCGGCGCGGCAGGCGCGGCGGGCGCGGGTGAAGAGACGCGGCCCGGCGGCGGGGCTTTTGCCGCAGACGACGAGGCGCCCATGCCGCGCAACGTCGTGGGCGGCGGCACCGACGCGAGTGCCGCACCTAAACTCCCGCAGCTCTCCGAGGCCGAGTGGCGTGCGCAGAACATGCCCGCGGCGCACCTCGTCGTGCGCTGGGGCTACAGAAACGGGCAGATACAGCTGCTGAACCGGCGCATGCGCAACCTGGCCGAGCGCCGGGTGGGGCCGGCCATGTGCGCGTGGATCCGCGAGCGCGTGGAGTGGGAGGCGGCCAACCGCCTGCGCGAGCGCCCGAACGGCGTCGTCGTCGTGGACGTGGACCCGGCAGGCGAGGGCAGCGTGGACGTGCGCACGGACGCGCTGGGCGAGCAGCCCGCCTTCACCCGCGAGATGCTGGACGCGGGCATCCCGGCAGGCCTGCACCCTTGGGCCGTAGGAGCCGACGGGCGCGTGCGGCGCCTGCATGCGGGCGCGGCCGGCGCGGACGGTGCGGGCGACGAAGCGGAAAGCGCCATCGACCGCTTCACCCTCGACCTGGCCACGACCCTGGGCTTTGCCGCCGACGGGGCGGGTGAAGGTGCCGCCGCCGCAGCTGCCGCCGGTGCCGATGCCAACGCAGCCTCCGCCGACTCCGCGTTCACTAGCAACTCGGACATCGCGGGCTACTTCGCCACGAGCGAGGAATGGGGCCTCGTGCCCTGCGCGGGCGACGAGGACCTCGAGCCCGTGCGCAAGCTCGCCGCCTGTTTCGCTACACTATGGAGCGGCAAGGACGGCGTCTGAGGCAAGCGGGCGCCCGATGCGGGTGAACGGGAGCGGCCGCCCCCTTTCACCCGCCGAGACGCGCGGCGTGGCAAAGTGCGGCTGCGGGAGACGGGGACCACCCCGATCACCAGCCGAAACGCGCCGCGACACAGGAGAGGAAAGAGCATGGCAGTCGAGCCGAGGCACGTCGTCGAGACCATCGAGATGGTCACGCAGCAGCATCTGGACATACGCACGATCACGCTCGGGCTGAACCTGCGCGCCTGCGTCCACAGCGACGTCGACGAGATGGCGCGCCGCGTCTACGACCGTCTGACCAGCGCCGCCGAAGGCCTCGTGCCCTGCGCCGAGCAGCTGGAACGCGAGTTCGGCATCCCCATCATCCACAAGCGCATCGCCGTCACGCCCATCGCCGAGATCTGCGGCGCGACGAAGGCCGACGACCTCACGCCCATCGCCGTCGCGCTCGATCGCGCGGCCCGCGAGGTGGGGGTGAACTTCGTCGGCGGCTTCTCCGCGCTCGTGCAGAAGGGCGCCTCGGACGCCGACCGCCGCCTCATCGACAGCATCCCGCACGCGCTGGCCGCCACGGACGCCGTGTGCTCGAGCGTGAACGTCGGGTCCACGCGCGCCGGCATCAACATGGACGCGGTGCTGCGTATGGCCGAGGTGGTGAAGGAGACGGCCGAGGCGACGGCCGACGACCAGTCCATGGGCTGCGCGAAGCTCGTGGTCTTCTGCAACATGGTCGAGGACAATCCTTTCATGGCCGGCGCCATGCACGGCAGCGGCGAGGCCGACGAGGTGATCAACGTGGGCGTGTCCGGGCCGGGAGTCGTGCACGCGGTGCTGGCCGACATGCCCGAGGACGCTTCGATGACCGAGATCGCCGAGGCCATCAAGGCCACGACCTTCAAGATCACGCGCGCCGGCGAGCTGGTGGCCCGCGAGGCGGCGGCGCGGCTGGGCTACCAGAAGGGCATACTCGATTTGAGCCTCGCGCCCACGCCCGCGCGCGGCGACTCCGTGGCCGACATCCTGGAGACCATCGGCGTGGGGCAGGTGGGCGGCCCTGGCACCACGGCGGCGCTTGCGCTGCTCAACGACGCGGTGAAGAAGGGCGGCGTGATGGCCAGCTCCAGCGTGGGCGGACTGTCCGGCGCGTTCATCCCCGTGTCCGAGGACGCCGGCATGATCCGCGCGGCCCAAGACGGGGCGCTGTCGCTCGAGAAACTCGAGGCCATGACCTGCGTGTGCTCGGTGGGGCTGGACATGATCGCGATCCCGGGCGACACGAGCGTCGAGACCATCGCGGGCATCATCGCCGACGAGGCGGCCATCGGGCTGATCAACAACAAGACCACGGCCGTGCGCGTCATCCCGGCGGCGGGCAAGAAGGAAGGCGACATGCTGCACTTCGGCGGGCTTTTGGGCGACGCGCCCGTCATGCCCGTCAACGCGCACGCGGGCACGGTGTTCGCGCACCGCGGCGGCCGTTTCCCCGCGCCCATCAACTCGCTGAAGAACTAGAAGCAGAAAGGGCGGCTTTCACGCGTGGTGAAAAACCGCCCTGCATGTGCGAGATGGAGCGGGTGACGGGACTCGAACCCGCGAATACCAGCTTGGGAAGCTGGGGCCTTACCACTTGGCGACACCCGCATGCACGCGAGGGATTTTAGCACATGCGCACGGGTGCGCATCCGCGCCTTCCCTCCAAAAACGTTACGCCGTGGCGTGCGGCGATTTCTGGTGTCGCGGCCGCCCTTCTCCTGTGGGGCTAGAACCTCTCGCCGGCACGTTGGAGATGGACAAAAGCTGTTCGCCTGCGTCGTGTCTCGCGGGGGTCAGAATTTCCACCCCGTTCACCAGGCTATACATCGGCGTCCGTCCAGTCCTCGAGGTCGAGGTCCGGCACGCGTGCGAACTCGCGCGTGTTGTGCGTGACGAGCGTCGCATGATGCGCACGCGCGCACGAGGCGATAATCATGTCGGCAGGCCCTATGGGCGTGCCCTCGGCTTCCAAGTGTGCGCGAACGAGCGCGTATTCCCGCGCGCACGCCGCGTCGAAGGGCACTATCTCGAACGGCAGCAGGAAACGCTCGACGAGCAGCCGGTTTTCCTCGGGGCGTTTGCTCTTCTCGACGCCGAGGAAAAGCTCGGCTACGACCATGGAGGGCAAGCCGAACAGACGCGGGTCGTTTCTGCACATGAGCGCACGCCCCGCTTCCAGGCGCCCCCGCAGAAAATCTATGCAGATGCACGAGTCGAGAAAATACATGGCTGCCCCCTAATCGAACGCGGGTGGTGGGCCGTCGAGGGTGAAGTCGAGCTCGGCCGGCAAGGCGAAGCTCTCGTCTTCGAGCGCACCGTACAGCCCCCAGAAACCCGCAGGCCACGTGGAATCGGAGCGATCCCGGATGAGCTTGCGGGCATAGCTCGACAGCGAAAGGCGTTCGGTTGCCGCGCTCTCGCGCAGGTCCGTCATGGTCTTGTCGTCGAGGTAGAGCGACAGCTGTGGCATGGTGCCTCCCTTCACGCTGAAGGACAAGTATATCGGCAAGTATACCACGCCCGCGCGTCGGCATAGCTTTGATGGGGGTCGATTCGGACATGGTTGCCCTGCAGGAAGGGAAGACCCCCATCAACTTAACGCCGGCTGAGGCACCTCCTACTTTTGCCATATTTGCCTTTTAGGAGTACACTCCCAAAAGTTAAAAAGTTTTGAAGTTTTGGGAGTGAAGATGCCGGCCACGCAGCTGATTCAGCGCGACATCTACCTTGAACGTGCCCTTATGTTCCGCGACACAGACCTCATCAAGGTGATCACCGGCGTTCGCCGCTGCGGAAAATCGAGCCTGCTGGCCCTCGTACGCGACAGGTTCTCGTCCGAGGGAATCGACGAACGTGCGCTTGTCTCCTTGAACTTGGAAAGCAGGGCGTGCCCCGTCGCGACGGAGGGCGAGCTGTACGCCTACTTCAAGGAACGCCTCGCCCCGGACGGCACGACCTACATCTTTCTCGACGAGCCTCAGCGAATAGAAGGCTGGCAGATGGCCGTGAACGCCATGAGGGTCGACTTCAACTGCGACATCTACCTCACGGGGTCCAACGCGTACCTGCTTTCGAGCGAATTGTCCACATATCTTTCCGGACGCTACGTCGAGATCAAGATGATGCCCCTTGCTGTGGGCGAGTACCTGGATTTCTGCGGGCTTTCCTTCGATGATTCCTCGGCCGCCCTCGGCCGCGACGGCAACGTCGTGCTGTTCGACGATGCCCTCGAACGCTACCTGCGCTACGGCGGCATGCCGGCTATCGCCTCGCTCGACACGTCGCAGGAGGCGCATGCTATCTACCTCGCCAGCCTCTACGACGCCGTCATCTCGAGGGACATCCTGAACCGAGAGAGGATGAAGGGGCGCAGCCAGATCACCGACGCGGCTCTTCTCGAGAAGATCGCGGCGTTTCTCGGGGACAACGTCGGCAACAAGCTGTCCATGAAGGGCATCGCCGACACGCTGACCTCGGCGGGGTCCAAAACGACGAACAAGACGGTCGAGTCGTACGTGGCGGCGCTCGACGAGGCGTACCTGTTCTACAAGGCGGACCGCTACGACCTGCGCGGCAAGGAGATTTTGAGGACGAACCCCAAGCGCTACATCGTCGACCTGGGATTGCGCTCGTATCTCGGAGGCTATCGCTTTTCCGACATGGGGCGCCTGTTCGAGAACGCCGTCTACCTCCAGCTTCTTTTCCGCGGCTGGCGGGTCCACGCGGGCAAGCTCTACGAGAAGGAAGTGGATTTCGTCGCCGTCAAAGATGGCAGGACCGTCTACATTCAGGCGACGGACGAGATGTTTGCCGAGACGACCCGGAAGCGGGAACTGGCGCCGCTCAGGTCGATCCGCGATGCTCACGAGAAGATCGTCGTGGTGCGTCAGGGCAGATACGAGGCCGATGCCGACGGAATCGGGATAATATCTGCGAGGGATTTTTTCCTGGGCCCGTCTTTTTGATGGAGCGCACGCGCCCCTCACGCCCGCGCTAGAGCTTGCGCACCAGCTCGCGGAACTCCTTTTCGGCCGAGCTCTTCACCGCGGCGATCACCTTCTCGCCGGGCATGAGCCGCGTCTTGCCGTCGATCATCACGAAGTCCCCGTCGCGGATGACGGCGATCAGCTGCACGTTGCGATCCAGCCCCAGCTGCTTCACCACCGCCCCGTCGCGGTGCTTCATCCGCTCGGGCAGCCGGATCTCGACCATGACGATGTCGCCTTCGCGCAGGCCGAACACCATGCGCATGTCGCGTGTCGTGGCCTCTTCTTCGACCATGCGCGCGATGATCTCGGTCGACGAGACCGGCTCGATGCCGATGGCCTTGAAGATGCGCAGGTTCTTCGGGCTGTTCACGCTGGCGATGCAGCGCGGCACGTTGAAGTTCGTCATGGCCAGCTCGCACGCGACGAGGTTCTTGTCGTCGTGGCCCATCAGTGCGACGAACAGGTCGGCCTCGTCCACGCCCGCGTCCAGCTGCACCGTCGAGTCGCAGCCGTCGCCTTCGACGATCATCACCTCCGGCGGCAAGACCTCGGACAGGTGCTCGACGACCTCGTGGTCTTCCTCGATGACGACGATGCGGTGGTTTTGGTCGAGCATCATCGAGATGAGGAACTCGGCGGTGGTGGAGCCGCCGCTTGTGACGATGAGCATGGCGCATCAACCTCTCATGTAGCGGGCGAAATCGGCGAAGCTCTCGCGCGGCACGCAGGCAAGCACGATGTCGCCGTCGTGCAGGTTGGACTCGCGGGTGGGCATCATGGACGTGCCGTCGCGGTCGTAGGCCACGATGCGCGCGCCGAACTCGCGCTCGAGGGCGCCGCACGCCACCTCGTCGTCGTCCGGCGGCAGGGCCAGCGCGAAGCGGATCAGCTCGAAGGTGCCGAAGGTGTCGATGTGGCTGCCGTGGCCGGACTGGATCTTCGAGAAAATCTCCTCGGCCACGAGCGTGGTGCCGCACGCGTAGTCGATGCCGAGCTTCATGTAGGTGTCCTCGCGGCGGTACTCGTAGAGGCGCGTGATGACGTGCTCGACGCCAAAGAGCCGCCGCGCCACCTCCGCCGTCATGAGGTTGCCGTTGTCGTTGCTGGTGACGGCGGCCAAGACGTCGGCTTCCTCGACGCCGGCCTCTTCGAGCACGTCGGTGTCGTAGCCCAGACCCTTGATCGTGCAGCCGTTGAAGTCGCGCCCGAGGCCGCGGAAGGCCTCCGCCGAGCGGTCGATGACCGAGACGTTGTGCCCGTCCTCGGACAAAAGCAGCGCCAGGTGGCTGCCCACGCGCCCGCATCCGACCACGATGATGTTCATTGTACGTGCCCTTTCCCGAAAGCGCGTGGCGTCGTGCGCTGCGTGGCGGCGCGACGTGTGTTGCGTCGTGTCGCTGTGTGCCCACGCGCCGCTTCTGTCTGCGCCGTCGTGCGCTGCGCCGCGCTCCCCGCGTCAAAATTGCGTGGCTATGGTAGCGCTATTTTTCACCATGTGCGTGAAAGGTGCGCTGACGGCTGCGATGGCGGCGCTGCTGCATTGCCGCGTCCAGGCCCGGCGCGGTGTTTCACCATGTGCGCGAAGGGGCGGGTGGTGAAAAGAAAAGCCGCCTGCCGCGTGCGCGATGCACGGGACAGACGGCGAATCGCCCGCGCCGAGAAAAGGCGCGTCGGCAAAAAGAGGAAGCTACTTGGAGCTGCCAATCTTGCAGATGGTGGTGCCGCAAACGGGGCAGGTGCCCTTGGTCATCGGGCGGCCGTTTTTGGTCGTGGTCTGCTTGGGATCGGTCATCTCTTGCTTCTTCTTGCACTTCATGCAGTAACCCTCCATGAAGTTCCCACCTCCTTGTGATCGGAAATTCGACAGTTCAAACGGGTGCGCGGCAAGGGGGTGCCGCGCGTCGCCTTTGGCAGTATAGGGAAAAGAGAAGGAAAGAACGCGGCGATGCGAAAAAACACACAACCGCGACGAACAGGGAAAAAGCGCCGGCCCGCTCGCGCGGAACCCGCACATGGCCGCGCGGTGGGCGCGGCGTCATAGGCGCGAATGCCCGCGTGTGACGAGCGCCCGGCAGGCGCGGCTCCTTTCAGCCGAAGAGCAGGGCGATGGCGGCGAGGTTGACGTCCCAGAAGCGCTCCTTCACGCGGCGCTTGACGGCGGCCTCCAGCTCCTCGCGCGAGATCTCGAGCACCCCGGCGCTGACCGCCGCGGCGAGCATGACGACGTTGGCGACCTTCGGCGTGCCGACCTGCGCGCACGCGGCCGGCGCGTCCACCTCGACGAGGTAGGCCTTGCCCTCTTCGCGCGCGTAGTGCTCGAGCCAGGCAAGCGCCTCGCGGCCGTCGTAGTCCATGCGCTGCAAGGCGGCGGCGGGCGGCTGGCTGGCCTTCGTGTTCACCACGATGGTGCCCAGCGGCTTCAGGTAGTCGATGCAGCGCAGCGCCTCGCCCGGCTCGAAGGCGATCAGCGCGTCGGCCGTCCCGCGCGGCACGAGCGGCGACTGGGGGCGCCCGCCGCGCACGTGGCTTGCCACCGAGCCGCCGCGCTGCGCCATGCCGATGGTCTCGGCGCACTTCACGTGCTCGCCGCGCTCCATGAGGGCGTCGGCCACGATGCGCGAGGCCAGCACGTTGCCCTGGCCGCCGACGCCGCAGATGACGAGGTCGAGGCCGTCGCGTTCGCGTCTAGGCATGGTGGCCTCCTTCCGTCGGGGCGGGCGCGGGCGCCGGCGCGGGCGCCTTGATCGCGCCCGTCGGGCACACCTGCGGGCACAGTCCGCAGCCGTTGCAGAGCGCGGCGTCGATTCGCACCGCGCCGTCTTCGATGAAGATGGCGGGGCAGCCCAGCCGGTCGATGCAGGCGTGGCAGCGCACGCATTCACCCTGGTCGATGAAGAGGGCGGGGCGCTTCTCGGGGTCGACGTAGATGCACGGCGCCTTGAAGACGATGGCGCGCACCCCGCCGCCTGCGTCGATGGCGGCGACCGCGTCCTTCACCGCCTGCATCGCGCCTGCCTGGTCGAAGGGGTTCACGACCGTGCAGGGCACGTCCAGCGCCTCGAGCACGCGCGGTATGGAGAGCGCCGCGCCGTCCGGGGCGCCGCCGTGCGTTTTGCCCGCGCCGTCCGGGGCGCCGCCGTGCGCTTCACCGTTGCCCGCGCCGTTCGCTGCATTTGTGCTCGCCGCCGCACCCGCCTTCGCCGCCGCGCCGCCTGCCACTTCCATGAGGGTGCGCCCCGTGCCGGGGTGCGGCTGCTGGCCGGTCATGGCCGTCGTCGAGTTGTCGAGCACGCACAGCACGAGCTTGTGGCGGTTGTAGACGGCGTTCACGACGCCCGTGATGCCGCTCGCGAAAAAGGTCGAGTCGCCCACGAAGCCGAAGGCCAGCGTGTCGGGGTCGGCGCAGGAGATGCCCTGCGGCACGGTGAATCCGGCGCCCATGCACACGCAGGTGTCGACCATCTCGAGCGGCGCGGCGTTGCCCAGCGTGTAGCAGCCGATGTCGCCGCAGAAGGCCGCCTTGCGCGTGCCCACCGCGCGTTTCACGGCCAGAAAGCTCGCGCGATGCGGGCAGCCGGCGCACAGGACGGGCGGCCGCGCGGGCAGCTCGGGTTTGGGCAGGGCGCCGTCCGTTTCACCGTCCGCCGCGCCCGCTTCACCGTCTGCGTCGTCCGCTTCACCGTCCGCGCCGCCCGCCAGCTTCTCCAGCGCCGCGAGCACCGCCTCGACGCTCTGCTCGCCCTCGTAGGCAAAAGTGCCGTCGAGCTTGCCGTGCACCGTGCGCTTCCAGCCGCGCCGCCCGCACAAAAAGACCAGCTCGCGCTCTATCGTGGGGTCGAGCTCCTCGACGACGAGCAGCTCCGCGCACGCGTCGAGAAACTCCAGCCCGAGCGTCTCGGGGAAGGGGTAGGGCATGCCCACCTTCAGCAGCGGCACGTCCAGCCCGGCCATCTCGAGCGCTTCCTTCACGTAGTGATACGACACGCCGCCGGCCGCGATGCCGAAGGGGAAGGGGGGCGTCGTCGCGCCCGCGCCCGCGCCCGCCGATGCACCCGCGCCCGCGCCCGCTCCCACGCCGCCCGCCGATGCACCCGCACCCAGCGCCGCCGCGCCCGCGCCCGCACGCTGCGCAAACGCCATGGTCCCGCGCACATGGTGCTGCCCGCCCATCTCGATGCGGTTCGGGTGCCAGCCGTTCGAGAAATCGCGGGCGATCTGCGCGGCGCGCTTTTCGGCGCGGGCATGGTTGGCGCGGCTCGTCTTGGGGAAAACCACCCACCGGGCCGCGTCGCGCTCGAACCCGGACGGCGCGTGCCGGAACTGCTCCCAGTACGGGTCGTCGTGCTCCAGCCCGACGTGCTTGAACGTCTCCGCGGGCGCGCAATCGGCCGCCCCGCCGCGCGTCTTCACCGTGCCGCAGGCGTGGCACACGCGCGTCGTCGGCCGCACGATCACGGGCGTGCCGTAGCGCTCCGAGATCTCGAAGGCGTCCTGCACGATGCCGTAGCACTCGCCGGCGCTGACCGGGTCGAGCACGGGCACCTTGGCAAAGCGCCCGAACACGCGCGTGTCCTGCTCGGTCTGGCTCGATATGGGGCCGGGGTCGTCTGCCACGACCAGCACCAGGCCGCCCTTGCAGCCCAGATACGACAGCGTCATCAGCGGGTCGGAGGCCACGTTCAGTCCCACCTGCTTCATCGTGACGAGCGCGCGCGCACCGGCCATGGACGCGCCGGCCGCCGCCTCGAGCGCCGCCTTCTCGTTGGTGGACCACTCCACGTGCACGGCGCCGTCTGCATGCGCGGCGATGGTCTCGAGCACCTCGGTGGACGGCGTCCCGGGATAGCCGGACGCGAAGTTCACCCCGGCGTGCAGCGCGCCCAGGCCCAGCGCCTCGTTTCCCATCAGCAGATATACGGTCATGCGCGTACCTCCTCGTGGGCCACATGGTACCATCGTGGCGACCACGCGCTCTCGGCAGGAGGACTTGGATATGGCAGGCATGGACATACGCTACACCGACACGCGGGGCATGGTGAACAGCCCTGTCTCGTTTTCCGACGCCGTGCTGCAGGGGCTGGCGCCCGGCGGCGGCCTCTTCGTGCCCGAAGTCGTGCCGCAGGCCACCCTCGGCTCGGTGCTCGCGCTGGCCGAGCTGCCCTACGCGGCCCGCGCCGCGCGCGTCTACAGCTGGTTCGGCGTGGACTTCACCGACGACGAGCTGGCCCGCCTCATGCAGACGGCCTACGCGGACAACTTCGACACCCCCGCCATCTGCCCCATCGAGCAGGTGGGCGACACCTACGTGCTCGAGCTGTGGCACGGGCCGACCAGCGCCTTCAAGGACATGGCGCTGCAATGCCTGCCGGTCTTCTTCTCCGAGACGGTCTCGCGGCGGCTGGCGGCCGGCACCGCGCAGCACGACTACCTCATCGCGGTGGCCACGAGCGGCGACACGGGCAAGGCGGCCCTGCGCGGTTTCGCGGACCGCGCGCACATCTCCATCGTCGTCTACTACCCCGACGGCGGCGTGAGCGACATCCAGTACAAGCAGATGGCCACGCAGGAAGGCGCCAACCTGAGCGTTTTCGGCGTGCGCGGCAACTTCGACGACTGCCAGACCAGCGTGAAGCGCATGTTCGCGGACGCGGACTTCGCCGAGCGCCTGGCCGCCGAGCACAACATCGCCCTGTCCAGCGCGAACTCCATCAACTGGGGGCGCCTGCTGCCGCAGGTCGTCTACTATCTGTCGGCCTACGCGCAGATGGTTGCCGACGGGCGCGTGGCTGCGGGCGAGCCCATCGACGTGTGCGTGCCCACGGGCAACTTCGGCAACATCCTGGCCTGCTGGTACGCCAAGCAGGTGGGCGCTCCCATCGACCGCATCATCTGCGCGAGCAACGCCAACCGCGTCCTCACCGACTTCATCGAGACGGGCAGCTACACGGTGGCCGGGCGCGACTTCGTCTTGACCCCGTCGCCCAGTATGGACATCCTCGTGTCCAGCAACCTCGAGCGCCAGCTCTTCGAGCTGACGGGGCGCGACGCGGGCCGGATTTCCGGGTGGATGAAGGACCTGAAGGAGCGCGGCGCCTTCTCCGTGGACGAGGCCACCTTCGCGCGGCTGCAGCGCGAGTACCGCTGCGGCTCGGTCTCCAACGCCGAGTGCCTGGAGACGATACGCGCCGTCGAGGCCGCGCACGGCTACCTGCTCGACCCGCACACGGCCGTGGCCTGGGCCGTCGCGCAGCGCCACCGCTCGGACAACCCGCTGCTCGTGGCCAGCACGGCGCATTGGGCGAAGTTCGGCGCCGACGTCTACCGCGCGCTTGCGGGCATCGCGGCGGGCGAGCCGCTGCCGGCCGAGGTCGCGGGGCTCACCGGCCCGGCCCTGAACCGCGCCGTCGTGGACCTGCGCGGCGGACGAGGCTTCATCCCGCCCGCGCTCGACGCGCTCGACGAGGCGCCCATCCGCTTCACCGAGGTCATCGACGGCAGCGTGGACGCGCTCGAGGCCTCCGTGGAGAGCTTCCTGGGGTAAACGCTGGGCCGGCTTCGGGTGCGCCGCCGTTCACAAAGTGGCCACGCGAGTTTCAGGGAGCTTTAAGGTAGGGGTTCTATAGTGCAAAGCACAGTCGGCGCGGGGCTTACATCCTTCCCCTTAAACGACTCCTAGCCCCACAGGCGGCGACTGTAGAAAAAGCCCGGGACGGACCCCTTTCTCCTCCCTCCCCGAAACTCGTCCGGGCTTACGCGAATGAAGGCCGCATCCCCGTGCGGCCTTTTCGCTTTCATTCCTTTTTTGTCTTCGCTGAAGCGCTGCTGTGCAGTGCCGACCTGGCAGGCAATCGGGCGCCGCTTCGCTCATGTGCCGGGGAGATATTGGGACATGTGGCCCAGGCGGGCGGGCACTGCGGGCCGCGGGGGTATGTTCGCCGGCCGCCGGCTTCCCGAAAATCAAGGTGGAACGCAAACCTTGAGGCGGGGAGGGAGACGGCCATGGGTGTTGAAAGCGTCAACTATCAGTGTCCTGCGTGCGGAGGCCCGCTGCGCTACGACGGGGCGAAGGCGATGCTCG
>CAVAWX010000045.1:0-14913 GCA_963592385.1 Acidaminococcaceae bacterium | reverse complement strand
CAAGATCGCCAGCGCCATGCGCCACATCTCCTACGACACCACCCTCCAGCAGGATATCGTCGGCAAGCGCGTCATGCAGTGGAACGGCATCCCGCTGCTCGAGGCCGGACAGACCGTCGCCGGCAAGGAGATCCTCGACAACGACGAGAATCAGGGCACCAACTCCACCACCACCAGCATCTACGCCGTCAAGTTCGGCGCGAGCGAGGGCGATCAGGGCGTCACCGGCCTGACCAACGGCGGCGTGCAGGTCGAGGACCTCGGCCAACTGCAGGAAAAGCCCGCCTACCGCACCCGCATCGAGTTCTACTGCGGCATCGGCGTGTTCTCCGGCAAGGCCGCCGCACGACTGAAGGGAGTCGTCAATGGCTGACAAGAAGCTCGACGTCACCCCGCAGGAACCGGCCGAGGAAATCGGCGACGACACCCCGGAACAGCCGGAGGAGCCCGCCCAGGCCACGGACCCGCGGCCGGAGGAGCCCGCGCCGTTCCCGCCGGCCGGCCACCGCAGCGAACAATTCGACGCGGTCCGCCCGGACGGCACGCGCGTGACCGTCACCCGCGACATCGACACCGGCGAGCAGCGCGTCGCGGAGGCGTGACCATGGCCGGCCCCTTCGCCACCACCCTCGACCTCGAGGGGATCTGGCGGACGCTCGACACCGCGGACAAAATCAAAGCCGAACGCCTCCTCGCCGCGGCGAGCCGCAAGATCCGCCTGCAATGCCCCTCATGGGCGCAGGCGGAGGAGGCCGAGCCCGGCATCTGCAAGGACATCTGCTGCAACATGGTCAAACGCGCCATGGTCGCCGACGAAACCAACCCCGAAGGACTCAGCCAGGGATCACAGACCACCGGCCCCTTCGCCGACAGCTGGTCGTACAGCAATCCAAACGGAGACCTGTACCTCACATCCAGCGAGCTCGCCGACCTCGACGGCGCCGGAAGCGGCCGCATGTTCGCCGTCGCCATGACGGGAGAAGACGCATGAGAACGCCACCGACCGAAACCATCACCGTCTCCCGAGCCGACGAAACGACCACCGACGGACGCCGCGTCATCGGCACGCCGGCAACCGTCGGCACCGTGCAGGCGCTCGTCGAGCCATGCGCATACGACCGCGCCGACACCGCCGGACGACGCACCATCACGCACGGCTGCAACCTCTACCGCCGCGGAGGCCTGCCGTTCGGGATCCTCGTCGGCGACCTGCTCACCGTCCGAGGCCGGACCATGCGCGTCATCCAGACGCCGGAGGTCTGGCAGCGCGGCGACACCGGCATCGGCGTGAAGATCCACGCCGAGGAAGGAGAGGACCGATGAGCAAAATCCGTTTCGTCCTCAACCGCGGGAACGTCGAACGACAGCTCCTGCACAACAAGGCCCTGCTCGACAACGTGCAGGCCCAGGTCGAACGCGCCGCAGCCGGGGACCCGCGCATCACCGTGTACCGCAACGACGCCGCCAGCCACGGCAACGTCGTCGCCACGGCGCCGGTCGCGCTCGAAGCCAAACACGGCACACTCACCCGCATCCTCGGCCAGGTGAGCGTATGAACACGATCGGCAGGGATCCAAGCAGCCTCATCCTCGAAGGCCTCGCGCAGGCCATCCCCGAGGCGTCCGTCGGCTGGGACATGCCCGCATCGTCGACCATGCCGCGCGTGCGCCTCGCGCTCGACCGCGCCGCCTATCCGACCGCCGTCAGCCAATACATGCGCCTGCGCGTCAGCGTGTACACGCCACAGGGCGACGGCAGGACATGCGACTGGCCCAAAGCCCTTGCGCTCAGCGAGACCATCTGCCGATGGCTGCTCGACAACCGGCACAAGCGGCCCCTCATCGACGTCCGCGTCGAATCGGGGCCGCTCCAGACACACGACGACGACCTGCGGCAGGACTTCGCCTACACCGTCATCCTGCTCACCGTCGAAGCCGCATGACCAACACCACAAACAAAGGAGCCACACCAATGGAAAACGACACCGACGCCCTCGAGGCGCAGCTGCTCGCCGCCGGCGCCGCCGGCCTGAGCTTCGCGTCCGAAGGCAACGACGGGAGCTACGTCAACCTCATCAAGGAAGCCGCGATCTACCGGTACGACGTCGGGGAAAACGTCGGCACGTTCGACAAGGACTGGCGTCCCGAATCCGGAAAGAAGCCCTTCGGCTACTTCTCCGAGGACGGCATCACCATCCACCCGGAGGCCGGCGACTCCAACGACTTCGCCGCGCACAACGGAGACAACGTGCTCTCCTGGAGCTCCGGCGGATACTGGACCATCGGCTTCACCGGCCTCGAATCGAAGAAGGAAGTCGTCGAGACCTACTTCGACACCGAGGTGGCCTCCGACGGCAGCCTGACCATCGACCACGTCGAATGCAACAAGACCGCGCAGTACATCATCGCCGGCGTCACCCAATCAGACCACCTCCTGCTCCTGCACGCGCCGAAATGCAAGGTCAACGAACGCGAGGACATCGGCTGGAAGGTCTCCGACCTGATGAACTACGGCATGACCCTGCGCACCTACAAGGACGTCGCAGCAACGCCGTACTTCATGAAGCTCTACGGCTTCCCCATGGACATCTGACCCTCAACCCACGCCCCGCCGCCGTTCTTACGCCTGCTGCCGGCGGCGTGGCGCACCCGCCCACAAGCAGCCGGCGCATCGCAGAAAGGCGAAGCAATGACCGACAACATCCAGACCATCACACCCACAGCCATCGCCGACCCCGAAGAGGCGCGCCCCGTCCACATCCAATACGGCGACGTGAAAATGGATCTCCCACGCCTCGACGACAGCGCGAACCTGCCGACCAGCGTCATCATCGTCGGCCTCACCGCCGTCAGCCGCGGATGGAAGAACCTCACCCAAGAGGAAAAAATCAACTTCATGGCCACCATCCTCACCTACCTCGTCCGCGAATACCCGCTCATCGAACGCGAACTCGACGCCAAGAGCGGCGACAAGATCGCCGACATCGGCCGCATCATCGACGCATGGGCGCAGGCAGGGAAGACCGACCCAAAAGCCTGATCCTCATCACCCTCTGGCAGGACCACCGGGCGGCCCTGCAATACGACTGGATGCAAATCTGGCGCCAGCCCCTCGACCTGAAAACCACGCCCCTCACCATCGCATGGCCGATGTGCAGGGAAATCCTCAAAGACCGACGAAGCCACAGCTTCGCCGCGCTCGCCGGCTGGGCATACATCCCGGACGCCGCCGACAAACTCGTCCAGTCCATCAACCAGGGCCAGTCGAAACTCAACCTCACGCCCGACTGGGCGAAACCGGACACGCTCCTCTCGGAGCCGACACCTCCCAAACACCAGCACGACCACAGGCGACGCGCACTGCTCAACCGCCGCCTCGGTCTGCCGGAGGACTACATGAACGAGGGATAACCGAAAAGCGAAGGAGCCAACGATGGCGCAGGAACTCGGCACCGGCTACATCATCATCAGCCCAAGCACCAAAGGCCTCGGCAAAGCCATCGAAGGCTCCATCAGCGACGGCACCGCCACCGGTACCAAAAAAAGCGGCAAAAGCATCATCTCCACCATCGGCGGCGCATTCGCCCAAATCGGCAAAGTCGGAGTCGGCACCATCACCGGCATCGCATCCGGCATCGCCGGCCTCACCGCAAAAGGCGGCTTCGACCGCGCACTCAACATCGAACGCGCCCAAACCAAGCTCAAAGCCCTCAAATACGACGCCGCCAGCGTCGACAAGATCATGGGCAACGCGCTCGCCTCCGTCAAAGGCACGGCCTTCGGACTCGGCGACGCCGCATCCGTCGCCGCCACGCTCGTCGCATCCGGCATCAAGCAGGGCGGCGACCTCGAAGGAGTGCTGACCACAGTCGGCGACGCCGCCCAGATCAGCGGCCGCAGCTTCCAGGACATGGGCCTGATCTTCTCCCAGGTCGCCGCGAAAGGCAAACTGCAGGGAGACGACATGCTCCAGCTCATGGGCTCCGGCATCCCTGTCCTGCAATACCTCGCCGACCACTTTCACACCACCACCGAAGCGGCCAGCGACATGGTCTCCGACGGCAAAGTCAGCTTCGCCGACTTCGAGGCCGCCATGAAGGAACACATCGGCGGAGCAGCCAAAAACGCCGGCGAAAGCTTCGACGGCATGGTCGGCAACGTCAAAGCCGCCATCGGCCGACTCGGCGCGCAGTTCGAGTCGCCACTCATCAGCGCCGCCACCAAAGTCGGCGGCAAACTCATCCCCATCATCGACCAGGTCACCAGCGCCACCGGCAAACTCGCCGACCAATTCCAAGGCCGTCTCGCCACCGCCGCATCCATCGCCGCGCAGAAGATCGAAGACCTCGGCAACGACATCGCCAGCGGCAAAACCAGCATCGCCGATCTCGCCGCACAGGTCGCCACCCTCGCCGGCGGCTTCGCCACCCTCGCCGCCGTCGGAGGCAACGCAGGCGAAATCACCTCGGTCCTCGACCAACTCGGCAAGTCCGGGGACAAAGGCATCGCCAACCTCAAAAAAGGAGGCAGCGACATCGGCGGCGCGTTCGACGCCATCAAAGCCGAAATCGCCAACGCCAAAGGCTACCTCAGCCCAAGCCTGCGCGAAGCCATGGCCATAGACGGCGACCCCTTCGCCAACGCCATCAACCGCATCAAACAAGGCGGAAGCCAACTCGCCGCCGCCACGGACGGCATCTTCGAAACCATCCGCACGAAACTCACGCCAGGCATGGCAAGCCTCGCCTTCACGTGGGAAAACAGCAGCCTATACACCGGCCTCACCACCGCCGCCACCGGCATCAAAACCAAAACCGGACAAATCGGCGACGCCATCACCAACGGCCTCGGAACCGCCGCCGGAAAAATCAACGCCTCGCCACTCGGCAGCGCCATCACCGCCATAGGCAACAAAACAAAACCGCTGTTCAACAAAACCATCCGCGAAGCCATGACCCTCGACGGCGACCCCTTCGCCAGCGCACTCTCCAAAATCAGCGGCAAAACCAGCGCCATCACCGGCAAACTATCCGACCTCGCCGCACCATTCAAAACCGCGTTCGGCAACATCTTCGGCGGCCTCGGCGACGCCATCGGCGGACCACTCCAAAACGCCATCGGCAAAGCCGGAACAGGCCTGCAAAACGGCCTCGACGCCATCGGCGGCCTCGTCACGAAATTCTTCGCACCGGGAAACTTCATCAAATTCCTCGGCATCGGAGCGCTCGCCGCCGCACTCGTCGCCGGCATAGGCATGGTAAACAGCCAGATGGGCGGACAACTGTCGCTGGCCATCAACTCCGCATTCGCGTCACTGCCCGACATCCTCTCCAAAGCCGAAACGTGGATCCAGTCCAGCCTGCCGCAGTTCGTCTCCTCCGGCACCTACATCATCGAAATGGTGCTCCAAGGCGTCACGTCCGCGCTGCCGTCGCTTGTCTCGGTCGGCACACTGCTCATCGACACCATCGTCACCAGCCTGGCATCCCACCTGCCCGTGCTCATGCCGATGGCCGTCACCCTCGTCACCACCCTCGTGACCAGCCTCATCGCCGCCGCGCCACAGCTCATGAGCGCCGGCCTGACACTGCTCAACGGACTCCTGCAAGGCATCGTCGCAAGCCTCCCGACACTCGCCGCCGCCATCCCACAGATCATCACGGCCATCATCACCACGCTCGCCACCGGGCTCCCGCAGCTCATGGAGCAGGGCGTGCAGATGATCCTGAACCTGGTCAACGGCCTCGTCGCCGCGCTGCCCCAGCTCGTCGAGCAGGTGCCGCAGATCATCTCGACACTCATCGACGGACTGTGCAACAACCTGCCGCAGATCCTCTCCACAGGCGTGCAGATGCTCGTCACCCTCGTGACCGGCCTCGCGCAGGCGCTTCCGCAGCTCATCGCCTACGTGCCGCAGATCATCGCCAGCATCGTCAACACGATCGCAAGCCACCTGCCGCAGATCCTCTCCACAGGCGTGAAACTGCTCGTCACCCTCGCCTCCGGCCTCGTGTCCGCCATCCCGCAGCTCGTCGGCAAGATCCCATCGATCATCTCGAGCATCAGGAACGCCTTCACCGGCGTCAACTGGGGCAGCGTCGGCATGAACATCATCAGAGGCATCGCCAGCGGCGTCGCATCCGCCGCCGGCGAACTCGTCAACGCCGCGGTCAACGCGGCCAAGAACGCGCTCGACTGGGTCAAAAGCAAACTCGGCATCCACTCGCCATCCCGAGTCTTCCGCGACCAGGTCGGCGTGATGATCGGACGCGGCGCCGCCCTCGGCGTCGAACGAAGCGCGCCCGCCCTCAAGAACGCCGCCGACGCCATGGTCTCCGACGCCATCCCGCAAAGCATCCCGCTGCCGGCCATCTCGGCCGACATGCTCAAGGACAGCCTGCGCAAGGCCACGGCATCCATCACCGCCGGAGACATGCGCTTCTCCGCGCAATCCGCTCCGACGCCATGGGCATCGACGGCGACGACCTACAACATCACACTCAACAACCGCGCCATCGAAGGCAACGAACGAATCCAACGGCTCCTCGCCGAACTCGTCTCCGTCTGCGGCGCGACCGTCACCGCAAGGAGCTGATGAACAATGGCCGACGGATACGGCAACATCTGCGGAAACTGGCGCACGCACGTCAAGGCGTGGGTCACCGGCTCCACCGACACCACCGACACCATCCACGTCGAAGTCTGGTGGCAGTCGCTCAACGGATGGAGCTACTACGGCTGGGTCGCGGCCACGGCATGGATCGACGGACAGCAGGTGGCGCACACCTCGAACTCCGGCACCAAGAACCTCGGCGCCAACAGCGAGGTGTGCATCCTCGCCGCCGACCTGACGGTCGCCAAGGCGGAATCGGCGCGCAACATCACCTGCAGCGGCAGCATCTACTGGAACGGCACCGACTCCGGCACCAGCGACTCCAGCTGCGGCGTGTACACCGCCGGCATCTGCTATCACAATCCAAACCCGCCGAAAAACGTGTCGTTCAAGCGAGTCAGCGACAACAAGGCATCCATCTCATGGCAAGGCAACTGGGACAACGGCGCGCTCAAACCATGGAAACAGGTCCTCCTCGCCCAACGCATCGCCCTCGACGGCGGCAACTGGAACACATGGAGCGACCAGAAAGGCGGAACCGGCGCCGTCGTCCTCAACTGGGACAAAACCAACTTCGACGCGACCAACCTGCGACCGAACGGCCGCTACCAGTTCGCCGTCTACGCGCGCAACCAGGCCGGCGACTCCACACACGTCGACTCGCCGGTCATCTACACCACACCACGCGCGCCAGCCAAGGTCGAAGCCGTCAAGACCGGAGCCAAGTCCGCCCAGATCCTCATCGACCTGTCCGGCAGCTACGCCAACGGCTTCGACATCCAACGCCGCCTCGCCGGAGGAGACTGGCAGGACCTCACCACCGGCAGCTACGCCGGCGCGCCCACGCAGATCCTCGACGACGACATCCCGGCCGGCATCGTCGAATACCAGGCAAGAGCCCGCCGCCCCATCTACGGCGACGACGCCACCAAAGGCGTCCTCACCGGCGACTGGACGCAATCCAACCAGATCACCACCATCTGCCCGCCGTTCGCGCCCACCATCACCACTCCAACGCAGGGCACCACCCTCGCAACGCCACTCACGCTCGACGTCAGATGGACACCGAACCATCCGGACGGATCCAGCCAGACCGCCGCACAAATCGAACTCACCGATCCGGACGGAACCGTCACGACAGCATCGACCACCACCGCCATCGCATCCAGCCTCCAGACCAGCACGGACGGCCGATGGCAGATCCGCGTCCGCACCAAAGGCCTGCACGCCGACTGGGGCGAATGGAGCCAACCAACCACCATCCGCACGGCGACCCCACCAAACGTCACCGTCACCGACCCCACCACCATCACCGCCAGCCCATTCGACATCGCATGGTCGGTCGCCGACACCACCGGCGTCGCACGCCAGCGCGTCCGCATCAGCAAGGACGGAGCCGTCGTCTACCAGACCGACCTCGACGGCAGCGCCAGAAGCCTGACCATCGACCAATCGAAATACCTGCCGGAAAACGGCGCCGAACTCATCATCGACGTCACCGTCCAAGGCGGCAGCACCCTCACAGCCACCGCCAGCCGAGGAGCGACGGCCGCCTACACGCCACCCGCCGCACCGACGGCCAACATCGACCTCGACGGCAGCAACCTCAGTCTCATGGTCACCGCGCTCGCCGGCACCCCGACGGACGGCCAGCCTGAGACCGAATGGATGAGCGTGACCAGACTGCTCGACGGCGACGAACTGGCACTCTCGGCACGCCTCGCCGACGGACGCCAAACCATCGACCGCCTGCCGCCACTCAACCGGGAGATCAGCTACCGCATCACGGCACACGCCGCCAGCGGCGCGTTCAGCGAGACCATCGTCACCACGACCGTCACCACGAACATGTGCATGCTCAACTTCGGCACCGACGCAGGCGAGGCCATCCCCATCGGCGGAGGCTTCGACATCAGCGAAAAACAGTCGCACGACACCGAGGAATACCACTTCGAGCTCGGAGGGGACACCGACCTGCCGGCCAGCTACTCCAGCCGCCGGCTCGACAACCAGATCATCGCCAGCACAAGCCTCGACTACCTCGACGGCCAGCTCTACAGGCGCCTCCGCCGCCTCGCACGCGCCAACACCTACGCATGGTGGCGGAACATCGACGGCACCCGAGCCTTCGTCAAAGCCGAAATCAGCACGCACATCAAAGCCAAAGGACCAACGGCCACATTCGACATCGACATGACCGAAATCCTCTGGGAAGAACCAAACGACTAAGGGGAAAGCCATGGACCAGCGCCACCACGCCATGCGATTCGACACCGAGATCCGCGTCATGCGCGTCGACCGAACCACCGGCAACGAAACCGGCCTCGTCCAAGGCATCGTCCACGGCGGAAGCATCGAACGCAACCAGGACACCACGGTCACCGAACAGGCCACCCTCGACCTCGAAGGCTCCAGCCTGTTCGGCACCGACCTGCTCCGCATCTGGGCCGACATCACCTACGCCGACCAGACCAGCGAAAGCATCCCACTCGGCACCTACCTCTGGTCGGCCGACAAACGCGAAACCAACGGACCGACCACCACCATCCCACTCACCCTCTACGGCCGCCTCCGCGAACTCGCCGACGACCAATACGCCCAGCCGATCAGCATCCCAGCCGGCAGCGACCCCGTCGCCGAAGCCGAAAAAATCATCACAGGCAACGGCCTCACCGTCCTCCCACACCCCATCAGCGACTACCGCACCGGCACCACCCTCACCTACGGACTCGCCGACGACCAGACCGACAACAAACTCGCCATCGCCAACGACCTCCTCACCATCGCCGGCTGGACCACCTGCCGCACCGACCCATACGGCCACGTCATCCTCCAGCCCTACATCGACCCCTCACGCCGCAAACCATCCTGGACATTCGCCGAAGGACCAACCTGCCGATGGACCAAACAAACCACCGACGAACGAGAAACCTTCGACACCGCCAACCAGATCATCACCATCTACACCAGCCAGGAAAAAGAAATCATCGGCACCGCCAAAGACACCGACCCAGACAGCCCGACCAGCATCCCCAACCGTGGCCGCATCATCAGCAAAAAATACCGATACGCCGCCATCCCCGAAAACCAAACCGACCAACAACTCCAACAAATGGCCGACCAAAAAGCCGCCGAACTCCTGGCAACCAACCAACACTCCATCCACCGCATCACCGGCACACACATCATCGCACCCATCACCATCGGCGACACCATCACGCTCAACCTCCCAACACAACACATCACCGGCACCTACGCCATCCGCACCCAAACCATCACCCTCAAACCAGGACTACCAACCCAAACCGAACTCCGAGAAGCCTGACCAATGAACACCGACACCACCATCGCACGACAACTCGGCCGACAACTCGGCCTCCAAATCACCAACCAACCAACCACACAAAACACCACCACCCGCATCGCCACCATCACCAACATCCACAACACCACCGTCGACATCACCATCGACGGCACCACACTCACCAACATCCAAGCCACCACCGACACCCTTGCCGCCAAACCAGGAGACCGATGCCTCCTCACCATCCAAGGAGCGCTCGCCATCGCATCCAGCCTCCTGCCATCCACACCGGCAACCGGATCCGGCGCGTGGACACCTCTGCAGCCGTACGACGCCGCTTGGAAACTCGGCAGCATCCCGCTCTCGGTCCGCAAGCAAGGCAACCTCGTCACGCTCGACGGCATGATCGCCCGCACGGGAGGCTTCCAAAGAGGCTACGTCTGCGCCACCATCCCGGCCGGCTACCGGCCCGACCGTGACATCAAAACGCCGAACACATACTTCTCGTCACAATGGTGGGTCATCGGCACCGCCGGCACCATCACCAGCGAGGACGGCAACGACGGCAGCGCCAATCCGATCTACCTGCACACCACCTGGTACACGGCCTAGAGAAAGGAACACCATGGCCACGACCACAATCAACATCAGCATCCGCCTGCCAAAAGGCGACGGCACCAACTACAGCGACCTGAGCTACGTGGACGGCGGCGTGTGGGTTTCCTTGTTTTCGAGGAGGTCATCATGACGCAGGTTCGCATCGATCTGCGTGCTCCCGTGTCGGGCGGGGCGAGCCCGGTGACGGGACTGGTCCTGTTCCGTCCCACCGCCCGGCATGTCATGGACGGTGCCGTCGTGCTGCCGAAACCGTTCGCCGTCCGCCTGGCCGGGGAGACCGTGCTTGTGGATCTGACCCCTACCGGGGCCGACTGGTGTTGGGAGGTGCGTGAGGAGGTCCCCTCGTACACGCACACGCGGCATGTGATCGTGCCCGACAGCGCGAACGTGCTGGATTACGCGGTGTTGGAGGAGGCCGCGTGGGCCCCGTCCGGCTCTCCGACCACGCCGGTGCATTCCATGCGCGTCACCGCCCTGCGTCTCGCTCTCGGCGACGCGATCGACATCTCGGACGTGAGACCGTCGGCGAATTGCGCGGTGGGCGACACGATCGTGGATGCGGCGGGGCGTGTGTGGATGGTCACCGGCCTGACGGAATCGACGCTGACGGTGGGTGCGGACACGGGCGTGAGCCTTCGCGGCGCGAAGGGCGAGCAGGGGTTGAGCATGCGCAGCGGCATGGGCGCGCCCACCTCGGCCACGCAGGGCATCGTGGGCGACACGTATGTGGATTTGGAGACCGGTCTCGTGTACCGGCTCCAACTGTAGAAACCGAACGAATTCGAACATAGGAGGAATCAATGGGTTGGAATCCGACCGGCGGCAATCTCAAGGGACCTCAGGGCGAGGCCGGCAAGGACGGTGCGAAGGGCGACGCTGGCAACAGTCTGCACGTCGCCGGCATCAGCGTCAGCGCGAACAGCGACGTCGCGAAGAGCGTCCTGCATCCGAACACCGTGTTTTCGGTGGGTGATGTGGTGTCGGACGTGGACGGCACCATGTTCGCCGTCACATCGATAGTCAACACGACCACGGTGCATGTGGGCGACCGCATCGACGACGTGACTTTGAAGGGGCCGCAGGGCCCCCAGGGCGAGAAGGGCGAGGACGGCACCGGCGTCAACATCAAAGGCTCCTGCGACACGTTGGAGGAGTTGGAGACCGCGCATCCGACCGGCGAGACCGGCGACGCTTACCTCGTGTCCGGCTCCTTGTATGTGTGGGATGCGTCCCGCTACGGGTGGACGAACGTGGGCGACATCAAGGGCCCCAAGGGAGACACGGGCGAGAAGGGCGCTGACGGCACGAACGGCACCGATGGCATCGGCTGGACGTACGGGCATGGCGTGCCCACCGGAGACCAGCCGATCGGCTCCCTGTATCTGAATCTTGACACCGGCGACGTGTACGCCTATACCGCGTAGGAGGCTCGCATGGCATGGAATGCTGTGGCCAATCTTAAAGGCGCCGCTGGCGTGCAGGGGCCGAAAGGGGATACGGGTGAGACCGGCCCTCAGGGCGAGAAGGGCGTGGACGGGTCGGATGGCATCCGGACCGTGAAGGCCTCGGACGAATCCACGGCCGTCGCCACCAGCGCGGCCGACCCGGACAATCTCTACTGGTGGGCCGAATAGTGGGCCGAATAGTGGGCGCGGCCATCAACGGCAGCAAGGTCGCCGGGTTCGCCGTCAATGGCAAGACCGTGGGCGGGCTCGCGCGGAATGGCGTGGTCATCTGGCGCAAGCCGGACTCTGAGCTCATCGTGAACGGTGGTTTCGAGGACGGTCTGACCGGTTGGACCGTCGTCCAGTCCGGTCAGGTCATCAGCTCCGGGGACGCCCTCACCGCCTACGAAGGCGAGAAGTGGTTCAAAGCCACCTCGAACAAAGGTGGCGTCAAGCAGACCGTCACGGTCGTGCCGGGAGCCACCTATCACATCCAGTATGCGTATGGTGCCGCCGTCGCAGGCCGTCAATCGTTCATTTACCTGATGAACAGTTCGGGTGCGGTCCTATTCCAGAAGTGGACTACGGGCACTGTGGTCGGATGGACGCTGGTCGAGCTCGACTACACGGTACCCGTCAACGTGACCTCGCTGACGTTGCAGATCGGCGAAAACTATTGGGGTCGTTTCGATGCGGTCAGCATGCGACCGAAATAAGCAAGGAGGAGATGTGTTTTGAATGTTGACATGACGGCGGTGCTGGTCGCGGTGGTCGGGTCGGGTGGATTCGGCGCGCTGGTCCCGTGGCTGCTCGACAGGCTCGACCACCGTTCCGACCCGCTGCACGAGGGCGTGAAGGAGCTCCTGTTCTGCAAACTCGAGCTCCTGCACCGGCAGATGGTCGAACAGGGCGGCGTGGCGAGCGTCCCGATGAAACAGACCGCCGAACGCATCTACGGCGCGTACAGCGGGTTGGGTGGAAACGGGACGGGCACCAGCCTGATCGAGGACATCCGCAAGGCCCACATCGTGACGGGAGAAGACGAATGACTCTGGTCGTCGTGTATCTCGTCCTGCTCGCGCTGCTCGTGGCGTTCAACCACGGCGCGCGCAAATGACATTTCCAAGGCCACGCTCCGGCGTGGCCGTGACGTTCCCAACAAAGGAGGATTGACATGGCGGAACACGCCAACAACATCAATAACGGCATTCCCGGTCTGGCCGGTGAGAGGGTCAAGGCCGTGGTGACCATTCTGGTCACGCTTTTCTCGCTCGCCAACGCGGGGCTGAGCCTGAGCGGGTTCAACCCGCTGCCGTTCACCGACGAGCAGGTTTCCGCGACCCTGTTCGCGGTGATCGGCGTGATCGGCACGATCTACGGCTGGTGGAAGAACCAGAATCTCACGTCGGCGAGTGTGGCGGGGCAGCAGCTTGTGGACGCGCTGAAGCGTGAGGGTGTGGTCAATGGGGTGAGCGCGGCGAAGTCGGCGGCGTTGAGCGCCGCCGCAGCGGTTCAGGCCACCGCGCCGTCCGCCGAAGCCGGGTCGGATGCGGAGGACGGGCCGGACACCGAAACCGAAACCGTAGCGGAAGCGGCGGAGTCCGAAACCGTGGACGGGTTCACCGTCTACATGCCTGCCGGGGAGCGGGAATGACCGGCAGCGGTCTGGCCCTGTGGCGTGGCAGCCCGAACCACTACGACGGCCGTCAGGGACTGTCCGTGACCCACATCACCCTGCACATCATGGTCGGCAGGCTCGCGGGCACCGACGCGTGCTTCCAGAACAGCGCGTACAAGGCCGCGTCCCATTACGGCGTGGGCGGCGACGGCACCGTCTACCAGTGGGTGGACGAGGACGACGGCAGTTGGGCCGACGCGAACTGGACGTCAGACTGTTCGGGCGTGACCATCGAGCACGAGGGCGGCATGGACGGGGTTCCCGTCACCGACGCGGAGGTGGAGGCCAGCGCCCGGCTGTGCGCGGACATCGCGTCCCGCTACGGGTGGACGAGCCTGTGGCACGACGAGAGCGGCAACCGCACGGGCAACGTGTGGCTGCACAGGGAGGTGCCCGGCACCGACCATTACGGCTGCCCCGACAGGTGCGTCAACGCGCTGCCGGTGGACAGGATCATCACAAGGGCGAACGAACTGTTAGGAGGGGATATGCCCACAGCGGAGGAGATCGCGCATGCGGTCTGGGAGTACAAGTACAAGGATTGGCCGGCGGGCGGCAACATGTTCAACCTGTTGAGCTTCGAGCTGCCTCATTTGGTCTGGGAGTACAACTACAAGAAGACCGCGAATGGCGGGAACATGTACAACGCGTTGAACGGCACGAGCGCGACCGTGGCCGCGTTGAAGACCCAGGTGGCTTCGTTGGAGGCCCAGGTGGGCGCGTTGGGTGAGGCCGTGAAGGCTCTTGCCGGGGCCAATGGCGCGGACCCGGATGAGATCGCCGCTACCGTTGAGTCGGCGGTCAGGGAGAAGCTTTCCACGCTTAGGTTCACCGTGACCGACGCCGGATAATCCTGGATTGTTTCCCGTCGGGAACGCCCCTCTTCCGGCTGGTGCCGGGGGAGGGGCGTTTTTTGTTTACCAGTTGATTGGCAGGCCGAGGCATTTGCGTGCCCAGTTTTCGACGGCGTGGTTTTCTTCGTCGTCGCCGAGGAGGAGCAGGAATCCGGCGTTCTTGCCGAGTGACGCGGGTTCCAGCTTCTTGATTACGCCACGCGCCTGAAGGAACAGCCAAGCGTTGCTGATGTTCTTGCGGACGGTGTTCTCGCGCTTCTCCATCGCCTCTTCCGCGTTGCCGTCCATGGCCTGTTCGGGCGTGAGCAGCACCATGCCGTACGCGTCGGCGATGGCGCGCCAGCCGAGCGTGCGTCCGATGGTGGCGTCAGGCTGGGGGAGCTTGTAGGCGCTGACGGCGGC
>CAVAWX010000044.1:0-15127 GCA_963592385.1 Acidaminococcaceae bacterium | reverse complement strand
GAGGGTGTCGGTGGAGAGCTTCGCGGCCTCGGTGAGGTTGAGTGCCATGGTTGGATTCCTTTCTGGTGGTTAGGCCGCGTAGGCTCGCGAGAGGAGCTGCAGCGGCGTCATGCCGCCGGTGGTTGCGGTGGCCGTTTCGCCGGCGGGTGGGGCGGGCAGTCCGATGTTTGGCTTGAGGCTGTCCTTGAGCGCCTTCGCGTTCGCCTTGAGTTCGTCGCCGTCGCCTTTGAGCCGGGAGATGACGTCTCGGCTGAGGCCGGTGTCCTTGGCGAGCTGGCCGATGAGGGTTTCGCGTTCGGCGGCGGCCTTGAGCGTGGTGATTTCCTTCGTCAGCGTCTCGATCTTCTTGTCCGCCGCTTCGAGCTTCGCGGCGTTGCCGCTTTCGTTGGCGTCGTATTTGGCGGCTTTGGCCTTGTATTCGTCGTATCCGGCGTATTTGGCTTCGAGTTTCGCTTTTTCCTCTTCGACGCGGGCGGCGAGCGCGTGGCTGAACTCCTTGGCGTTGTCGGTCGTGGTGTTCTTCGCGTTGTCGCCTTCGCCGTTGGCGCTCTGGCCTGCGGGTGGTTCGCCTTCGCCTCCTTGCGGTTCTCCGCCTTCGATGAGGAGGAGGTGGCGCATGAGGTTGTGGCGGCGGCGGGAGATGAAGTGCATTGGTGCTCCTTTGGTTTCTGCGCACGGTTGGCGACGCGGCGTGCGGGGTCCGCGGTGAGTGGCTGGCGCAGGATTCGGACCTGCGTGGCGCGTGTGGCGCGGCCGATTTACAGTCGGCTCCGTTCGGCCTCTTCGGTAGCCAGCCGGTGTGGTAGGATGGAATTACATGAGCGCCCCCGTTGCCGTCTTTTCGATAGCTTCCGAGGCGCTCATTTGATTCTGATGAGGTTTTCGGAATGGTCGAGGATGTATACGCTTCCTCTTTTGAATCGGTTGATTGTTTGGACGATTTCGATGAGTTGTTCGTCGGACATGCAGGCGTTTTCGGTGTTGTCGATGATGAGCCGCGTGCAGTCCTGTTTTTTTGACGCGCTGGCCAGATAGTGCTCGATGGTCGTTCTTTTCCCGGCTTTGTCGGGTGTTTTGATTTCGATCCCTCCGGCCCAGTCCGCGAGCCCTCTTCGTTCCTCGATCCCGGTTTGCGGGTTTTTGACGATGGTGTAGTCGATTTGGAATGCCGGCGTCACTCCATGTTTTCTAAGTCGGTTTGCCGTGCGGATCTCTTGCGGCCGTGCGGTTTCGGTCTCGCGTTTCAGCTCGTCGTCGGGGAATGTGATTGCCGGCGGTGTGCCGGTGTTGAGCCATGTGCGGTCGCGCCATCGCATTTCGGCGAGTTCGAGGTCGCGTTTCCATTTCTTGTATTCGGGGGCTTTGGCTTTCTCCTTGTCGGAGAGGGCCGAGAGGTATTCCTTGTACTTGTCCTGGGTGGTGAGGCTGGATATGGTGTCGGCGCATGACTTGTATTGCCTGTAGAGCGCGTCCGGATCGTAGCCGGCGATGTGCCGCTCTCCCCATGACGGGACGACGTTGCAGTCGCATCGGCCGTTGTGGAAGCCGCCGCCGAGGCTGGCGGTCTCGCGTGTCAGATATACGAAGCCGCGTGATGCGAGCATGACGCAGAACTCGCACGTCTCCCCCACCGGCACCCTGGCCCATCGCGGTTTCGATGGGTCGGATCCGATTTGGTCGAGCATGCCGATGCGGCTGCTTGTGGAGACGACGTGCTGCAGGTACGTCTTCCATTGGTCGAGGTCCGCGTGTTTCGGCCAGAGGTCGTCGATGCGCAGGCCGTATTTGTTGTGGACCTGGCCGTTGGCGTCGGGGATGACGTCTTCGTATCTGAGTCCCGGACAGTCGGTGTTGTTGGAGCCTCCGGCGAGTTTCCAGACCGCGCGTCCGGCGTCCGGGAGTGGCTGGCGGTCGAAGTCCGGCAGGTCCTTGCCGAGGTAATTCGACCATTCGCTTCGGATCTGCTCGAAGTAGTCGGCGGCGGCCTGCGCGGCCTTGTCGTTGTAGCTTTCCACTTCTTTGCAGGCGGCTTCCCATCGGCTTTCGTCGTCCGGATACCAGTGTTCGTCGCCCCATATCGAATCCAGGCTCCATCCTGATTCGAGT
Source organism: Acidaminococcaceae bacterium (assembly GCA_963592385.1). Classification (GTDB taxonomy): domain Bacteria; phylum Actinomycetota; class Coriobacteriia; order Coriobacteriales; family QAMH01; genus CAVAWX01. The sequence continues at coordinate 13,021 of CAVAWX010000044.1, read as the reverse complement.
TTGAGGCGTTCGAGTCGTTGCAGGTAGGCGTCATGCAGTTGGTCGAGCCGTTTGTCCAGAGCTTCCTGCGTTTTCGGCAGCTGGCTGTCCGTTTGCATTGTCGGCTCCTTGCTGCTGGGTGGCTATGGTCTGGTCGATGCGGTCGAGCGCCTGCTGGGCGCGTTTGGCGCGTTGTTCGCGCCGGAGGGTCTGGCGTTGCCGGTCGCTGAGGTCGAGCATGTCGTAGGTGACGTCGCTGTCGGCCGGGAGGATGTTGGCGCCGACGAGCTTCACGGCCGCGTCCGCGGCCGCGGCGCGGCTTGGCGTGGCGGGGTTGCGCCATTGGCTTGACACCGCGGTGGACTGGCCGTCGCCGGCGATGCGGGCGGCTGTGGCGATGATGCGCTCCCATGCTGGTCCGAAGCGTCGTTGGCAGCTTTCGGCGTTGAGGCAGAGTTCCTTGACGGCCTTGTCGATCGCTTCGGCCGAGCTTGGATTGTCGGTGAGCACGCCCATCGAGTCGGGAGGCAGGCTGGTGGCGGCGGCGAACATGGACGCGGTCTGGCGCAGTTGCGCGGCGTGCGGCTCGAAGCTCGCCTGGGTGAACGTGCCGACCTGCGGCAGGTTGCCCTGCTTGTCGCGCGGCAGCGCGAGCACCTGGTCGAGCATGATCTGCCATCGTGGCTTGAGGTTGCCGTCCTTGCCGCGGAACATGTCCTCGCTGACGCCCAGGAAGTATCGTGGCGGCACCGAATACAGTTCGGCCTGCACTTCGCTGCGGAGGAAGGTGCGCACGGCGCTGTCGGTCAGGCTCATGACGGTCCGGCTGATGCGCGACCGGCCGAACGGGCGTTTGCTGTCCGGACGGTATGCGAGCAGTTCGACGGGCAGGCGGCCACGCCATTCGGCGCGCGCGTACACGGTCCATTGCCAGTCGGCGCGCGTGCATCCGATGAGCTTGCCGGGCAGCATGAGGTAGCATGCGCGGATCTGGCGGCCGTAGGTCTCGTCCTCGTCGACGTCGTAGAGCAGGGCTTCGGTGAGGCCGTGGATGCGGCTGTCCCATGTGCCTGTGGCGACGTCGGCGGGGAACTCCTGGATGATCGCGGCGGGCTCTCCCCTGTCGGGCGCGCCTTGGAGCGCGGCGATGAAGCTGCAGGAGTGGACGAGCGCGTCGGTGTGCGCGTTTTCGGCGGTCTGCGCGAGGTCGTTGGCGTCGAGCAGGTCGCTGACCTGTTTGCTCAGGTCGCTGCCGTCCTGGGTGGTGACGCCGTCGAGCACGACGCGGTTGGCGAGTCCTTCGATGGCTTTTTCCGGCCATCCGACGACGATTTCCACGTCTTTGGCGATTGGTGGGAGGCTGTAGCCGAGGTCGTGGAGCTTGTTGCGGCCGTTGTAGTAGACGGTACGGATGCGGTTGCGTGTGCGGTGGCGGATGATTTTCGCGGTGAGGCGGCGGAAGGCTTCGTCCTCGTCGGACGTCAGGCCGGCGACCGTGGCCGGCAGTGGTTCGAGGAGTGTCATGGCAGTTCGATCATCCTTTGTTCTGGTTCGTCGCCCGGCCGGCGGGTGCTGGTGACGGCGCCGTGCAGGGCGAGGGTGGCGGCGACGAGCGGGCTGATGTCGACGTCGGATCCGAGTTTGTTCCAGCCGAACGCGCCTTCGACGCCGATCTTGCGGACGGTCGCGCCGGCGACGGCCTGGTCGAGCGGGCGCACGTCCGGCTTGTGCCGCAGTTCGTGGTATTGGAGCATGTCGAGGAGGCGGCCGCATGCCTTGCCCATGTCGGACGCGCTGGTGACGGTGACGTCGATGCCGGCGGCTTTGAGTGGCGGGATGAGCACTGTGGCCGGTGATTGGGCGTCGATGACGACGGCGGCGAGGTGTGGCCAGCGGCGGGCGAGGAAGTCGACGGGCCATTTGGTGCCGTGTTTCCTGACGCCTTTGAGGGCCGCGATGTCGATGAATGCGGTGCCGTCCTCGTAGGCTTGGCATGCGCCGATGGTGATCCAGCCGCGGTGCGGCGGCATGTCGATGGCCATGGCGGTCCAGCCGCCGGGAGCGCGGGTCGGTGTGGCGGCCTGCGCCCAGAGTTCCGGGTCGATGGCCGCGTGTTCGGTGTCCTGGTCCCAGATGCCGAGCGCTTCGCGGCGGAAGCTGTCCTCGCCGAGGTTCTTGAGCATGCGGAGCATGGCGGTGGCCGGGGTTCGGTGTGGGTAGCTTGGGTTGGCTTGGGCCCATGCGTCGGGGTCGGCGGTGTCGCAGTCTCGGTCGGCGCCGAACTCGATCCATGTGCTGTCGGGGTCGTGCGCGAGGCCGGCGGTGCGGCGGTTGGTGAACACTTCGCCGGGGTCGACCGGTCTGGGTGGTGTGCCCATGTGGATGATGAGCGGGTTTTTCGCGGCGTTGGCGGTCGGGATCATGTCCTCGAGGGCTTTTTCGGTGAGGATCTGCGCTTCGTCGAAGATGATGACGTCGACCGAGGCGAAGCCTCGGCCGAAGCCTTGTTCGCGGGCTCCGAAGAGGATGCGGCTGCCGTTGGCGAAGGCGATTTCCTCCTGGCCGTTGGTCTGGCGGATGGCTTTGCAGTGTCGTGAGAGGCCGGGGCGTTTGACGAGCGCCTGCATCGATTTGAAGGTCTCGGCCGAGGTTCGTGTGCGGTGCGCGGTCCAGATGACCTTGAGGTTTGGTGTGGTCAGGCACAGGATGACGATGATGGTGCCGACGGTGAAGGTCTTGCCGGTCTGTCGGCAGATGCTCATGCCGATGCCGCCGACCGAGCTGGCGTAGGTGCCGTCGGCGCGTTTGGCGAGCATGAGCGTGCCGATGCCTTCCTGCCATCGGTCGAAGTGGATGCCGAGTCGGTCTGCGACGCGGCGGATGCGGCCGAAGCCGGTGGTGGTGATGCCGTCGGGGATGTTGAGGACTCGGGCGGCGTCAGAGAGTTTCGGCGTCGAAGGGTTCGTCTTCGATGCCATCTGCCATCTCCTCCGGGTCGTCGAGGATCGGGTCGGGTTCCTTCTCCCGGTCCATCTCGAGCAGTTCCTTGCCGACCGCGAGGAGCTGTTTGCTCAGTCCGGCGACGGCCGTGGCCGGACAGTGCGAGTCCTCGAGGTTGCGCATGAGCGCGGTGCGGCTGACCTCGAGCAGGTCGCGGTATGTGGCCGGAGCGGTCGGCTGCGGCGACAGTTCGTCGGCCGGCGACGTTTGGTGTTGTGGTGAGTGTCTGTGTTTGCTGGCGAGTTTTCGGCAGTTGTCCGAGCAGTATTTTCGTTTGGTGGCGGCGTTTTTCGGCATGGCGTGGCCGCATTGCGCGCAGGTTCGGATCGGCATGGCGCCTCCTTTGCCGTCGATGGTGTCGCCGGCGACGATTTGTTTTCGCGGGGAGAGATATTGGCGCTGCACACGAGGTCGCCGCCGAAACGACGACGGGGGTATACTCCCTGGGCTTCACCAGTCGGCGGCCTCGAAGTCTCGCGGTTTCGGCGCGGCCGCGGGTTTGCCGCCGGCGAGGCGTCGTTTCACTTCGACGCGCGCCCATGCGAGCGTGTGCGTCCCTTTGACCGCGTTGCACCAGCGGTGCGCCGGCCCGCTGTTCGCCTTGCAGACGCGGCCGCCGTTGGCTATGGCCACGGTCTCGTCCACGACGAAGCTCCATGGATCCGGAGGCCGTAGACCGTAGTCGATCGGCCTGCCGCAGATGTAGCAGTCGGCACACCTGGCGCGGTAGTATGCCTGTACCTCCCGCCGCCGGTGGACGTTGCGGTAGCGTGGGTTGCTCATGGCATCGGCCATGGGGCGATGAGGCAGGCTGCGAACACCATGCATGAGCCGATGATGGCGATGGGCATGTCCATGCCACCTCCCTTTGCGGTGCCCCCACCTGGACTCGGATCGAGGACACATGGTTTAAAAGACCGCTGCTCTACCAGCTGATCTACAGGGGCTAAAAGAAAAGCACCAGCCCCTCGGGGCATGGTGCAGGTTCTCTTACAGATTACATGGACTCGTCGAGGTGCGCAACTACGCGCGATTGCGCACCTCGACGAGCTCGGCCTGGTTGAACTCCCACACGCCACGGCCCAATCGACGCGCCTTCGGAAGCCTGCCACGCGCCAGCCAGTTGGACACCTGCTTGCGCGTGGTGCGCAGGCCTGCCCGATCGGTCAGCCAGTCGGCCGCCTCGGCCGGCGAGCAGGTCATGGCGGCACGGCCCGCGGCATCCACACGGCCGGAGACCAGCATGCCCAGGTCGAGGCGCTCGCCGCATTCGGGGCACCAGCCGTCGCGCATGCCCTGCGGCACGGCCAGCGACGTCGAGCAGTCGGGGCATTGCACAATGGTCACCCTGCCGTCCGTCGGGGTGCAGAGCCGGTCGATGCGCCTGAGCATCCGGTCCAGCCGATCGGCCAGCTCGCCGGCCGACGGCGAACACACCACGCGGGACCACGACCTGCACACCACGCGATACGCCGGACGCCATCCCTCGACCGGCAGCAGCATCCACTTAAGGTCCACGCAACCCGCCAGCCGAAGCATCAAGCGGGCCGCCTCCTCATACACCTCCAGCCAATGCACACTCACCGGCAGACCAGGCTCACCACCACGCACACCACCACCGCGCTCGCCGATATGTGCCTTGCGTTCGGCGAGCGCGCGGAGTTCGGGGATGGTTTTGGCGAGGCTGGTGATTTGTCGTCTCATGTGTTTGGCGCAGGTTTTGCAGATGGTGGTTTGTGCTGGTTCGCCGCATTGTTGGCATTGGCTGGTCATGGTTCCCGCTTTCCGGCTAGAATGGTGTTGGTTTCTTGGAGGTTCCTGGCCTGTCGGCTGGGGCCTCTCTTTTTATTCGCCTTGCTGGGTGATCTTGCGGATGCGCATGCGGATGAGGTTGTTCTCCTCGTCCCGCCGGTCGGCTTGGTCGAGCATGTCGGCCGAGTCCTGCATCAGGTGCGCCTGTTTGAGTGCCTTGGATGCTTGGATGGTGGCCATGGTGAGTGCGTGGCTGATCTGGATGTCCTCGCTGCCGCTGAGGGTTTGGATGTCGGCGAGCGCCTCGCTGATGTGTCTCTGCAGTGCGATGGCCTGGCGGCGGATGGTTTCGGCCGCGTTGAGACGGTTCACACTTTTATCGATGTCGTTGCTCATTGCTTGTTCTCCTTTGTTGGTTCGTTCGTTGGGTCGGCTGGCAGGCTGCCGATTTGGGCGAGCGCGGATACGGTCGGCCGTGTAGCTCATCGGATGTCCCTGGTGGCCGTGTCGATGCGCTGTTCGCCGAGGCTGACGTGCTCGAGGTTGGCGCGCCTGCGGAGGATGAGCGCGTATTCGTCCATGACGTCGAGCTGACGGGACAGCAGGCTGATCGGGCATGTGGGCTCGAAGTCGAGCGTGCCATCCGCATACCTTTGCAGCATGTCCCTGAGTCTGCCGGCGCGGGCGGTCAACTCCCGGTATTCGACGCGCAGGCGGTCCTTGTAACCGGACACCTTGGCGCTCGCGGGTTCCGCTTGGTCGGCGGCGGCGAGCGCGGTGGTGGCTTGGCGCAGGTATCCGTCGCGGATCCACTCCGGTGCGGACTGCCATTCCTCGCCGATGATTTCGTCGGAGTCCTTGCGGAGCGCCCATTTGAGGCCGAACAGACGTTCGGCTACGGCTTCGGTGCGTGCGTCGATTGGCGGCAGCGGCGGAGCGAGTGTTTCCTTACTCATGGCTTCCTTTCCGTTGGATGAGTGGGATGATTTTTGGCCGATTTCCAGATGCTGTGCCAAAGCATCCGGATAACCCAATCAGGCATTTCGGCACAGATGCGTGGTCCGGTCTTTCATTTTGTTTCCTCCTTGGCTTTGGCGCATTCCGGGCAAAGGCTGTCGTTGGGGTCGGTGGAGTTGATCTGCCATCCCCCGTATTCAAGCCGATGACGAGGCCCGACGTCCCACTTGCGGCATTCGCGGCATGCGAGATGGAGATGATTGGGACAGAGGCTGTTGCCCGGATAGTCACGGTCGATATGCCATCCCGCGGCATCCAGCTCGTCCGGTGAGCCAATGTCGGTGATGTCGCAGTCATGGCATTCAACGTGCCAGCAGCTCGGACAGTAGTGCTTGTCTTCGATGCGGCCGCCGACGACCTGCCATCCTTCGTCAGCGGCCTCGTTGTCGGCGTCCTCGTCGGGCGCATCGTCGACGAAAAGGCTTGTATGGCACTCGTCGCAGATGACGTACCGCTCATAGATTTCCTGGTAGCTCATCGCTCCGGTTCCTTGTCCGCGCCGCTCACATGGCTCCAGTCGCAGGACAGACCGCCTTGCTTCTCCCATGCGTAGACGACGCAGTCCACTTTTCGCGTGTCCTGCAATGTGATGGCGCACTCGTAGAAGCCGTGGGTGGTGCCTCCGTCGGTGCATTGCGAGTCGATTGGTTTGACCGCATGCGCCTGCGTGGATGCTTTGGTCGAGCTGCCGCATCCGGCGAGCGCGACGCAGAGCGCGAGGGTGATGGTGGTGAGGGCGGCGCAGATGGTGTTTCTCATTGGTTGTTCCTTTTCGTGTGGCTGGCGTGGTGGTTCCAGAGTCGGATGGCCTTGTTGAGGCTTGTGCCGTCGACGTGGAGGATGCATTTGTGCCGGCAGTTGGGACATGTGTTCGGATCGTGGTCGATGATGTCGTTTCCGATGCCTTGGAAGCGGAGGCTGGCGGTGGCCGTTGCGATACCAGCGCAGGTAGATGGCCTTGGCCACCTTGTTCTGCGTCTCCAGACTGATCGGGACGTTTCCCTGGTCTGCCATGATGGCTCCTTATGTTTCCGGTGGTTCCACGGCGGTGCGGTCCGCGAGGATGTAGGCGGCGAACGCGACGCCGGATGCGATGCCGGTGAGCCCGGCGTGCAGGGCGAGCCATTGGACGGGGATCCAGTAGTGGAGGCCGACGCCGATGATCGGCCGGATGATGGCGTGCGGCACGAGCAGCAGCGCCGCGAAGGTGAACAACGTGGCGAACCAGTCGCCGACACGGTTGGAGATGCGGTTGATGGTCTGTTTCATTCCGGGTTTCCTTTCATCGCGTGGCGGTTTCATGGCCGGAACATCCAGGCCAGCGAGACGGATCATGGATGTTCGCTCCACAACGAAGGCAATGCCAGCCCTGGCGTTCCAAAGCGACACGCTTCGAGTCCTCGAACTCACTCACAACACACCCCCTCCTGCATCAGGCCGTTGACCAGAACCAGACATGAAGTGCAGTTGGCTCTCAGCCCGGAGACCATCGCGGCTATGCCGTTATCGGCCCTGCCACCGGCGAGCGCTCGCAGTTCGATGTTTGCCGCGGTTTCGGAGGTGTCGGCGAGGAGACGGCTGAGTCTGTCGAGTTGTTTTTCGGTCATCATTCATCGGCCTCCTCATCCTCGTCGAGCTCTTCGGGTTGGTCGGCTTCGTCGGCTTCGTCAATAATGGCTGCGAGCGCGGTGAGGTGACTGGTCTCGTCGTCGGCCGGGACGTATCCAAGGTCCTCGAGGATCTGGTAGTAGCCGGGGATGCGGCGGCTGGTGACGGTGACGGTGGTCCAGTCGGATGGGTCGATGAACCCTTCGATGCGGGCCGCGAGGATGGACGCGGCTTCTAATGGCCAGTCTGCGGTCTGCAGACTGATGCGCGCGGCCGTGTGGGCGTCTTCGGCAACGATGCCCGTGATTTTCTCGTATTCCTCGCGGGTGACGGTGTCGTCGTTCCAGGCGCGGAGGGCGTAGGTGAAGCCGTCCGGAGACGGGTCGATGATCTGCAGGAGTCCTAGTCGGGCGGTGGTCTCGATGAGTTTGGCTCGTTTGATGGCATGGAGATGGCCATGAAGCCATGCCATGCGCTTGTCGGCCGTCGTGGCGGCGTATGCTTCGAGCGCGTGCCGTCGGGCGGCGCGTTCGGCCTGTTCGGCGGCGCGTTGTGCTTCCTTTTCGGCGCCGGCGGCCGCATCCCGACGATCCCAGAGGTATATCGTCTGTGTCGCTTCGTGGGCGGAGACCGCTTCTGGATTCAGCTTGCGGAGCTCTTCGATGGTCTCTTCCGGAGTGCCCGCGTGGGGGAAGATGGTGCCGGAGTAACGCCATTCGGAATCCGAGAAGGTCTCTCCGGGGTCCTCGATGACGTTGAGGCCGGTGTTGGCGGTGGCGAGGAGCGCGGAGACGTCGTCGAACCACTGGCTTCGGCGATCGTCCACTTCGATGTTGTGGAGGATGTAGTCGAAGTTCGAGGTGCCGGCGGCGCGTGCGAGGCGTTCCTGACGGTCCGGCTGGCCGTCATACCGTGCGATGGCCATGAGTTGGCCGATGGTGAGCTGGTCGAAGTCGTCTCGTGTGTGCCTGATTTCGGCGGTGATGCTGGCGGCCTTGACCCGGTCGCGCACGTAGTCGGCGCTCCTGCCGAGGCTGTGCGCGACGGCGGCTGTGGTGGCTCCGAGGTCGAGCATTCCCTGGATGGCGTCGGCCTCCTCCAACACGGTCAACTGCTCGCGCTGCGTGTTTTCGGTGACCATGGCCTCGAGCTGTTGCAGCGGCGTGAGGTCGAGCACGAAGCACGGGACGGCTCCGGTTCCGGCCTGCTTGCATGCGGCGAGCCTGCGGTGGCCGGCGATGGCGCGGTAGCGGTCGCCGTGGGGCACGACGGAGAGTGGCGAGAGGAGGCCGTTGGCCTTGATGCTGGCCGTTAGGTCGGTCACGTCGCCGATGTCCTTGCGTGGATTGTCCGGGTGCGGGTCGATGAGGCTCGTGTTGATGAGCTTGATCTGGTCGCTTTGGTAGTTGCTCATTGCTTCTCCTTGCTGGTTTCCTGTTGGTTGTTGAGTTCGTCTGCGCATGCCTGGCATGCCTGCCACCATTCGCTTGGATGACCTTCGCGGAGGCTTCCGGTGTGGTCGTATTCGTCTTCGTGGGGGTCCATGAGCTGGTGGACGTGTTCGCAGTTCCAGGTGTGCTTGTGTGGTCGGGTGGGTGCGTTTGGTTCCGGCGCCCATGTCTCCCACTCATGGAGCCATGTGTTGAGCCGTGGGACATGGCCGGCGCGGACTTGACCGTCGTTGACGGCCCGCTTGTAGCGGCGGACGGCCGATTGGAGCCGGGTGAGCTGGACGGGATCCTCGGCGATGGCCGCGTACAGGGCCCGCGCTTCGGTCTCGGCCTTGCGGCCCTTCGCGCCGGCACTGCCGGGGTAGGCTTCGGCGAATCGGTCGAAGCCGGCGGGAGGGGTCGGAGAGGGTATATCGGTATAGGTATCGGTTTTATGCCATGTTTTTGCTTGGCCATCGTCTAGCAACTTGCTAGACGTTTCGCTGGCGGCTCCACTATCGTTTTGCTCTCCGTCTGCTTGGCTGTTTGCTAGCAAGTTGCTAGACGTTTGCTTGGATTTCTGGTTGGCGGCCTTGTTGCGTCCTCCCTTGCTTCCGGCCTTGCGGCGAGCCTCGCGCTGCTCTTCCGTCAGCATGCGAGGCTCCTTGCATATGCCTTCGGCGTAGACGGGACGCCAGCCGCCGTCATGCTCCTCCATGAGTCCGGAGTCGATGAGCTGCTGCAGCTGCCGCATGGTGCCGCCGGCATCCTTGAGGTCGCCCTTGTCGAAGTGTCCTGGATACGCGCTCGGGTCCTTGGCCTGCATCGAGATGCCTTTGGAGTGGATGACGCACAGCTTGACCCACAATCCCACGGTGGCGAGAGGCAGGCGGCGGATGCGCCTGTCGTCCGCCATCCGGTCGTCGATGATGAACCACATCTCTTCTTCTCCTTCCGGTAGTTCAGTCGATCTCGCCGGTGTCTGGATCGACGGTCGCCCCCACGTCTCCGTCCTCCATATCGAGACCGCGACGCAGCTCGTCGATGAGGATCATCTGCCGAGGAGGCCGGTTTTCGCGCACATGTTCTCCTGGCCAAGCCGGCATCGAGGATGCGCTGCGCGAGGCCGGCGCAGTCATACACGGCTTCGGTGATGGCATGGATGCCGCCCCATTTCTCAACGTGCTCCTTCTTGATCTTGGTGTCCATGACGTTGCGGCACGCCTTGAGCACGACGGCCGCGGCCTTGGTGACCTGCTGTGTCTTGCCAATGAGGTCGATGAGCGTGTCGGGCGTGGCTTCCTGTGGGATGAGCGCTGTTGTTCGCTGGCTTTCATTGCTGCTCCTTTAGAATTCAGGCTCCGGATCCGGTTTGCCGAAGTCTCCGAATGACGATTGGTCGGACGCCGGCGCGCCCCACGGATCGTCGGCAGGCGGCTGGGCGGGTTGCTGTGTCTGCGACGGCTGTTGTGGCCGTTGTATCCAGCCACCGGCGGCGGTGCTGACGGTCGGCTGCGGCGAAGCGGGGTTGCCGCATGGGCCGCTCTGACGGGTGGTCTTCGTGACCTGCGCCGTCGCGTACCGCAGCGATGGGCCAATCTCGTCGACCTGAAGCTCCACGACGGTCCTGTTGGTGCCGTCCTGCGCCTGATACGAGTGCTGTCGGAGTCTTCCCTGGGCGATGACGCGCATGCCCTTGGCCAAAGATTGGATGCAATGCTGCGCGAGGTCGTTCCATGCCAAACAGCGGAGGAAAAGCGCCGGCCCGTCCTCGTACTGGTTGGTCTTCTTGTTGAACACGCGCGAGGTGTTGGCGATGGTGAAGCTGGCGACCTGCGCGCCTTGGCCAGTGGTCCTCAGTTCCGGATCCGCGGTGAGGTTGCCGACGATGGTGATGACGGTCTCTCCGGCCATGTCACTCTCTCCTCACGTATCCGGCGGGCTCCGGGCCGAGCTGGCTGGGGTCCTTGGCCTTCCATGCGCATTTCGCGCGGAGGCATCCGGCCTCGCGGTCGATGACGATCTCGCCGAAGCGCGCGGGGGCGACCATGGTGAGGTTCCAGCCACGGTCGCGGTTGAGTGCGCTGATGGTCTCGTACAGTTCGCTGATGAGCTCGGCGGCGCTCATGGACGCGCTGGCCGGCGTAAGCGGCCACTCGAACCACTTCTCGCCTTCCGGTCTGCTGATTGGTTTGCTGATTGGTTTGCTGATTGGTTTGCTTGGCAACGGTTGCCTCCTTTGGATTGATGTCGTGCCGGGGCGCGGAGTCGAACCGCGCATCCATCCGCCGGCGTGACCTGAACACGCCGATCCATGGCGCCCGCTTCCGGTCGCGGGCCCCGGCGAGGGCCGGATGGGAGGAGAAGAGAGAAGATGACCCGTCCGGCTGGTTTTAACGTCTTTTCCTTGACGGGTGGGTGGTTCCGGCATGGCCGCGCATGACGAGACACGTCCATGCCGCAATGTGTGGAACCGCCCAAGTCTTTATCGATCGAATTCTTCCGCCAGTCGGATGAAGCGGGGATCCGAGCACAGTCGGCGCATGATGACGGCCGTCGGGATGAGCACCACGAACGGCGCGGCGATGAGATGCTCGATGGGATGCGTGCAGGCCGGCGTGCAGTACAGCACCCACATGGCCAGCAGCCACACCGCGAACAGCAGCTGGTGCAGGATGATGCGGGCAAGGGCCTTCATCGTTCGCCTCCATTCGTAGAATCGGCGTCATGGACATCAATGTGGTCACCGGCGTAGCGGGCATCATCACGGGCATGGCCGGCGGCGTCACCGGATGCATCGCGCTGCTCCAGACGCGCCATGGCAACAAGCTCTCGAAGGATGCGAACGGCTCGGCCGAGGAAGCCAACCGGATCGCAGTCGAGTCGAAGCGTGCCGCCGAGCAGGCCAACGGCCTTGCAGGAAAGGCGAACGAGATAGCTGCAGACGCGAACTCGATCAGCCAGAGGGCGTTGGCAGTCACCGCCGACCAGACGGTCCACAAGTGGCGGGTCGAATACGATGGAGAAACCTCGACCGTCTTCCTTGTCAACAATTGCCCCGACACGGCACGAAACGTGTCCGTGTTCATCCGTTTCAAAGACCAGACCGTTGCGCAACGGCACGTCGACGAGGTTGCGCCGTTCGGAGAGGTCGCGCTCGAAAGCGAGTTCTTCTCCCAGCAGATACTCGAAGACCAGACCGGCATCGACCGTCTGAACGCGCAACCCGGCTTCACCTACTTCGGACGCGGCTCCTGTCATGTGACGGTCCACGTCGTCTACACCACGGAGCTCGGCGCGAGACGCAACGACGAAGTCGAGCAGAGCCTGACCAACGGCCAGAGACATTGAATCCACTCACACCTCCTCCGCTGATTCCATGTCCTTGAAGTCATGTGCGAGCACATCGATGAGCTCGTCAAGCAGGTCCTTGCTCATCGCTTCTCCTTTCCCTCCCATGGATCAGGCCATGGGGTGGCGAGCGCACCGGCGACGTAATCGATCGAGACGTCGAAGATGGTGGCGAGCGCCTTCATGTCTTTGAGAGTGAAAGAGCGGATGCCAGTCATCTTGTTGCTGAGTGCCTGCCGCGTGATACCCATCTCTTCAGCGAGCGCAGATTGCGTCATCTCGCGCTGCTCGAGAAGTGTGGAAACAATCTCAGCCGTATCCATGTTGCCTCCTGACGTTCTTTGTAACCCGATGTGGTTACTTATACATCAGATTGCGACATTGTGCAACTTATACACGCCGTGTTTGCTTTGTTATACATTCTGGTTACAATTGCAAACATGAGTACAACAATGCAGCTACCGGTGGCGAGCGCACCGGATGTCGACTACCAGTCGATAGCGATCAGGAATATGCAGATGATGCTCAGCGTCCGCGGGCTCAAGCAAGTGGATCTGGCGAACTACATGGGCAAAAATCGCCAGAATATGAACAGAATGATTAAAACCGGAATGAGCTGGAGCTTTAACGACATGGCGAAAGCTGCGCAATTCTTCGGTGTCTCCATTGACACACTGATGCGCACAGATCTCTCGCAGGCCGAATTGCTTGGCTCCAACAATAAAGGAGGTCTGCCTGTCGCTGACTCGATCAGCGACGGTCGATTACGACGGGGTTGGATACTCGCGGCCTGACAGTTGCCCAGGTCACGCGACCGGCCCTCTGGGATCGGACATCATAACCCAGAGGTCCATGGTTCAAATCCATGCCCCGCTACCAACGCC
>CAVAWX010000043.1:877-15463 GCA_963592385.1 Acidaminococcaceae bacterium | reverse complement strand
TCGCCCCCTTCCCCGGTCCACCCGCGCCCTTGCGTTCGCCCGCGTTTCCATGTTCACCCGCGCCTGTCCGCGCTCTCACGTTCACCCGTGCACTCTTGCACTCATCCGAGCGTGCCCGCGCGTTCACCCAAGTTCTTCACGCTTCTGCGTGCCCTCGTCTCTCCCGCGCGCTCTCGTCGCCCCCGCGCGCACCGTCGCCCGACGGCGCCGACGACAGCGTCTCGCGCACGATGTAGACGGGGCGGTGCTTGCCCTGGATGTAGGCGCGCGCCAGATATTCCCCCATGATCCCCAAGACGAGCAGCTGGATGCCGCCCATCAGCAAGATCAAGATGACGGTGGTGGCATAGCCCGGCACATCCACGCCGAAGGCGATGCGCTGGACGGCCACGACGACGGCGTAGACGAGGGCGGCCAGCGCGGCGATGCCGCCGCAGAAGGTCGCGATGCGCAGCGGGAAGGTCGAAAACGAGAGGATGCCCTCGGCCGCATAGCGCATGAGGCTCGCAAACGACCAGGTCGTGGTGCCCGAATGGCGCTCGTCGGGCGTGTAGGCAAAGGGCAGGGTCCTAAAGCCGATCCACGCGAAAAGCCCCTTCGAGAAGCGGAAGTACTCGGGCATGCGCAAGAGCGCGTCGGCGACGGGGCGGGAGAAGACGCGGAAATCGCTCGCGCCGTCCACGACGTCGAGCCCCGACGAAGAGGAGAAGGTCCCGTAGAAACGCCGCGAGAACCATGCGCGCACGCGGCTCTGGCGGCGGTTTTCCTGGCAGGCAGCCACGCAGTCGAAGCCGGGGTTGTTCTCGAGCTCGGCCAGCATGGCAAAGGCCGTCTCGGGGCGCTGCTGCAGATCGGTGTCGATAAAGCAGCAGTGCCGGCCTGCCGCCTGGCCGAGGCCGGCATACATCGCCGCCTCTTTGCCGAAATTGCGCGAGAAGGAGACGACCCGCACGATGCGGCCCTCGCGCCCGGCGCGCTCCACGATCTCGCGCAGGCGCTGGCCCGTCGCGTCGGCGCTGCCGTCGTCCACGAAGACGATCTCGAGGGTCTTGCCCGCCGCGTCGGCCGCGGACACGGCCGCCTCGTAGAAGGGCACGACGTTGTCCTGCTCGTTGTAGGCCGAGGCCACGAGGGACAGGTCTATGCTGGTATCGGGCTGCGCCACGTCGTCTCCTGTTTCTCGCACGGGCACGCCTCAGATCAGCCCGTCGGCGCGCATGAGCGCCATCAGCCGCTCGGTGTTCTTGCCGTCGTGAAACTCCACGATCTGGCGGTAGCGGCGGCTGTGCTCGTCGCTTTGCCCGGAAGTGTACGCCTTCTCCACCAGGGCGCGCAGCCCATCCTGCCCGCCCTCGCCACGGTACACCTCGCCGAACGCCAGCTCGTCGGTCAGCATCAGGTGCGTGCCCTGCCCGTAGGCCTGCATGCACTCGTCAAGTTCCGTCCAGTCGAAAATGACATTCGCGCCCCGGTAAAACGCGTCGAAGGTGATGGACGAATGGTCGGTGATCAGCAGCTTCACCCGCCGCAAGATCTCGTCGTAGGGGGTGTCGCCCGTCATGTACGGCGCAAGCGGCGAATCCGAGGCGAGGGCATATCCCTGGAAGCGCGGATGCACGAGCACGCGCAGCTTCGGGCGCAGCTCCTCGGGCACCGCCTCGCACACCCTGACGAGAAAACGGTGGTAGCTCGTGCGGGTGAAGTCCACGCGCGCCTCGCCTTCCTCCCAGGGGCGCCAAGTGGGCATGACGGCGATGAGGTCGGCGTCCGCGTCCCAGGTGTTCGCGTCGTATTTCGGCATGCCGCACACGTACAGCTGCTCGGGCCGATAGCCGCCCGACTGCACGAAATGCTCCTTTTCCAGCTCCGAGGAGACCACGACGCGGCGTGTGCCCTTCGCACCGGTCGAGGTGAAAAACGACATCCCCGCGCTGCCCAAGGTGACCGTGTACGAAGGGCCGTGCTGCAGGAAAACGTAGTCGAAAGAACCGTCTTGCATGCGGCGGCGCACGAGGCGCGAGGATGGATGCATGCCGCTCAGGTGCGAGAGCGCCTCGGTGCTGATGAAGGTCTTTGCGGAAAAAAGGAGTCGGTAATGCGCAAACGAACAGCGCTCCACGATCTGGCCTTGGTAGGCCGGCGCGATCCTGCCGGCGCGAATGTCGCGGTCGCGCACCTGCCCGTCCAAGACGAAACGCACGCGCCCGTCCCCCTCGTCCACCATATACTCGTAGACGCGGCGGGCGCTTTCCTCGTAGCGCGAGGAGAACTTCTCCCACAGCACGATCTCGTGGCGGGCGGGCCGGAGTTTGGACACGAGCCAGGCCAGGCGTATGCGCCGGTGCACGGCGGGCGTGTCCGCGAGGTCGGCCTTGCGCGAGACGAGCTGGCAAAGATTGGCGACGGTCTGGCAGAAAAAGCAGGCGATGCCGCTGGTCTCGTCCACGAGGACCTTGCCCACGCGCCCCGTGCCGCGTTTGCCGAAGTCGCGGCGGCAGTAGCGGATGAACGAACGCCCCGCCAGGCCGCCCGCCTCGAACGCCACGACGAGCTTCGTGTCCAGGGGCAGGTTTTCTGCCTGCTCCGCATCGAGGGTGAAGGCAAAGGGCATGGTGAAGGCGAGCGTGCCGGCGGCCGGCGCAGCCGGGGTGGCAGCGGCAGGCCCCGCAGGGGCGGCAGACGCGCTTTGCGCACGCCACAACGCGGGGTCGGCCTGCGCCAAGACGATGCCCTCGACCGTCTCGAGCCGCAGCGAGTCCGGCGCCTCGAGGCCGCGCGTCCCCTTCAGCGCGATGCTGCCCGAAAAATGGAAGCCTGCCTCGTCGAGCCATGCGCGGCGCCCCAGCAGGGTCGCGGAAAGCGCGCCGTCGAGGGCAGACGCGCGCGCTTCCTCGGAAAGCTGCGCGTCTCGGACGGGCAGGCCGGGGATGCGGGTGGCCTCGAAGCCGAGCAGGCGCTGCGCCTGGCGCATCGCGCCCAGCTCGTCGGGCAAACCCTCGTGGACCAGCACATCGACGGGCAGCTCGGCCGCCGAGAACACATGCGTGAGGTACTCGTCGTGGGCCTCCAGAAAGACGATGCGCGAAAACTCGGGGGATTCGCCCCCGTCTGCGGCCAAGCTCTCGCGCGCCCGCCCCAGCAAGGCACGCGCCTCGCGCTCGAGCACCGCCTTCAACTTTCCGGCAAAGACGCGCGCGAAAAACGCGTAGCGCTTCGACAGCGCGAGCATCACATGCTCGGCAAAGCTCAAATGCAGGCGCGCGTCGAAGATGTGCGCCGGCACCGCATCGGGCAGCTGCGCGACGAGCTCTTCGGCGGCGGCCATGGGCTTCGCGGCGACCAGCACACATGCCCGCGCACCCCGGCCCTCGTCTTCACCCGCTGCGGCGGCGCCACCTTCATCAGCGCCCGCGCCCGCGCCGGCGGCACCTTTATCAGCGCCCTCACCAGCGCCCGCGCCGCAAGCGCCGCCGCCCCCACTTTCACCAACACCCGCGCCCGTCCCAAAGGCGCCCGCAGCCCGCAGGCGCTCGACGTCGCGCACGGCCAGCTCCTCGCGCGCGCGGTTTTCCAGCGACGTGACGACGTAGCAGACAAGCGGCTGCATGCGCTAGTACTTCCCCGTGGCAAGCGCGTCTTTCACCTGCGTGGTCGATATGTCGGGCGTGCGCTCGAGGTAGACGAGCTCGCACAGCTCGCGCAAGCACTCGAAGCGCTCCGAGCCGGCCCAGTCCGCGCCCATCACCACGACGTCGATGCGGTTCGCGCGCACATCGTCGGGCTTTTGCCCCCAGCTGCGCTCGGGAATGACGAGGTCGACGTAGCGCACCGCCTCGAGCATCTCCTTGCGCGTCTCGAAGGAATAGAAGCTCTCCTTGCCCTTCTCCGCGTTGAACTCGTCGGTGGATAGCGCGACGACCAGGTAGTCGCCCAGCGCGGCCGCACGCCGCAGCAGGCGTATGTGCCCGTAATGCAGCAGGTCGAAGCTGCCGTAGGTGAGTATGCGCTTGCCCGCCACCGCCAGGCCCTACCCCTGCTTGGCCGGACGCTCCAGCCGGGCCTGCTTGCGCAGCGCGCCTTCGACCACGACGCCGTCCACGCTGTTGGCGAACTTGTAGAACTGCGAGTACCCCGCGTCCTTCAGGCTGAACTTCGGGAACTTTTCGTAGACGGCGGTGGACAGCGAGTTGATGGACATCTGCTTGTTCTTCGTCTTGCCGATCTGCTCGACGATGAACGCGGCCACAGGTCCTGTCGAGGCGTCCGTGTTGGCCAAGATCACGTCGTAGCCGTTGTCGGTGGGCACGAGCACGAAGCGCGGCATCTCGCCCACCATCTTGTAGAGCTGCGAGTACCCGAAATTGCGCACGTCGAAATCGGGGAACTTGTTGTTCAGCGCGTTGCCCGCCTCGGACAGCGAGGTCGTGCGCCCCTTGTTGTCGTTGTCGCGGATGACGCCCGCGAGCGCGCTTTCCACCGCGCCGATGGTCACGGTCGTCTCGACGTCGTCGGCGTCCACGTCCACGTCGCGCGCGTGCGCCTCCTTGGCGGCCTTCTGCTTGGTGCGCGCGGCGTTCTCGTCCTCTTTGCCCTGGTCGAGCTTGTAGAGGTACTCGATGTTCACGAACTTCGTGCATGCCTGGCGAAACGAGATGGAGGTCTGGTTGCGCCCCATCCCCACGACGTACATGTTGCTCTCGCGCAGGCGCGTGGCCAGGCGGGTGAAGTCGCTGTCGGAGCTGACGATGACGAAGCCGTCCACCTTGTCGGCGTAGAGTATGTCCATCGCGTCGATGATGAGCGTGGAGTCGGTGGCGTTCTTGCCGGCCTTCTCGCCCTTCTTGTGGCTTTTCACGTTGCTGAACTGCTGCATGGGCTGGATGGCGTTTTTCAGCAGGAGCGGGCGCCACGTCGCCATCTGGTTGTCGGTGAAGTCGCCGTAGATGCGCCGGTAGGTGGCCACGCCGTGCTTCGGGACCTCGCTCATGATGATGGGCAGGTACTTCGCCGAGACGTTGTCGGCGTCTATGAGCAGGGCGAGCTTGGTCTGCCCCTCGGTCTGTGTCGTCATGCGAACCTTCCTCTTGCAGCGCTGCGCTACGCTGACGCCCCGCTCTTCAGGGCGCCGGCGGCGCAAGCTGCCTTCCCACAGGGTACCGGCCGCGCAGGCGGCGCCCCCTTCTACAGCGTGCCCGCCGCGCGGGCCGCCTCCACTTCCTCGATGGCCTCGGCCGGCGAGAACTCGCAGGTCCCGTCGCCCATCTTCACCACCTCGATCGTGTCGTCTTCGGCCACCGTGCCCCCGTGCAAGACGACGGCGAAGATGCCCTCGCGCGGGAAGATGCAGTCGCCGGCCTGGTAGTAGATGGCGCAGCGCGTGTGGCACACCTTGCCTATCTGGCTGACCTCGACGAGCACCTCGTCGCCCAGGCGCAGCTGCGTGCCCATGGGCAGCGAGAGCAGGTCGATGTTTTCCGTGGTGAAGTTCTCGGCAAACGAGCCTTCCTCGACGTCGAGGCCCATCTCCTGGGCCTTCTCGATGCTCTCCCAGGCCAGGAAGCTGACCTGGCGGTGCCAGTCGCCGGAGTGCGCGTCGTTTTCCAGGCCGAACTGCTCGACCACGCGCTGGGGCGTCTCGCAGGGCTCTTTTTGCGTGCCCTTCTTCTTCGAGATGTTGATGGAGATGATGCGCGGCTGCTTGTCGTCTTGTGCGGTGCCCATGGCAGGATCCTTTCGTCGTCGGTCGTCGTGAGCGGCCTCTCAGTTACCTGCCGAGGCAATGGGGAAATCATAGCACCCCCCGAAACGCCCACACCCGAAAACCATCTCCCGCGCGGCGAAAGAGATGGGCGCACGCGGGGCGCAGGCGGGGCGCGTGTACCGGGCGCGTGCACCGTGCGCACGGGCATCGTCGCGGCAAAAGGGACGCAGCGCACGCGGGGCGCGGCGCAGGCAAGCGCTATACTTGCCCGAACTGCATTCGGCGCTCGCCCCAGGCGGCGCCCCCACCCCCATGCCCGCAAGGAGGCTTTCATGCTCGACCCCAAGTTCATCCGCGAGAACCCCGAGAAGGTGCGCGAGGCGTGCCTGCAGCAGCACAACGATTGGGACATGGAGCGTTTTCTGGAGCTGGACGCCTCCCGCCGCGAGCTGATCGGGCAATCCGAGGCGTTGAAGGCCGAGCGCAACCGCGTGTCCAAGCAGATCGGCGAGCTGATGCGCGCCGGCGAGAAAGACGCGGCCGAGCAGGCCAAGGCGCAGATGGGCGAGGTGGGCGCGAGAATCGCCGGCCTCGACGAAGAGCTGCGGGGCGTGGAAGCCGAGCTGGACGCGCAGCTTTTGTCCATCCCCAACATGCCGGCAGACGCCACGCCGGTGGGTGAAAGCGAAGACGACAACCCCGAGGTGCGCCGCTGGGGCACCCCGCGCGAGTTCGACTTCGAGCCGGCCGCGCACTGGGACATCGGTCCCGACCTTGGCATCATCGACTTCGACCGCGGAGTCAAGCTCGCGGCGAGCCGCTTCTACGCGCTGCGCGGCGCGGGCGCGAGGCTGGAGCGCGCGCTCATCAACTACATGTTGAACCTGCAGATCGAGGCGGGCGCGACCGAGTGGTGGGTGCCGGCTATGGCCAGCGCCGAGACCCTGACGGGCACCGGCCAGCTCCCCAAGTTCGAAGACGACCTGTTCAAGACCCGCGAGGGCATGTACATGATCCCGACGGCCGAGGTGCAGCTGACCAACCTGCACCGCGGCGAGGTGCTCGACGGCGACGCGCTGCCGCTGCGCTACTGCGCCTTCACCCCCTGCTTTCGCGAGGAGGCGGGCAGCGCCGGGCGCGACACGCGCGGCATCATCCGCGTGCACCAGTTCGACAAGGTGGAGATGGTGCGCTTCGCCACGCCGCAAGATAGCGACGCCGAGCTCGAGGACATGACGCACCAGGCCGAGCTCGTGCTCCAAGGCCTCGAGCTGCCCTACCGCGTGATTTCCCTGTGCACGGGCGACCTCGGCTTTTCCGCGCGCCAGACCTACGACCTCGAGGTGTGGCTGCCCAGCTACAACGCCTACAAGGAGATCTCGAGCTGCTCGAACTGCGGCGATTTCCAGGCGCGCCGCGCGAACATCAAGTTCAAGGGCGAGGGCGGCAAAAAGCAACTCGTCCACACTCTGAACGGCTCGGGCGTGGCGGTGGGGCGCTGCATGGCCGCCGTGCTGGAGAACTACCAAAACGCCGACGGCACCGTGACCGTGCCCGAGGTGCTGCGCCCCTACATGGGCTGCGACACGATCGCCTAGCAGCGGCCTGCGGCGCGTCCTATAACTCGATCAGGGCGAAGTCCTTCGCGTCGACGGCGGCGACCAGCTCGTCTTGCTGGCGCTTGGCCACCGGCTTGTCCACGTTCATCAAGACCGTGGCCGTCTCGCGCGACGCGTCCTGGGCTATCTGCATGTTCTCGATGCTGATGCCGGCATCGCCCAGCACCGTGCCGATCTTGCCCATGCGCCCAGGCCCGTCCACGTACTCCAGCGCGAGCACCGTGTGCTCGGGCACGAAATCGACCCTATAGCCCGCGAAGTCGATGATGCGCGGCATGTCGTGGCCGAGGGCCTGCGTGGCCGCCATCGTCACGACGTGGTCGCCGGCGCGCACCGTGACGGACACGTAGCTCGGGTACACCTCCGACAGCGGGTCCTTGTCCACCTCGACGACGATCCCGCGCTGCTCGGCCAGATACCCCGCGTTGATGATGTTCACCGGAATCTCGCTGCCGCAGGCCATGACGCCCGCGAGCGCCGCCGTGCCCAGCACCGACACGTCCGTCTTGGCGATCTCGCCGCAGGCCTTCACCTCGACCTTGCCGATGCCGCCCCGCGCGACCTGCGCCGCGAGCTGGCCGCAGCGCTGCGCCACGGGCATGTACGGCCCCAGCTCGTCCATGACCGCCTCGGGCACCCGCGCGGCGTTCACCACGGTGTTGACCGTCTTGCCGTTCAGGCCGGCGATCACGTACTCGGCGATCTGCGTGGCCGCCCGCGTCTGCGCCTCGCGCGTGCTCGCGCCCAGGTGCGGGGTCAAGACGGCGTTGTCGAAGCGGTGTATGGGCGAATCGGCGACCGGCTCGTGCTCCCACACGTCCACGCCGGCGGCCGCGACCTTGCCGTTTTCCAGATAGGTGGCCAGCGCCTCGAGGTCGATGATGCCGCCGCGCGCGACGTTCAGCACGATCACGCCGTCTTTCATCTGCTGGAACTCGTGGTTGGAGAACATGTTGCGCGTCTCGTCGGTGAGCGGCATGTGCACGGTGATGACGTCGGCCAGCGCGAGCACCTCGTCGACCGTGTCGTAGAGGGTGATGCCCAGGTGCGCGGCCATCTCGGGGCTGCAGTAGGGGTCGTAGCCGACGAGCTCCATGCCGAAGGCGCGGGCGCGCTCGGCCACGAGGCGCCCCACGTGCCCGGTGCCGAAGATGCCGAGGGTCTTGCCCGACAGCTCGGTGCCCGTGAACTTCGAGCGGTCCCAGTTGCCGGCCTTCATGGAGGCGTCCGCCGCCGCGGTCTTGCGCGCCGCCGCGAGCATGAGGCACATGGTCTGCTCGGCGGCCGAGACGACGTTGGACAGCGGCGCGTTGCACACGATGACGCCGCGCTCGGTGGCCGCGTCGCGGTCGATGTTGTCCACGCCCACGCCCGCGCGGCCGATGACCTTCAGCTTCGCGCCGGCCTCGATGACCTCGCGGGTGACGGTCGTGGCGCTGCGCACGATCAGGCCGTCGTAGTCGGCGATCATGGCGAGCAGCTGCTCGGGGGTGGTGTCGGGCTTGAACGTGACCTCGATGCCGGCGTCTTCGAGCACCGCGATGCCGTCTTTCGAGAACTTCTCGGGGATGAGGACCTTCATGGGCAACCTTTCTCTTTCACTCGCGCAGCCGCATGCCGCGCGCGATGCGTGGGGGCAGGAAGACGCCCGTGCGAAAAGGAGCGCCGCTGTCGTATGTAGGGAGAGATTCTAGCCGTCGCGGGCGTTTCAGTTCAAGGAGCGCGGGGGATGCTTTACCGTCGCGAAACCTCCGAGGGGGGCGGCGGGGCGCAGGGTGAAGCGGGTCAGCGTTGCAGCCAGGCGCAGGCCATGCGCAGGTAGGCGGCGGGCGGCAAGGTCTCGGCGCGGACCGTCGGGGCGATGCCGCAGGCGGACAGCACGGCGTCCACGGCTGCGGCGTCGCAGCGGCTCTTCATCGAGTTGCGGATGGTCTTGCGACGCTGGGCGAAGGCGGCATCTGCCAGCTCGCAGGCTGTGTCGATGGTCGCGGGGTCCGAGGCGGCGGCCAGCTCGGCATCCGAGAGGCCGTCGTCTGTGGTGAAGAGGGGCCTGCGCTCTATGCGCACGACGGCGCTGTCCACGTGCGGCGCGGGGGAAAAGCAGGCGGGCGACACGGCGAAGCGCCCGGCGATGTGCGCGCGCAGGGAAAGCTTCACCGTGTAGGCGCCGTAGTCCTTGCAGCCGCAGCGCGCGGCCATGCGGTCGGCCACCTCGCGTTGCACCATGACGGTCATGGACTCGATGAACTCGAAGCGCGCGAGCCAGTCGAGCACGAGCGTGGCCGCCACCTGGTAGGGCAGGTTCGCGACGAGGCGGTCCGGCAGCGGGGCGTCCAGCTCCGCGCATGCCCGCTCGAGCTGCGCGCGCTCGAGCTTCAACGCGTCGGCCTGCACGAGGCACAGGCGCTCTCCGTCTGCCGCGCAGGTCTCGGCCAGCACGGGCGGCAGGTCCGTGTCGTATTCCACGGCCACGACGCGCGCGTGGCGCAAAAGCGCGCAGGTGAGGGTGCCTATGCCCGGCCCCACCTCGACGACGCAGGGCAGCGCGGCCGAGTTTTCGGGGGCGGCGGCGTCGCGGCCTGCCTCCCCCGCGCCCGGCGCAAGGCCGGACAGCTCCAGGATGCGCCCCACCACGTTGTCGTCGACGAGGAAGTTCTGGCCGAGCCGGTGCTTGGCGGCCAGGCCGAAGCGCTCGAGCACCGCATGTGTCTCCCTCGGGTTGGCAAGCGGCGAGTTCATCGTGAACACCCCGCCGCCGCGTCGCCCGCGTCGCCCGCGGCACCTTCACCCTCGTCCGCGTCGCCCGCCTCGCCGGCGACGCCGCTGCGGGCGCTTTCCAACACGGCGCAAGCCAGCTCGGCAAGCTCTTCGCCGTCGGGCACGCCACAGCCGATGAAACGCTTCACCCTATCCTCTATGCGCAGATTCGCGCAGTTCAGGGCACTCGTGCACACGGCCTCGAGCGGCGCTGTGCCAAACGGGTCGCCCCCCTCCCCCAGCACCACGAGATGCGCCGGGCGCGCGGCGGGAAGCGGCGCATGCAGGCGGTACTTGCGCGTCCAGTAGGTCTGGCAGCGGTCGAGCGCGGCCTTCAGGTGCGCGGACGGCCCGGCGAAGTAGACGGGCGCGACCACCACGAGCGCGTCGCAGGCGTCCATGTGGCGCGAGAGCACATGCCAGGCGTCGGCGACGACGCACTCCCCCGTGCCCGCGCAGCCCCCGCAGTTGCGGCAGGCCGCCACCGGATACGCGGACAGGCGCCACAGCGTCGTGGACGCGCCGCCCTGCCGCAAGTCGGCCTCGAGGGAGGCCGCCACCTGCTCGGATGCGCCGCCCTCGTGCGGAGAGCCGGCCAAGACGAGGATGTCGGGCGCGGCGCCGCTCACGCGCGCTGCCAAGCGGTCGGCTCGCGGTCGAGCAGCTCCACGGCATTGTCGTAGAGCCGCTGCAGGAACGCCGCCTCGGACAAGCCGTCTTGCAGCGCCGCGAAATCAGGCGGGCACGCAAGCGGCTGCGCGCCGGCGGCGATGTTGCTTTCGCGCGGGTTCAACAGGCCGCACGCCGCATCCGCCCCCGCGAACCCGAAGCAATCGAGCAGTTCACGCGCCACGAAAAGGCTGTAATCGGGCATGCACAGCGTGCCCCGCAAGGGCTCGGGCGCCATGAAGGGCGCGTCTGTTTCCACCAGCAGACGCGAGGTGGGCACGTCGAGCGCGGCGCGGCGCGTCTCCCAGCTCTTCTTGAAGGCGAGCGGCCCGCCGAAGGCCACGTGGCAGCCCAGCTCCAAAAAGGGCGCGAGCACGGCGGCGTCGAGGTTGAAGCAGTGCAGGATGCAGCCGGCGGCCGGCACGCCCTCGCGGCGCAGGATCGCCAGCGCGTCGTCGTGGGCCTCGCGCACGTGCAAAGACACGGGCAGCCCCGTCTCGTGGGCCAGGCGCAGCTGCGCGGCGAAGACCTCGCGCTGCACCTCGCGGGGGCTGAGGTCGTAGTGGTAGTCGAGGCCGATCTCGCCCAGGCAGCCCGTCGCCGGGTCGCGCAGCAGCTCGAGCAGACGCCCGCACCGCTCCTCATAGTGCTTCGCGTTGTGCGGGTGGATGCCGGCGGCAAAACGCAGGCGCGGCAGGGGCGTGTCGGCCTCGCCCCAGGCGGCAAGCAGCGACGCGGCCTCCTCGCGCCACGCACCGTGCGCCGCGTAGGCCTCGCGCGCGCCCAGATACCCCTCGGCTTGCTCGTCGAAATCGCCCGGGTCGGTCATGCACATGAGGAACCCGAAGCCGAAATGCGCCGCCCGCGCGAGGGCAAGCGCCGGGTCGGCCAGCATGCCCATGTGGCAGTGGGTGTCGGCAAAGCGCACGCCCGCGGGCAGGTTCGGCGCGGGGCGCTCCTTGCCCTTCGAGTTGCGAAACGCGCAGTCGCGCGCGCCGAAGTCCTTGAAGTCCGATATCGCCATGGTGAAGACGCGCCTCTCTCGAAAAGCCCTATGCCCCGGCTGCGGCAGCGCCCTTGCCCTTGGCGCCCTTGCCCTTGCCTTGGGCGTCCGCGCCCTCGTCGAGCTTTTCCAGGCGGGGGAACAGCGGATCGCCCTTCACCACCGCGTTGCCGCAGGGCAGCCCGCCCCACGCGCACGCCGCCTCGATGTCGCGGCACTCCTGCGGCGCGGGCAGGCCCATGCGCGAGAGCAGCTCGGCGCTCGTGGCCGGCATGAAGGGCGCGAGGTAGAGCGCGGCGATGCGGCAGGCCTCGAGCGCGTTGTAGAGCACGGCGGCCAGCTCGCCTGCGCGCGCCGGGTCCTTGGCCAAATTCCACGGCGCGGCCGTCTCCACGTAGAGGTTCGCGCGGTGCAGCAGCTCCATGACGGCGCCCGTCGCGCCCGCGAAGTCGATGTGGGCGAAGGCCTCGTGCCAGCGCGGATACAGCTCGTCGGCTATCGCGCGCAGGGGGTTTTCAGCTTCACCCGCCGCACCGGCGCCTTCGCCGTCTCCACCTTCACCTGGCACGCCGGCCCCTTCACCTTCACCCGCGCCCACCTCGGGCACGACGCCGCCGCAGTACTTGCCCACCATGTTGCTCACGCGGCTGAACAGATTGCCGTAGGTGTTGGCCAGGTCGGTGTTGTAGACCTCGGTCATGCGCGCGTGCCCGATGTTGCCGTCCGCGCCGAACTTCACGTCCGCGCAGAAATAGTAGCGGTAGGCGTCCACGCCGTAGCGGCCCACCAGCTCGGCCGGGTACAGCGCGTTGCCCTTGGACTTCGACATCTTCGAGCCGTCGGCGGCCATGAGGAAACCGTGCGCGAACACGTGGCGCGGCAGCGGCATCCCGGCGGCCATGAGCATCGCCGGCCAGATGACGCAGTGGAAGCGGATGATGTCCTTGCCCACGAAGTGGAAATCCGCAGGCCAGTAGCGCTCGAAATCCGCCACCTCGTCGCTGCCGTAGCCCAGCGCCGTGATGTAGTTGATCAGCGCGTCCACCCACACGTAGACCACGTGGTCGGGGTCGAAAGGCAGCGGCACGCCCCAGTCGAAGCTCGAGCGGCTGACGGACAGGTCGTGCAGGCCGCTTTCCACGAAGGCGCGGACCTCGTTGCGGCGAATGGGCGGGTTCACGAAATCGGGGCGCTCGTCGTAGAGGGCCAGCAGCTTGTCGCCGAACTCCGAGAGCTTGAAAAACCAGTTCTCCTCGCCGTTTTTCTCGTAGCGCAGCGGGCGGCGGCAGTCCGGGCAGCACTTCTGGCCGTCGATCTCGACGGCCTCGGTGTCGGTGTAGTAGGTCTCCTCGTGGATGCAGTACCAGCCCTCGTAGGCCGCCTTGTAGAGGTAGCCCGCGTCCTTCAGGCGCTGCATGAACTGCTGGACGCCGCGCTCGTGGCGGGCCTGGGTCGTGCGGATGAAGTCGTCGTTGGAGATGTCGAGCGTCTTCCACAGCTCGGTGAACTGGGGCACCTGCGCGTCGCACCACTCCTGCGGGGTCATGCCGTGCGCGGCGCCTGCCTCGGCCACCTTCTGGCCGTGCTCGTCGAGGCCGGTGAGGAAGCGCACGTCGCGGCCCTCCATGCGCATGGCGCGCGCGACCGCGTCGGCGGCGATCGTCGTGTAGGCCGTGCCGATGTGCGGCTCGCCGTTCACGTAGTAGATGGGCGTGGTGATGAAGAAGGGCGCGCGCTCTTGGTCGGCCGCCGCGTTGTGTGCCGCGCCCTCTGCCGCGTGCGCTGCCGTGCTCGTTGTCTCGTGCGTCATGTGCTCTCCTATGCCTGTCTGCATGCGGTGCCGCGCAGCTGCGCGCCGATGCGGGTGGGTGCGCGGGCGCGTGCCACCATGCCGTGCGCGCCTGCGCCGCGCGTCGCGCCCACGCGCCGCGTGCCGCATCCGGGCCGCAGGCGTCGTGTCGTCTGCGCCGATGGTTTCAGGCGTTGATTATAGTCAAGCGCGTTCGGCGTAGAGGACGAAACGGTGCGTGTTCACGCCGTAAGGATGGCAGGTGATCAAGGTGAGGAGGTCGCGGCCTTCCTGGATGCGTATGCGGTTGGTCGCCTTCGGCTCGATGACGTCTGTCTCGACGACGCGATACGTCAGGGTCTCGCGGAAATTGTCCACGTAGACGGCATCGCCGATCGCCAGGTCGGGCACGTGCACGAACATGGACAGGCCGCGGCTGTGCGCGCGGTGGCCGGCTATGACGGAGTTCGTGTTGGGGCCGCCTATGGGGTAGCTCGTCTGCGTCAGGTGGACGGCACCGCGCGCCATCTGCTCGTCGTTGGCGCCCAGGCGTATGGGCAGGTCGATGTCGATGGCGGGCACGCGCAGAAAGCCGATGATGTTGTCCTCGATGCCCCACGCGGACAAATCCACCGCCGGCTGCAGGTAGCTGAAAGCGTCCACCAGGTCTTTCTGCCCTTCGGTGAAGAGGCGCTCGTTTTCGGCAAGGAGATAGGCGTAAAGGCCCTCGACGTCGATGTAGCGGCCCGTGCCGCCCGAGCCGTCGCCGCCCGACGCGGCGTCGCCGTGGGCGCGTTTCTCGAAATCCGCGCGCAGGGCGGCCACCTCGTTGCGGTAGAGCCCCTCGTTCACGTAGGGGTAGGCGATCAGGCCGGCGCCGGCCGCCGCCATCAGGCCGGCCACGCCCACGAGCACGCGCCGCCGCGTGAGCACCGGGCCTTTCTCGGACTTCGCCATCGCGTCTCGCCTCCCCTTTTTCCCTACATGCGCCTCACGCCTGGCGCCCGGCGTCAGGGCCACCATTGGCCGCGCCGTCGCCGTCGTCGGC
>CAVAWX010000043.1:0-867 GCA_963592385.1 Acidaminococcaceae bacterium | reverse complement strand
TCCTTCACTATATACCTCAGGGCCCGGTTCGCCATGCGGTTCCGGTTCGGGGCGCGCCCCCAGCTCGCCGCGTGCTGCCAGCTCTGCACGAGCCGCCGCCGCAATGGCCGCGCGTGCCGCCGCGTCGCGCCGCGCCGCTTCATCGGCCGCTTCATCGACCGCCGCTCCTGCTGTCGCGCCTATCGCTCCGCCAACCGCTGCGCCGGCCGCTCCGCCGATTGCCTCGTCAATTGTCTCGTCGACCGCCTCGTCGGCCTCCTTCTTGCGCAGCCGCCGCCGCACGACCAGCGCCACGATGATCACGCCGAGCACCGCGCCCACCGCGCTTGCCAGCAGCACGATCTGCTCGCGCGTCAATCCGCCCGTGCCCGCCTCCGCGGCCTCCTCGGCCTCGGCTTCCGGCGTGTAGTCGACGCGGTGGCCGCGCACGAGCAGGCGGTGCGTATTCACCCCATACGGCGTGCAGGTGACGAGCGTGCAGTAGTCCTGGTCGGCCACGCGCCGCAGCTCCCGGGTGTCTTCCGGCTCGACCACCAGCAGGCGGTCGACCTCGTAGGCAAGCGTCTTGTCGAGGATCTTCACGAAGAAGCGGTCGCCTACCTGCAGCTCTTCGAGGTCGGTGAAGAGCTTCGCGTTCACCAGGCCGGAGTGCCCGGTGAAGACGCTGTGTGTGCCGATGCCGCCCGTGGGCATCGACGAACCCTCCAGGTGGCCGACGCCTTTCGCGAGCGTGGCCTCGGAGGTGCCGTGGTAGATGGGCAGGTTCACCGATATTTTGGGAATGGAGATGTGGCCCATCAGGCCGCTGCCGTCCAGGTCGAGCACCTGGTAGTAGTTGTCGGCCATGACCATGCCCGAACCCTCGAT
>CAVAWX010000042.1:0-15999 GCA_963592385.1 Acidaminococcaceae bacterium | reverse complement strand
CCAATCACCTTGCGTCACTTTGCGCTTGGCAAGGGCAGGAAATCTCGAAGTGCCCGGTGGCCTGCCATCATCCCGCACAACGTTCAACCAGGAAATCGTCTACGGCAGCAGCGTCGCGCCGCGCGCTCAGTAATCGAGCAGGCGCCCGTAATCATTCCATTCACCATACGTCTCGCCGCGTTTGGTCCGCGCGATCAGGTTCTCCAGCGCCTTGGCATAGGCAGCAGGATCCCTCTTCTTGTAAAACGCCACGTTGTAGGCGCGCACGCGCTGGTACAGCGGCGGAAACGCGGTGAATTTCGCCCAGCAACGCGCCGCCTTGAGCGCGGCCTCCACGTCCGCATCGACCTGAAAGCCCCCGGGCCGCTCGGGCGCGAGGGCGGCACGCCCGGCATCGGTCATCAGCCCGAGCTTCTCCAGCCGGCGCACGCGTTCGCGGTTCAACTCGGTCCACGGGCTGTTCACCCTCCTCGGGCTGAAGCGCTGCATGCGCACGCCGCCGACCGGTTTCACGGTGCTGTCGATCCAGCCAAAGCACAGCGCCTCTTCCACCGCGTCCAGATAGCACAAGACGCCGCCATCGTCTGTGGGGCGGCCGCGTTTGCACACGACCCAGCACTCGGGCTCGCTCGCGTGATGCTCCTGCAGCCACGCGCGGAAATCGCCTCTGTCGACAATGCCAGAAAGTATGTTCACGGGTTCTCGTGCCATGCGGCGCATTATACGGCCCGGCCGCGCCCCGAATTGATGGTGAACAAGCGCGGCGCGGACTTCCTTGAGCGGGCGATTGCAGAGGGGAAGTTCTTCCAGGCGGCTGGGATGCTGTCCGCTGTTTCGATGTACCATGCGGACTTGAAATAAGAGGCAAATTTCGCGCGGAACCTTGCCCTCAGAAAATTCCGTCCTCAAGGGCATAGGGCAGCATGTACGTCGGGATCCTCAGGCCCGACTCGTCTACGACAAAGTATCAAAAAGGCCTCAAGCATCTCGCGCCTTGCCCGCTCCACCGCGTCGGCGATACGCTCGGCCATGACGGAACCCCTGCGTTCGTAGTGGTGAATTTGCAGCATCCAGCCTGCGAGGCAATCGCGGCGCTAGACGAGCAGGACGCAGGGCTCGTCGTAGGCGCCGACGAGGGCGTCGTGGGTGATGAGCAGCAGGTCGTCCGCCTTGGCCTGCGCCACGAGCATCCTGTCGAAGGGGTCTTTGTGCGCAGGCGCCTTTTCGTCGCGACGCAACGTCTCCAGCGCGCGGACGTGCCTGGTCGCGACCGGCAGCTCGTCGAAGCCCGCCGTCTGGCACAGGTCTGCAAACTCCGCCCCGCCGACGAGCATGCGGTCCGGGCGGAGCGCGTGTTTGATGGAGACCTCCCAAGCGGACACGGCGCTGCAGAAGACCCGGTTGCCCTCGTCGCCCACGAGCAGCCGCGCGCGCTCGGGGAGGCGTTCGTCGTCGGCAAGCGCCCACAAGACGATGTGGGTGTCGAGGAGCAGGTTCACGCGTCGCCCCCGAACAAGGCGGCAAGCTCCGCGTTCGTCTCGGGGCTGTCCCAGCCCTCGGCGTACAGGCGCTTTTTCTTCGCGGCGCCTATCCTGCGCGATGTGCGGGGCGCGTCGTAGCGGACGAGTTTTGCGACCGGCTTGCCGTGGCGTGCGATCACGACGCAGTCCTCTTGGCCGGACTCGAGCATGCGGACGAGGGCGGAGAGCCCGTTTTTGGCTTCAAGCATGTTCGTCTGCACCATGGTCGCGCCTCCTGAATCTGGCTAAGCTAGCCAGATTGTAGCACCTCCGCTGAGTTTCGCGCGGAACCTTTCCCTCAAAAAATTCCGTCCTCAAGAGCGTACGGCAACATATACGTCGGAATCCTCAGACCCGACTCGTCTGCGACAAGCTGCTTGGGATGGACGATCAAAGACGCCCCGACCCGCTTGCCGAACCTCTCCTTGAACTTCCCGTACGACACCGCATGGTAGTTCTTCGAGGACTTGACCTCTATCGGGCAGACCTTGGTGTTCACCCTGCTCTCGTTTGAGAGAAGGAAATCGACCTCGATGTCGTTGCGATGCCGTTCCTCGGAATAGTGCGCGTAGAAGTAGAGCCTCTTGCCTGCGGCGGCCAGCATCTGCGCCACCAGGTTTTCATGCAGCATCCCCTCGTTGAGGGAAAGCTTGCCGTCCATGATCTGCTTGTGCAGGTTCGTCGAGGTGATCTCGTTTTCCGAGAAGGCATGGCTCACAAGCAGGCCCGTATCGCCCATGTAGCACTTGACAGCCGAATCGTCCTTCGACAGCGCGAAGCCGACGTTGGGATCGGTGCATTTGTAGCAGAGGTTGCATATCATCGAATCGCCGAGCCAGTACAGGGGATCATCGAACTTGTCGAACGTTGCCCCTTCCTCGATCTGGCTAAGGGTTACTCTCTTCTCGTGCTGTGAGAGGAATCCGGGGATGTTCTCGAACACAGCCGAGACCCTTGAGCGGTACTTCTTGGCGGCTTTCTTGATGTCGTCGGCGTAGAGCGCGTTGATCATGCGCTTCTGCGCGTCCGCCTCGTAGAAGCTCTTGCCCGACTCGAGGTAGGCCACGACGCTTTGGGGCATCCCTCCCACCAAGATGTACTCGCGCAGCAGCGACGTCGCCTTGTCGTGGAGGCCCCTCTCGAGCGGCGCCCGGTCCTTCCAATGCTGCTCGATATAGCCGTCCAGCAGCTCCTGGCCCGAGGCGACGAGGAACTCCCGGAAGGTCAGGGGGTGCATCTTGATCTTTCGCTCCTCAGACGGGATGACGATGTCTTCGACGTTTTCCTTGATGGAGATGAGCGAGCCCGTCTCGAGGATGTCGTAGCGGCCGTCGGCGACGAGGTATTTCACGGCCTCGCGGGCCTTGGGGAAGCGCTGGATCTCGTCGAAGACCAAAAGCGACTCGCGGGGATGAAGCGGGGTGTTGGCCTCGAGGGAGAGACGTTGGTAGAGACTGTCGAGGTCGTTGAGGCCGTTCTCGAAGTTGGCCCTGAGGCCCGGCGATGCCTTGGCGAAGTCGATGAGGGCGTACGTCCGGTACTCGTTTCTGCCGAACGCCTCGGCGATGGTCGACTTGCCCACGCGACGCGCGCCCTCGATGAGCAGGGCCGAAGTGCCGCTTGAGCTTCGCTTCCATTCCAGCAGGCGGCTGTAGATGTCCCGGCGCAGTTCCATGGCGATCACCGCATTCCTCGGGTGGTGTTTCGACAATACGCAAAGTAATTATTGCCGAAAATGCCCACAATGCGCAAAGTAATTTTTATTGAAAACGGGAACAGTGCGCAAAGTATCAAAAGGCCTCAAGCACTTCGCGCCTTGCCCGCTCCACCGCGCCGGCGATGCGCTCGGCCATGACGGAACCCCTGCGTTCATACTAGTGAATTTGCAACGTCCAACCTGCGAGGCAATCGCAGCGCTAGACGAGCAGGACGCAGGGTTCGTCGTAGGCACCGACGAGGGCGTCGTGGGTGATGAGCGGCAGGTTCACGCGTCGCCTCCGAACAGAGAGACAAGCTCCACGTTCACCTCGAGGCTGTCCCAGCCCCCCGACGGGCTGCCCCAGAAGCTTTCATGTGCCCCGGCGCAAAACGGCAAGATAGGCTTCGTAGACGAAGGCTCTGTTCCTGCTGCCGCTCGTGGCCTGTTGCAGTATGCCCGCATCGACGAGCCGTTTCACCGCGTTGGATGCCGTGTTGAAGCTGATGCCCAGCGCCCGCGCCGTCTTTCCCACCTCGACGATCGGGTTTGCCTCGAGATAAGTGAACACGCGCATCGCGCTTTTCGCGCCACGCCCCATCCCCGAGATGATGGCGGCGTTTTTGTCGTGCAGGGCGGCCAGCTCGTCGATGGTCGCCGTCGCGTCGCACGCCGATTCCGCAAGCGCCCCCAAAAAGAACTTCACCCACTGCTCGTAGCTGCCCCGCTCGCGCACCTCCGTCATGCGGTCGTAGTACTCCACGCGGTGCTTTTTCAGGAAATACGAGACGTAGAGCGCCGGCGTGCTGAGGACGCCCTCCTCCATCAGGAGCAAAACGATGAGAAGACGTCCCACGCGGCCGTTTCCATCCAAGAACGGGTGAATCGTCTCGAATTGATAGTGAACGAGCGCGGCGCGCACCAAGACGTCTTGTCCGTCGTCGGCGTGCATGTAGCTTTCCAGGTCGGCCATCGCCCGGGCCATGTCGTCGGGCGACGGGGGGATGTACCTGGCCTCGCGCAGGGCGCAACCCTGCCCGCCGATCCAGTTCTGGGAATGCCGGAACTCGCCCGGGCTCTTCTCCTGCCCCCGGGCGCCCTCCATGAGCACGGCGTGAACCTCTTTGAGGAGCCGGTTGCAAAGTGGAAGTTTCTCCAGGCGATCGACGGCGAACTCGATCGCCTTGACGTAGTTGACGACATCTTCGACGTCGCGGTTTGCGTTGGCCTCGACCGACGGGTCGAGTATGTCTTCCAGCGTGGCCTGCGTCCCCTCGATCTGGGAGGACAGGAGCGCCTCCTTGCGCACGTACATGGACACGAGCTGGCCGAGGTCGGGGATGCGCGCCGCCACGCTTTCGAGGGCGGCGAGGCGCGCATGCGCATCGACCAGCAAGGCAACCATGTCGCTTTCCATCTCGACGGGCGGCACGGGCGGCAGGGGGCTGGGGACGAAGGACTCGTATGCCGCCTCCCCGGACAGGTTCGTCTTCAAGTGGCCGGAGCGTTCATTCATTTCCCGCGCCTCCTTTCGATGGTGAAATATGCGGTCGGCATGTTGTTCCTTATTTCAATTTAGCACATGAACTTGAAATAAGGAGCGAATATCCGGGGCCATATTTCACGTTCGCGCAGACGGCATTATCTCCTTCGGGTTGCGCCAAGGGGAGGTTGGGTATGGCCGTCCCGACCGCCATGCGCTCGAGGGAAACTCAAATCGCCGGCCCTGAGCCACTAGATGGCCTGTTCAGCCTCGATACATCTCCTCGAGCGTGATGCCCGCAAGCTGCGGATCTTGCGCGATTTTCGCCTGCGTCGCCCGGGAGAGTGCCCGCTTGCTGAACAGGAACTCCGCAACCGTTTTGTAGCCCTTCACGAGGGTGCGCCGCGCCTCCAGCTTCGCAAGCGTCTCGCTCTCGTCGAAGGATTCGCGGTACTTGCACTCGGCAATCAGCAGGCGCTTGCGCGAGGTGTCCGCCGCGAGCGCGTCGATGTCGTCTTGCTCGCGCGATACGGGATTGGTCCCCCACCAAGAGCCGACGCGCGTCGCCGCGATGGGCAGCGCTTCCGCCTTTGCCTGCGCGACGAGCCATTCCGCGCACAGGCGCTCGAAACGTTTGCCCAGATAGGTGTTCAGGGGCGCGTCCCCTATGGCGTTGGCCGCCGGCCGCCCGAGCCCCTGCTCGATCTCGGAGATTCGCGGCATCACGAAGGCGAACCAGAAGTCGTAGCAGGCGTCCTCGATGCGGTAGACGGCCCGCTTCGAGGTCGCGGGATTTTCGCCGAAGGGCACCACGCGTTCGACGATTCCGAGCGCGGCAAGCGAGCTGAGGTAGCGGGGAAGTGAGGTGCGGGCGATCCCGGTTTGCCCGGATATGTCCGTCATCCGGCTTGCGCCGCCCGCGACTGCCCGCAGGATCGAGGCATACAGGGCGGGCTCGCTGAACTCTTGGCGCAGCAACCCGTAGGGCTCGTCGTAGAGAAAGCCGGTCGTGTCGAAGTACTGCTCCGCGACGTTTTCCCAAAACGAGAGGCCGGCGTCGATTTGCTCGAGGTAGTAGGGCACGCCGCCGAAGCAGGCGTAGTAGCGGAAGAGCTCCTGCGCATCGGCGCCGGGCAGCATTTTCGCGGCGTCGAGGTAGCCCAGCGGCCCGATTTTAAGCTGCGCGGTGCGCCGTCCGTAGAGCGGGCTTTTGCGCCCGAGCACCTCGCTTTCCATGAAGCCCTGGTTGCTTCCGCACAGCACCATGAACAGTTTTCCCTGCTTGAGCTTGGTGTCTATGCAGGCCTGCAGGATGGAGGGAAGCGCCTTGTTCCTCGTGGCGGCATAGGGAAACTCGTCGAACACGAGGACGAAGCGTGTGCGCTTTGCCTGCTGCGCGAGGAAATCGAAGGCGTCGGCCCACGAGGCGAAGGGAGTCGCCTGGGGCATGTCGAAGAACTCCCATATCCGGGTGCTGAAATCTGCCAGATTGTCGTTGTCCGCCTGGTCGAGCGCGGTGAAGAACAGGACCTTCTTCGATTTGGCGAACTCGTGCACGAGCGTCGTCTTGCCGACGCGGCGCCGGCCGTAGACGACCGCCATCTGGAAGCCGCCGCTGCGGTACAGCTTTTCCAGGCGATTCAACTCTTCGCTTCTCCCGACAAACATGGGCGCCTCCTTGTATGCAGACGTGCATAATGCATCGTTGCATTATATTTTACACGTAGATGCGACGGCATACTGCTCAAAATGGCCGCCCGCCTGCTGGCTTATACTTACGCGCATCATGTTGCCGCGCTTTCATCTGACAGACATCCTGACCCTTGCCCACTACGTGGGCGCGCTGCTCGTGCTGGTCGGCGCCCTCATGCTCATCCCGCTGGCCGCGGGCCTCGCGTGCGGCGAATACGCGCAGGTGGCAAACTTCCTCGCCGGCGCCGCCTTCTCGCTGCTTCTGGGCGCGCTGCTGCGCATGGTCCCCTCCAGCGGCCTCGACCGGCGCCGCGCCCTGCTCCTCACGGGCATCGCCTGGGTGTTCGTGGCGCTCGTGGCCGCGCTGCCCATGTACCTCTCGGGCGACTTCGCCTCGTTTCTCGACGCGCTCTTCGACGCCGTCTCGTCCATCACCACGACGGGCGCGACGCTCCTTGCCGACATCGACTCCCTCTCGCACGCGCAGACCGTCTGGCGCGCGTGCCTCGCGACGGTCGGCGCCCAGGCCATCGTGATCGTCACGCTGTTCTTCGGCCTCGGATTTGCCGACGACGACGAGGGCGGCGCCCTGAGCGAGCGCGGCGTGCGCAACGCGACCCGCTCGAACCTGCGCTCGCTCACACGCGACGTCGTCGCCGTCTCGCTGACCATGCTCGTCGTCGGCGGGGCGGCCGCCTCCGTCCTCCTCGCCCGCCTCGGCCTGCCCGCCCCAGACGCCGCCGTCGAGGGCTTCTCGCTGGCCGCGCACGCCCTGTCCACCAGCGCCTTCATCCCGCACGTCTCCAACCTCGTCTACTACCACTCGCTCGGCCTCGACGTGCTCGCCGCCGTCCTCATGCTGCTCGGCAGCCTGAACTTCACCGTCTTCATCTGCGCCATGCGCGCCCGCGCGGACAAAGTGCGGCGCAACGCCGAGCTGCGCACCTACGCGGTGTGGATGGTAATCGTCGTGGCGGCCGTCTCGGTGGCGCTCGCACGCGACGGCGCCTTCCCGAACGCGGAGGCCCTCGCGGCCCAGGCCACCTTCATGTCGGTCTCGGCGGCGACCACCGGCGGCATGCAGACGGTGTATCCCGAGCAGTTCGGCGGCATACTCTCCGACGGCGCCCTCATCCTCTTGCTGTGCGCGGTGGTCTTCGGCGGCTGCACGGCCAGCGCCTCGGGCGGCGTCAAGGTGTTTCGCGTCATGCAGATCCTGCGCTGGTTTCGCTACTCGGTGCTGCGCCAGCTCGTGCCCGACAGCGCGTGGCTGACCATACGCTACGAGCATTTCGGCTCCAAGCGCCTGACCCCGGCCGCCGCCACCTCGGCCATGACGGTCGCCATCTTCTTCATCGTCTTCGCCGCGCTCGGGGCGATGCTGTTCATCGCGCACGGCAACGACGCGGTGCTGTCGGTGTGCGAGTCGCTGGGATTTCTGTGCAACGCCGGCATCGATGCCGGGCTGACCTCGCCGTCGATGCCGCTTGCCGAAAAGGTCGTCGCCATGCTGCAGATGTGGGCGGGGCGCCTGGAGTTCATCGCGCTGTTCGCGATAGTGGCCGGCGCGGTCGTTTCGTTTCGCCCGATGCGCGCGACGCGCATGTTCGGGCCGCGCGGGAAAAGCACGCGTGCCAAGAAGGGGGCGCGGGGAAAGGGCGCGCATGCGAAGGGCGCGGGCAGCCTCGGGGGTGCGCGGGTTGCAGGGCATGGTGAAGGGGGAGATCGCGCGGGCGGCAGCAGGCGGAATGCGGCCGGCCGGCGGGGCATAGGGCATGGTGAAGGGGGTGGCCGCACGGGCGACGCTCGGGGTGCGGCCGACGTGCGCGGTTCTGGTAAAAGAGGCAGCCGCCTGCTCGGGCTGGGCGCCGCGCTGCTGCTGTGCGCATGCCTTGCGGGGCAGGGAGTGGCTGGGCTGTCGGCGGGCGCGGCGGCTGCGGCGCAAGGCGACGGCTCCGACAATGCCGCCACTACTGCCGCCTCTTCGAGCGCTGCCGCCGGCGACCCGGCCGACGCCGACGCCGCCGCGAGCTACCGCGACGAGGACGTGAAGAGCCTGCTCGGCGCGAGCTATCGCCTCGACGGCAAGACGGTGCGCTTCACCGGCGTCGCCATCGGGTCCGCGCTGGCCGACACCACCGACGCCGCTTCTTCGGGCGCCGGCGCCAACGAGACCGCCGGCGCCGACGCTTCCGGCGCCGCTGCCAGTGCCGACGGCGCCGGCGCCTCTAACGACACCGCCACCGATGCCAACGCCTCTGCCGACGACCACGCCACCGACGCCGCCGGCCACGTCTGGGTGAGCGTGAAGTCCGCGGGCCGCGCCATCGGCGTCTGGATGGACGCGGACCAGGCGGCGCAGATCGCCCATTTCACCAGCTACACGAGCGAGGGCGACGACATCGTCGTCGAGGGGGTCTTCAACCGCGCATGCGCCGCGCACGCAGGCGAGCTGGAGGTCCACGCGACAAAGGTCACGGTCGAGGCGCAAGGCGGACCCATCGAGCGCCCCGTCCCCACGGCGCGCCTCGTCCTCGCCGCCACCCTGGCGCTGGCCGCCCTGATCGCGTTGGCCGTCTGCCAGGTGGTCTTGCGCCGCACAGGGCGCCGTGGCTGGCTGCGGCGGGCTTTGCGCTCCCGGCGCACGCGCAAGGCCGCCGCCCGCGCTACAATCCCCCCAGCAGACGGCAAGGGGGCGCGCATGGCGAAGTCGCGGGCAAAAGAGCACAAGAACCATCCTGTCAGGGGGCTTCTCGTCCTGCTGGCCGCCGCCGTCGCGTTCATCGCCTTCCTCGTCGCCCTGACCGTCCTCGTCTGGGCCGTCATGTAGGCGGCGCTCCCCGTGATCCATCGCCTGCATCTCGACGACTGGCGCACCATCGCCTACTACCTGGGCACCCTCGTCCTGATGACGGCGGGCTTCATGCTCGTGCCGCTCGCGCTGGCCATAGTGCTGGCCGAGACGACGGCGGTCATGGGCTTCATGATGGGCATCGGCGTCGCGGGCATCGCCGCCTCCCTGCTGATGATGTGCCGCATCCACCCGGCCGTCCTGAACTGGCACCAGGCCCTGGTCGTCACGGGCCTGTGCTGGATCGTGCTCTCGGCCTTCGGCGCCATCCCGCTCGCGCTTTCCGACAACTACCCCTCCTACCTCGACGCCCTCTTCGAGACGGTCTCGTGCTTCACCACCACGGGCCTGTCCGTGTGCATCGACCTCGACCACATGGCGCTGTCCATCGTCGCGTGGCGCTGCGTGATGAACGTGATGGGCGGCGTGGGCGTCGTCGTGATCGCGCTCGCGCTGGGCATCTTCGGCTCCGGCTCGGTGGCCGCCTCGCTCTACCAGGCAGAAGGCCGCTCCGGCCACGTCATGCCCGAGGTGAAGCAGACCTCGCGCTTCATCTTCCGCGTGTCGGCCGTCATCATCGGCGTGGGCACCGTGGCCTGCACCATCCCGTGCCTGATGCTGGGCATGGCGCCCCACCGCGCGCTGCTCAACGGCTTTTTCCTCACGGCCTCGGACTACACGACGGGCGGCATGACCTCGCAGTCCGCCGGCATCGTCTACTACCACTGTTGGCCGATCGAGGCCATCACCATGGTCATCATGATCTTCAGCTGCGTGAACTTCCTGCTCTACGGCGACCTGTGGCGGGGCGTGGTGAAGAGCTTCTTCAAGGACATCGAGGTGCGCACCATCGCCATCTGGGTGTCCATGCTCGTCGTGCTGATGATGCTCGCGCTGGCGGCCGGGTCGTACTTCACCGGGCTGGGCGCCATGCTGCGGCGCGGCCTCTACGAGGTGATGAGCGCGGCGTTCAACATCGGGTATTCGACGCTGTACCCCGGCCAGGTCCTCTACGCCATGGGGACCGGCGCGCTGTTCGTCGTGATTTTGGGGATGTGCATCGGCGGGTCGGCGTCGTCGATCTCCGGCGGCATCAAGGCGCTGCGCGTCGGCATCGTGGTGAAGTCCATCGCCCAGACCATACGCACCGCCATCGCCCCGGACCGCGCGAGGCCGCGCACCTTCTTCAACCACCGGGGGCGGCAGCTGCTCACGCCGGACCTCGTGTCGGGCGCGATGACCATCATGCTCATGTACATCGCGACGTACGCGCTGGGCGCGGTCGCGGGCATCGTGTACGGCTACGAGGCGCTGCCGGCCATCTTCGAGTCGGTGTCGGCGGCGTCGAACACGGGGCTGACGCTGGGGATTTCCTCGGCGAGCATGCCGGAGGGCCTCGAGCTGGTCTACATCGTGGAGATGTGGCTCGGGCGTCTGGAGTTCGTCGCGTTTTTCGCCATGGTGGTCGAGCTGGTGTTCACCTTCGTGTCGCGGCCGCACGACGGGCGCGGGCGGCGCAATCGGCGCAGGGGTCGTAGGCGCGGACGCGGGGGCAAGAACGAACGCGGCGCGCGCACGGGCGGCTGGCGCAATGCGCGCGGTGAAGGACGCGGCGGACGTGCGGGCGGCCAGGGTAAAGGCGACGGACGCGCGGTCGGCACGTTCACGAATGGTGAACATGCAGGCGGCCGGCAGCGGCATCGCGCACGCGGTGAAGGACGCGGCGCCCTCGTGCTGGCCGGGGCCCTCGCGCTTGCCCTCGCGCTGGTGCCCGCGCAGGCCGCTCTGGCCGTCTCGAGCGCGAGCGGCACGGGCGGCAGCACGGGCGGCGCCAACGGAGACGCCGAGGCCGACATCGGCACCCTGTCGAACCGCTACGAGTCGCTGTCGAATCTGGGCAAGGCCAACACCGACGACAGCGACGTGGTGGTCGAGACGCGCGTGGGCGTGCTCACGCGGGTGAACCGCGCGCTCGACGGCGGCGTCGTGCGCGTGCAGGGCGAGGCGGTGGGCGACAAGCTGGCCGCCGGCGACGGGGGCGTGTGGGTGAACATACTCGGCTCGTCGGGCACCTCGGTGGGCGTGTACATGAGCGCCGAGCAGGCCGAATGCATCTCGCGGCTAGGCGACTACAACAACACGGGCACGGTCGTGCGCGTGACCGGCGTCTACTCCGTGGCCTGCCACGAGCACCAAGGCGAGCTGGACCTGCACGCGCAAAGCGTCGAGGTGGTGGACGCGGGCGGCGCGATCGAGCACGTCGTCGGCCTGGAGCACGGCATCGGCGCGATCGCCGTGTGCTTCGTGGGCGCGTGCCTGCTCGGCCTGTTTTGCTGGCTGCGTTTTCGGGAGGGCAGATCGTGATCGCGTTTGAGCAGCTGGGATGCACGGATGTGGTGCGCCGCGAATTCGAGGCGGCGGCGCTCGCGCTGCCCGCGCCGGCGGGAACCTTCGCCCTCGGGCGCGTGACCTCGCTCGACCGCAGCCTGCCGGCCGTCGTGTGCGAGGAGGGCGGCGAGCAGCGCTGCGAGCTGGCGGCGGCCATCAAGAAGAGCGGGGACAGCCAGGTGGCGGTGGGGGACTGGGTCGTCGTGGACGTGGCGCCCGGGCACGAGCACCCCGTCATCTGCGGCATTTTGGAGCGGCGCGGCTGCCTTTCGCGGGTGAAGCGCGTGGGCCGCGAGGGCCAGACGCAGGTGCAGGTGCTGGCCGCGGGCGTGGACCACGTGTTCGTGTGCCAGTCGCTTGCGGGCGCGGGCGTGGACGCGGGGCTGCTCGTGCGCCAGATGGCGGCGGTGCGCGGGTGCGGGGCGGAGTGCAGCTTCGTGTTCACCAAGGCGGATGTCGCGGGCGCGGAGGCGGTGGACGCGGCGTTGGCGCAGGTGGGCGCCGTGATGTCGGATGTGGAGGCGCTTGTCAGCCCGGCGCGCGCGGATGGTGAAACGGACGGGGCCGGGGAAGCTAGAGGTAGGCCGGGCGCCGGCGGGAATGAAGCGGGCGGCGACGGCGATGCGAATGGCAGCGGCGCGGGCGATGCCGCATCCGGGGCGCCCGGCACGGCGTTCACCGGCAGCGCGCACGAAGCCAAAGAAGCTGGCGCGGACGCGGGCGAAGACGCCATCCGCGGGCTGGAGCCGGTCGTGGAGCGCCTGCGCGCCTCGTGTCCGCCGGGGGCCACGGCGCTGTTTTTGGGCGAGAGCGGCGTGGGCAAGTCCACGCTGGTGAACGCGCTCGTCGGCGCGGAGGCCCAGCAGACGGGCGAGGTGCGCGCCCGCGACGGCAAGGGGCGGCACACGACGGTCGCGCGGCGCATGCTCGCCGTGCCCGGCGGCGGCGTGGTCATCGACGCGCCGGGCCTGCGCACCCTGCAGATACTCGACATGGACGAGAGCCTGCGGCGCGGCTTTCCCGACATCGCGCGCCTGAGCCGCAGTTGCCGTTTCGCCGACTGCACGCACACCCGCGAGCCGGGCTGCGCGGTGCGCGGCGCCGTGCCCGACCAGCGCCTGGCCGCCTACCTGCACCTCGCCCGCCGCTAAACCCGCGCGCCTTGTCCCTCACCCGCCCCGCCTTCCCTCGCGTGCGTTCCGCGAGCGAATTTGGATGATTTGGCGAGGAGCACATATGGGTGGAGCTGTTCCCACCGGGACAAATTGCCCCGGCGGGAACGAGTCAAAAACTACATAAACTTGGTTTCCGTGTGGAATTCAAAATGGGTTGTGGGATCCTCCTCGGGGTCATCCTCCCAGTTGATTGATTCGTCGTATAGGAGCTCGTCAAGCTTCTCGCCCCTTTTGATGACGACCATCTCTGAAAACCAAACCTCTTTGTCGAACATGATGATCCCCGATTCGGTATGCAGCGCGATGGCCTGAGGGTATTCGAGCTTCGCGACAAGCGTTCCGTTTCCGTAAATCTCGGCGATGTCGTTGACAATGGCGAGGTCGACAACGCGTTCGTTCACCGTAAACACAGTAGTATTAGTTCCCACCTCGGGGATGTCGAGGGTTTCTGCCGTTGCCTCGGCAACCGACAAAAGGCCGAACTCCTCCAGCGTGCCAAATTCATCGACAACGATTTCGTGAAGATAGTTGTTGATATCGATGTCGAAATCCTCAAAATGCAGCCGCACAGTGTTCCAGGCGTTATCAGGAGGAGCGGCAAGAACCGCATCCATGGAGAGGAGCTTGGAGCCCTTCGCGCGTTGCAGCAACAGCTCTTCTGCTTCTGCCAGTCGTTTGTTGACGTGTTCCATTTCTATCGCTTAATGCACCTTCCAAAAATTAGCACCGTGCAAGCCGTTTTCGGGGCGTCAGATCGCCCACACGGGAATCGCCTGGACCTCCCGCGTGACGAGGTAGGGTTTCGGCGTCTGGCACACCACGTGCCCGAAGCCGAGCTCGTAGCCGGACAGCCCCTCGAGGCACGAGAAGTTTTTCACGGCGTCCTTGCCCACCGTGGCGGCCGTCTTCACCTCGACGGGGTGGAGGACGTGTCCCTCTTGCACGACCAAGTCGATCTCGCGCTTCTTTGCGTCGCGGTAGAACGTGACGTCGCGCAGGCTCTTCCCCGCGTTCATGAAGCTCTTCAGGATCTCCGAGACGACGAAGGTCTCGAAGATGTGCCCCGCCGCCGCGCCGTGGCGCAGCTGCTCCGGGGTCGTCCACCTCGTGAGATGGCAGACAAGGCCCGTGTCCATGAAAAACACCTTGGGCGTCTTGCTCAGGCGCTTGTCCACGTTGGGCCAAAACGGCTCGACGATGCGCACGATGTTGGACGCCTGCAAAACGGAGAGCCACGACGCGACCGTCTTGTGGTCGACGTCGACGGTGTTCCCGATGTCGGTGGCGTTCAAAAGCTGGCCGGTCCTGGCCGCGCACGCGACCATGAAGCTGTAGAACTTCGCCTCGTCTTTCACGTTGACGAGCTCGCGGACATCCCGCTCGAGATAGGCTGCTATGTAATCCGAGTAGTAGGAGTCCCAGTCGATGCTTCGGTCTTGCAGCTCCGGCATCGACCCTCGGTGAATTATGCTCCAGATGTCTTTTAGCCGCGCGGCTGCGTCGTCGGTATTTGCGGGCACTTTCTCGGGGATGTGCGGATGGGGGCTCAGGGAGCCGCCGAGCAGCTCCCGCAGACTCAGAGAGGGCATTTCGAGAATCCGGATCCTCCCCGCCAGAGACTCGCTCACCCCCTTCATGAGGTGGTATGTCTGAGACCCTGTGAGGACGACGCGCCCCTTTTCCTCCGACTGGTCGACGACCCATTTCACCGGCGAGAAGAGTTCGGGCACGCGCTGGATCTCGTCGATGATGATGGGGAGGGTGTGCGACTCGAAGAACAGGACGGCGTCTTCTTTGGCGCGGAGATAGTCCTGCGGATTTTCCATCGAGACATAGTCGTAGGCGCCGCCGAGGTGCTGCTTGAGAACCGTCGTCTTCCCGACTTGGCGCGCCCCGGTCACCAAGACGACCTTTCCCTGCGCCAGCATCGCGTCTATCGTCTGCTCGATTTCGCGCTTGATATACATGGGCCCGCCTTCCATCGCTTGGGTGCCATTGTCTCGCGTTTTTTGCAATCGGTCAAAATCGGGAATGCCGCTCCCAATTTTCACCCCTCTGCGATACCGGAGCTCGCAAAAATCGCTCGCCGTGCTGGACGCCAGCGTGGTCGTCGCCGCGCTGGCCTTGACGCGGTGTCGGGTGAAAGTTAGATTTTTATCTAGCGAATTCTCCGAGAAAAAGGGGATGAAATGGAGGCTATCTATCCGATAACGGCCCTGCAAAAGCAGCAAGGCGAGGTGAGGGCGGCCGCCCGGTCCGGCCTGGTGCGCATCACGGAAAACGGCAGGGGCGCATATGTCTTCTGCTCCGAAGAGGTGCTCGAGGGGCTTCTCGCCCAGGCGCGCGCCGACGCTGCAGACGAGGTGCGCATGCGTGCCGTGTGCGAGCGCGCGCGCGCCGACATCGCGGCTGGCCGCGTCTACACGACGACTCAAGACGCCTTCGACGCCGTCGAGGAAAAGGCGGCCGCGTTGCATGGCTAGCCTCGTCTACACCG
Organism: Acidaminococcaceae bacterium; assembly: GCA_963592385.1. Lineage (GTDB taxonomy): Bacteria > Actinomycetota > Coriobacteriia > Coriobacteriales > QAMH01 > CAVAWX01. Next base: position 697 of record CAVAWX010000042.1, on the reverse strand, counting down.
AGGGCTTCGTGGACGACGTGGCGCGCGTCGAGCTGCCCAGCAAGCGCGCGGAGATTTTCCACTATGCCGCCATGCTCGCAGATTTCCCCGAGGCGGGGTCGCCCAACGTCGCCGCATCTGTCGCGGATGAATTCGGAAACGGCATACGCAAGCTGGCGGTGCGCCCCTTCCTCATCGTCTACGAGTACCGCGAGGTCGATGACGCCGTTTATTTTCTCGGCCTCGTTCACCAGAAGCGGGCACGGTAGGCGCAGCATCCGGCGCGCGGGTTCATCAACGCGAAAGATGCGCTCCGCCCTCCCCCCCCTTCGTGCTCTTCTCGCTTGTGCCCAGCCCTTTTGCGTCGCCGCCCTCACTCTTACACGTGTTACAATGTCTATACAATGTTTCACAGGAGGCAACGATGGCTACCATGAGCATACGGGTCGACGAAGTTGAGAAGCAGCAAGCCGCGGCCGTGGCGGAGTATTACGGCTTTGACCTTTCAAGCGTCACCAGGGCGTTTTGGAAGCAGATGATCCGCGAGCAACGGATCCCCCTTTCCCTCGGGCCCGCAGAGCCGAACGCGGAAAGCCTGGAGAGCTTGCGGGAAATCGACGAGATGGCGGCATCAGGCACGCACAGGTTCACCAACGTGGAAGATGCCCTCGCCTCCCTGAAGGCGTGAGTCATGCTTGAAATCGAGTACTCCCCGAGA
>CAVAWX010000041.1:4317-16084 GCA_963592385.1 Acidaminococcaceae bacterium | reverse complement strand
GATAGAGGCCGAGCAGGCCGAGCGCATCGCCCGCGCGGAGTTCACCTTCGACGACTTTTTGCAGATCATCGGCCAGACGCGCAAGATGGGCGGCCTGGGCAAGCTCGTCTCGGCGCTGCCGGGCGGCAACAAGGCCCTTGCGCAGGGGCAGGTCGATGAAGGCGAGCTGGACCGCACGGAGGCCATCATCAACTCCATGACGCGCGCGGAGCGCCAGAAGCCCTCCATCATCAACGGGCCGCGGCGTGCGCGGATCGCGGCGGGCTCGGGCACGAGCGTGCAGCAGGTGAACCAGCTGCTCAAGCGCTTCAACGAGACGCGCAAGATGGTGAAGAAGATGATGAGCCAGTTCAACGAGATGAGCGCGGGCAAGAAGAACAAGAAGGGCAAGCGCAAGAAGATCCGCGTGCCCGGCATGGGCGGCATCGACCTGTCGCGCTTCATGGACATGGAGTAAGCGCGGGCACGGCGCGGCTGTTTGCGCGGCGACGGCGTTTCCGTGGCGGTGAAATCCGCACGGCGCGGCTGTTGCAGGCGCGGCGGCAATAGGGACGAAAGGGACGTGAGGAAAAAGATGGCGGCAGACGGCACGGTGACGATGGCGCACGGCAGCGGCGGGACGATGATGCGCGACATCATCGAGGACATGTTCTTCTCCGCCTACGCGGGCGATGCGCTCGCGGGCGGCGACGACGCGGCGAGCCTGCCCGTCCCGGCTGGCCGCATCGCCTTTTCCACCGACACCTTCGTGGTCACGCCGCATTTCTTCCCGGGCGGCGACATCGGGCATTTGGCCGTGTGCGGCACGGTAAACGACGTGGCCACCGCCGGCGCCGACCCGAAATGGCTGTCCGTGGCCTTCGTGCTCGAGGAGGGCTACCCGCTCGCCGACCTGGAGCGCATCTGCGCCTCCATCGCGGCCACGGCCGCCGAGGCCGGCGTCGAGGTGGTCACGGGCGACACCAAGGTGGTGAACCGCGGCCACGGCGACGGCGTCTACATCAACACGGCGGGCGTCGGCGTGCTGCGCGAGGGCGTGGAGCTGTCGGGGCGCCGCTGCCGCCCGGGCGACAAGGTGCTCGTCTCCGGCAGCATCGGCGACCACGGCATCGCCATCGTCTCGACCCGCGAGGAGCTGGCCTTTTCCACGACGGTGGCCTCGGACGCCGCCCCGCTGAACCACCTGATCGCCGGCGTGCTCGACGCGTGCCCGGCCGGCAGCGTGCGGGCGTTTCGCGACCCGACGCGCGGCGGCCTGGCTTCGACCTTAAACGAGTTCGCGCAGATGGCGGGCGTGGACATACGCGTCGACGAGGAGGCCGTGCCCGTGCACGAGCAGGTGCGCGGCGCATGCGAGATGCTGGGATACGACGTGTTCCAGGTGGCCAACGAGGGCAAGATGGTCTGCGTCGTCGCGCCCGAGGCGGCAGACGCGGCGCTTGAAGCCATGCGCGCGGACCGCTACGGCGCCGAGGCCGCCATCGTGGGCGAGGTCGTGGAAGGCGGCGGGCGCGTGTTCCTGCGCACGGCCTTCGGCTCTGAGCGCATACTCGACATGCTCGTGGGCGAGCAGCTCCCGCGCATCTGCTAGAAAGAGCCTTCTTCCGCGCCGCGCCCCGCGCGCCGCGCGCATCCCCGCACCCCACCTGCACGGCGGCGCATGCCCCGCATTTCTGCGCAGCTCCACGCCGTTGTTTTCGGACTTGGAGGAAACGGAAATGTCCTTTGGCGTGGCGCCCGCTGCCCCTATACTTTTCACGCGAAATGCCTCGAGGCGCACGCCTCCTCGGGGCGTCTGTCGAGAGAAGGGGGTAGACAATGGATCGCGCGGAATTCATGGCTCTTGAATCGGTGAAGAAGGCCGAAGTGCTCAACACCTATATCGACGAGGGGAAAAGCCAGAAGGAGGCGATGGCCGCCGTGGGCGCCACCATCAAGGACCTGATGACGACCCAGGTCTTTTTCTCCAAGACCGAGGGGCGCTTCAACGCAAACGCCGTGGGCGGCTACTCCAACTTTCACGACGACTCCACCGGCAAGGCGTAAAAAAAGCAGGGCGCAGCAGGCAAGGCCTGGAAAACAGGGCGCAGCACCGCGCACCCCCGGCGCCGGTCGAAAATGGCCGGCGCCTTTTTTGCGCGCGCAAACCTCCCGGCACCCGGCGCCCTACTGCACCCTTTCCCCGATGTGCTCCAGGCCCTCCACGAACCCCGCGATAAGCTCGGCGGACTGCGTGCAGATGAAGATGCGCTCCCTGTTGTCGATGGGCACTTCCTCGATGACCTCGGCCTTCACGAGCTGGTGCATGGCCTCGTTCGTGGCGCCGTAGCTCTTGCCGATGCGGTCTGCGGCATGCCTGATGGACAGCTGCGGTATGGCGAGGAAGAGGTCGAGCAGCTTCTCGGTCGCGGAGTTCGCGGATATCTTCAGGCCCCGCTGCCGCCAGCTCGCGCGCATCTTCTCGACGCGCTGCAAGAACATGTCGGCGACCATCACGGCCATGGACGTGTTGCGCGCGTTGTAGGCGGCCCACCTCTCCCGGCAGAGGGCGTAATCGTCGCTGTCCTCCTCTTCGCGGCTCGCCTCCTTGAGGGTATTCCTGTAGTCGCGCTCGAGCGACGCGCCCCAGCATATGGGGACGACGAGCTTGTTCGAGAACAGCCCGCGCCTGAACATGGGGATGAAGGCGAAAAGCAGCCCCGTCCTGTCCACCATGTCGTCAAACGGCGCGATGCGCTCGACGGCGTGGTGGATGACGGAGGCCTGGCCGAGAGGGGAGAAGTAGTCGCCGTTGCAAAACGTGCACAGCTGCTTGACCGCATCGGATATGCCGTCGGGCTCGAATCCTTTCCTGCCCGGCAGGTAGGCGCTGCGGAATTCATCTGCCGCCGCGTCCTTGCCCTTGCCCTTGCCCGTGCCCGCGTCGCCGACGAGCATCTTGTTCAACTGCACCAGGGTCGCGGGCGTGGACACGAAGCCCGGCGCGGCCACCTGCGAGGTCCATTGCAACGCATGTATGTAGCGCTCTGCCTCGACGGCGACCTCGTCGAGCCCCTCGGGCAGATGGAACATCTCCCCGATTGCGCCTATGCAGCGCCTCATGTCGCCGTCGTATTTCCATCCCGCGACGTCGTGGGCGACGATCAGGGGCACGGCCGGCAGCGAGACGTCGTGGGCCATGCGGACGGCGAACACGGCGTCGATGGCGAGCAGGGTGTTGCGCAGGTGCCCGGCATACGGCAGCGCCTCGGCCTTTTCGGCAAAGCGAATCATCTCCGCTTCCGCCTTGTAAAACGCTGCCTGCGTTTTGGCGGAAAACGACTTGAAATAGTCCATGGATCTCCCTCAAGATCGCTTCTCTTTCTCTTCTCCAACTATACCGCAGAGCCGAAAGTCGGGGGCAAAGTTCACACGAAGGCATGGCGAACATGTCGGGAATATGGCTTTTCCGACATGAAACGCGGCCATAACGTTTCCGCTTTCACCGGAAACGGAAACACGCTTTGCGCCCGCATCGGGCCGCACCCAGAATCTGCATCGAGGGGCGCGTCGCGAAATTTGGGCGCGCAACGGCACGTCAAAGAGAGGCACGGTAACGAGAGAGGTAGTGAGGAGGAGGAACTATGTCAAGAGAATCGATAGTCGACAAGTTCAGCAAGCGTCACGAGGATGTCGAGTACTTCTACACGACATGCCACAACAACGGTTGCTGGGACGCCACATGCCTGATCAAGTGCGGCGTCAAGGACGGCAAGATCGTCTCCATCGAGCCGGACGATTCCGTGAACCGCGGGATCGCGCGTGAAGACGACGACGAGAACGCGGTGCAGACCGGCATGCTGCAAGCCCGCGCCTGCCCCATGGGGCATGCGTGGCGCCAGGAGCTCTACTCGGAGAAACGCCTGCTCTACCCCATGAAGCGCGTGGGGAAGAAGGGCAGCGGCAGAGGGCATTTCGAGCGCATATCCTGGGACGAGGCCCTCGACACCATCGCCGACAAGATGCGCACGATGGCAAAGGAAAACCCCGACCATCCCTGGCTGTACTACTGCTACTACGTCGCGTTCGAGAGCTCCGATTTCCCGTTCGCGTCCTACATGCCGGGCACCATCACCGGCTGGGGCGACCACTCGACGTCCGGCGGCGCGGCGGCCGAGGACTTCCATCTGGGCGTGCGCCTGACGGACTGCCTGATCAAGGGCACCTCCGACGCGTTTCCCGGCTTCGAGGCGCCCGACCTGCTGAACTCCAAGCTCGTGGTCTTGTGGGGCTTCGACCCGATGGTCGCGTGGTTCGGGCACGTGCCCTACTACATGAAGCTCGCCCAGGAGCGCGGCTGCAAGTTCATCCTCATCGACCCCGTCTACAACGTCTCGGCAGAGGTCCTGGGCGCGCAGTGGATCCCCATTCGCCCGGGCACCGACACGGCGTTCGGGCTGGCCGTGGCCCACGTCCTCTACACCGAGGACCTCTACGACCACGACTACGTGGCCCAGTGGGTCGAGCCCGACGGCTTCGAGCAGTGGCGTAGCTACATCGTCGGCGAGGTGGACGGCGTCGAGCACACGCCCGAGTGGGCAGAGCCCATATGCGGCATCCCGGCCGAGACGATCCGCGAGTTCGCGCGCTACTACGCCTCCATGAAGCCCGTCCATCTCCAGCAGATGTACGGCGTCTCCAAGCGCAACCTGGGCGACTACGCGGCGGCCGTCGCCATGCTGCTCCAGGCGATGACGGGCAACCTGTCCATCCCGGGCGGCTGCGAGGGCGGCGGGGCCTCCCTCGTCACCCAGCCGCGCCTGTTTGCCCCGGTGCCCGACACCGGCCAGGTGAAAGGCGATGTGGTGAACCCCATCACCAACAACAACAACAAGGTCACCGAGCTCATGCACTGCCAGAAGCTCTACGCCGCCGGCGAGATCGACGAAGACGAGTTCCGCCAGCGCATCGGCTGCCCGCCCGAAAGCCCGCTGCCCTGCCTGAAGATGGCCATCATCCCCAACAACTACATCAACAACCAGCACAACGTGGCCAAGCGCATGAAGGGCTTCGCCAACATGGAGTTCTCCTGGGGCTGGCAGTACTTCGACGACCAACCTTCCATGGAGTTCCTCGACATCGTCTTGCCCTCCCCGGTCATCCAGTTCGAGTCGACGGACATGCACTTCTTCGGCATCAACCGCTTCTGGGGCTCGCCGTCGGGCATGATGAACTACTTCCTCTTCGCGGGCAAAGGCATCAACCCGCCCGGCGAGATCCGCCCCAAGGACTGGGTGTGGATGGAGCTCGCGCGGCGTCTGGGCTTTGCCGAGAAGTACAACCCCAAGATGCTCGACGTGACGGACTGGCGCGACTGGGACGAGCAGGTCGTCGAGCGCATCTACAAGCCCGCCTACGAGGAATGGGCAAAAGACGAGACGGGCGCTTTGGCCTACTACGACTTCGACCCGCCTTCGTGGGAAGAATTCCAGAAGATGCCCATCGTGCGCGTCCCGGGCGAGCCGGGCGAGTGGTTCTACCCCTTCAAGAACACCGTCGAGTGGGGGCGCTCGCCGTTCAAGACGCCCTCCGGCAAGATCGAGTTCGAGAGCAGCTACGTCAAGGAGACCGACCTGACCAAGACGCGCTACGGCGGGCACTACGACCCCTATCCGCGTTGGCAGCCCACCTACCAAGACGAGCCCGCCAACGACAGCTACTACCACTCCTGGACGCAGGCCTACCCGCTTTCGATGGTCACGCCGGTGTCGACGTATCGCCAGCATTCCGCCAACGACCACAACCCCTGGCTGAAAGGCGACTGCTACGAGCACATGGTGCGCATGTCGCCGGCCGACGCGGCAGACCGCGGGATCAAGACAGGCGACCGCGTCTTGGTCTACAACCAGTACGGCGAGGTCGAGATTACCGCGTACGTCTCCTCGAAGCTGCTGCCGGGCACCGTCTCGATCGCCCATGGCGAGTGGTCCGAGTTCGACAACGAGCGTAAATCCAAGCTCATGCCCTACGGCATCGACACCGCGGGCAACTGCAACCTGCTCATCGGCGACACCCATCTCCCGCACATCGTCGGCGCCCTGCTCACGGCCGGCCTGGTGGAGATCAGAAAGGTAGGTAGATAGCCATGACCCAGTACGGATTCTTCTTCGACCAGAGCCGCTGCTACGGCTGCAAGGCGTGCTCTGTGGCCTGCAAGGACTGGTACGACATAGCGCCCGGCCCCGAGAAGTGGATGAGCGTCTACATGTGGGAGAAGGGGAGGTTCCCCAACACCTCCATCGGCATCCTGGCCTTCAACTGCGGGCACTGCGACAACCCCGTCTGCATCCCCGCGTGCGAGCACGGCGCCATCTTCAAGGAGGATGAGTACGGAGCCGTCCTCGTCGACTCGGACAAGTGCCAAGGCGACCGCAACTGCTTTGCGGCCTGCCCCTACGGCGCGCCCAAGTTCGCGAGCGACGACCCCGGCACCAAGATGAGCAAGTGCACCATGTGCATCGACCGCCTGGAGAAAGGCGAGCTGCCCATCTGCGTCGCGTCGTGCCCCATGCGCGCCCTGGACTTCGGCCCCATCGACGAGCTGAGGGAAAAGTACGGCGACGTCGCCCAGATCGAGACCATGCCCGACCCGGGCCAGACGCGCCCCAACTGGGTCGCCAAGGCCAATCCGCCGAAAGAGCAGCTCATACCCTACGACGCAGACAAGGCGCTGCAGCTGACGAAGCCGCGCACCAAGTCGAGCGACGTCTACGAGGGCGATGTTGAAAGCGTCGTCGAGTTCGACGCCGACGTGGCCTGCATCAGCGAGCTGAGGATGAAGAACGCCACGGTGGCCGAGGTCATGGCCGCCACGTCCAGCGACCAGGGCTAGGCGCCCTCTCGCGGTAAATTTCCGCGGCAGGGTCGGACTCTGTCTGGGCATGTCCGGCCCTGCCACTCCCTTTGGGCACGCGTCTGCCCGTCTGATGCGGGCACGCGCCTGCCCGTCTGACGGCCGCCCGCCCCCTTTTGCGCGGGCGGCGGATACGGAGGCCAAGATGAAACTGGAACTGCAACACGCGGGCATCTACTGCCGCGACATCGACGAGTCCATCGAGTTCTACCGCGACGTCCTCGGCTGCGAGCTGCTGTTTCGCTCGGATGCCATGGAAGGCGACAAACCGCTGAAGATGGCGTGGATGCGGGGGATGGGCACGGCGTTCGAGCTGCTCGAATGCGCCGACAAGGGCGCGTGCGACGCGGCGGCGGCCAGCCTGAACCACCTCGCCTTGCGCGTCGCCGACATGGACGCCTTCGTCGCGTACCTGCGCGGCAAGGGCGTCGGGATGGAGGCCGGGCCGTTCGACCCGCCTCTGGAGTTCGACCGGCCGCTCGGGCCTGCAGGCGAGGGTCTGTTCACCGTGAGCGGCGAGGGCGGCACCCAGCTGCGCATCATGTTCTTCAGAGGGCCGGGCGGCGAACGCTTCGAGGTGCTCCAGGACAACATCAACGCGCTGTAGGCGCGAAAGGAGGGGAAGCATCATGAACGAGGAGAAACAGTACAGGAGCTGGCCGCTCATCGCGGTGAGCATGCTCTTGTTCGGCACCGCGATCGCGACGACGCAGTACAAGGTGCCCGTCATCATGAGCGATCTGATGGCGCAGTTCGACATGAACGTCGACAGCGCGTCGTGGCTGATGTCCATATTCACCTTCGTCGGGATAGTGCTCGCCATCCCCACGGGCGTGCTCGCCAAGAAGTTCGGGCCGAGAAACGTCCTCATGGCGGCGGCGGTGCTCTCGCTTGCCGGCGCCATCGTCGGCGCGCTCGCGACAAGCGCGGGGATGCTCATCTTCTCGCGCGGCATCGAGGGCGTCGCCTTCATATTCGTCACCATCTGCGGGCCGCTGTGCGTGCAGCGCTACGTCGCCCCGGAAAAAATCGGCTCGGCGACGGGCATCTGGGCGTTGTGGGTGTGCCTTGGCTCGGTCATAGGCGGCGTCGCCACCTCGAGCGTCTTCGGGACGCTGGGCTTTGCGGGCACCTGGATCCTGTACGGCGTGCTCCCCATACTCTTCGCGCTTCTGGTCTTCGCCGTCGTGCGCTTCAAGACCGCGCCGCCTGCGCCGGCGAGCGGCGAGGAGGAGGAAAAGGTCAGCTACACGGAGCTGTTCAAACCCAACACCCTGCTCTTCTTCCTCGGGTTTCTTTGCTACAACATGACGCTTCTGGCCGTGCTCTCGTTTTCGCCGACGCTCATGCAGTCGCAGGGCATCGACCCGACGCTGTCCGGCTTCATCTCCACGTTGCCGATGCTGCTCGCGGTCATATCCTCGACGCTGTTCGGCGTCCTGTCGGACAAGATGGGGCGCTGCAAGCCGCTCTACATCCTCGCGAGCCTGTCGATGGGGCCGTGCGCGCTTTTGCTGCTGGCCGGCAGCGGGCCTGCCCTGTGGGTCGGCGCCGTGCTCATGGGCGTCATAGGCCTGGGCGGCCCGGTCATGTGCCTGACCAGCTACATCGACGTGCTCGGCAAGCCGCAGCTGATGAGCATCGGCATGGGCGTCTTGATGCTCGTGCAGTCGCTCGGGCAGTTCCTCGGCAGCTTCGTGCCGCCGCTTCTGCTCGGCGCGTCCGGCGACGCGTGGATGACGCTCGGGGTCGCGATGTGCGTGGTCGGGCTGGTCGGCACCGGCGCTATAGCCCTGTGCAAGTTCAAGTAGGTTTCGCGGCGTATTCTGCGGCGTAGCCGCATCTGCGCTCGCCCTTTCCTCGAACGGACCCGTCGTCTCGATGCGAGTCGAGCCGGCGGGTCTGTTGTTCGCGTCTCTTTTTACGCGGGCTTGTTGCCCTGCTGGTTGCCGTCCTACGAGTTGCTGCTCTGCGAGCCCTGCGTGTTCGTCGTCGTGCCCTGCGACGTGCCGCTTTGCGAGCTTTGCGTGCTTTGCGAGCTGCTATTTTGCGCATCTTGCAGGTCTTGCGTGCTCGTCGTCGCGCCCTGCGCCGCGTCTTGCGCGGACAGCGCCTTGTCGGCCTTGTCCTTGTCGCGCAGCCAGCGCGCGTAGAGCGTGATGTCGCTCGTCACCTCGAGCGGGAAGGTCACCTGCGTCTGGTAGGTGGTGTCCGTGTACCAGCCGGCGAAGTAGCGTCCCGATATGGTCGGCTCGCGCGGCGCGGTGATGAGCGTGCCCGTCTTCACCTCCTGCGACTCCACGCGCGACCCGCCGTTCGTCTCGTAGGTGACGGTGTAGCGCACGTTCGACTCGGCGACAAGCCGCGTGTTGGTCGCCCACACCGAGGCGACGCCGGCCAGCGCGGCCACCAAGACGAGCACGATGAGCACGATGACGATCTTGCTGCTCGTGCGCATGCGCGGGCGCTCCTCGGCGGGCACGGGCCCGGCGGCGGCGTAGGCGGCCTGCGGCGCGTCCATGTAGGAAAGCGGCTCGAAACCCTGCTGCTCGGACGTGGGCTCTTGCGCGAAGAAAGCGGTGCCGTCGGAGAACACGGGGCCGGCAGAAGGGGCGAAGGGGTCGTCCACATCGTCCGGCGCGGCTTTGTCGGCTTCAACTATCGGCGGGACGAGGTCCGCGCGCAGCCCATGTGCGCCCGCGCCGGCGGCCGGCTCGGCAAACGCCGCACCCGCACTCGCGCCGGCAACAGGCTCGACAAACGTGTCGTCCGCCGCATCCACGCTCGCGCTGACGATCGGCTCTGCAAACGCGTCGCCTGCTGTGCCCGCATCCGCGCCACCGGCCGGCTCGGCAAACGCGTCGCCTGCTGTGCCCGCACCCACGCCACCGGCCGGCTCTGCAAACGCATCACCCGCCACGCCCACGTCTGCGCCGGCAACCGGCTCGCCGCACACCGGGCAGCCCAAGGCGCCCGGCGAAAGCGCGGCCCCGCAGCGTCTACAGTTCATCTACCCCTCGCTCTCAGCGCTGCTTGGCGCGGTTGTAGTTGATCAGGCAGCCCGCCATGACGATCTCGCGTTCCTCGGCGGTCATGGGCGCGATGGACAGCTCGATCCGCGTCGGCGCCGCCTGCGCCCCTTCGCCTTCACCCGCGCGTGCGTCCACGACCCAGGCCTCGATGCTCGAGAGCGCGTCGTCTTCGAGCGCCTTGCGTATCCTGGGCACGAACACCCAGCCGCCCACCTCGAGCAGGTCGAGGTCGCCGGCGTAGTGCAGGGGCAGCATGCCCCAGTTCATGCAGTTCGAGCGGTAGCGTTTCGTCGCGAACTCCGAGACGATGTTGGCAAGGCCGCCCAGGACGCGCTGGCAGCTCGCCGCCTGCTCGCGCGCCGAGCCGTCGCCCGGTTTCCTCGCGTAGATGGTGCTGCCCACCTCGACCTCGTCGGCCTCGAGGCTGGAAAATCCCTCGATGCCGCGCAGCGCCGTCAGCACCTCGCGCAGCTCCTCGGGCAGCTGCCCGCCGCGCCGCGCCTCTTCCAGCGCGTGCACTTCCTTTGCCCGCGCGACATAGCCCGGATCGCGGCGCGAGAGGGTGAACTCGGCCAGCCCCAGCGGGTTGGAGCGGTAGCTCGACGTCTCGCCGGAGGGGATCAGCTCGTCGGTCGTCGTGACGGCGTCCTCGATCTTCGAGCACAGCTTCAGCAGCACGTGCGCGCCCAGGGGCTCCTGCTCGGGCCAGTCCTTGATGTTGGGGCCGTAGCGCAGCTCGTGGCCGGCATCCGCCTGCCCGAAGCCGCGGTAGACGCGCGCCTTGTAGGGGCTGTCGTCGAAGCGGTAGTCGCTCGGCAGGTCCTCGAAGGTGCCTTCCATCTCGGCCGCGCTCGTCAGCTTGCCGCCGCGTGCCGCCGTGGCCGCGATCGAGCGCGCGTCCATGAGCGCGACGGCCGCCATCTGCCCCTCGCCGGGCTTGGAGCCCTCGCGGTTGGGGAAGTTGCGCGTGGCGTGGCGCACGGACAGGGTGTTGTTGGCCGGCGTGTCGCCCGCGCCGAAGCACGGGCCGCAAAACGCCGTGCGCACGATGGCGCCCGCGTCCATCAAATCGGCCAGGAAGCCCCGGCGGTCCAGGTCGGTGAAGACCGGCTGGCTGGCGGGGTAGACCGACAGGTAGAACTCGCCGGCGCCGCAGCTCTTTCCCTTCAAGGCGCGCGCGGCGGCGACGACGTTGGACCAGGTGCCGCCCGCGCAGCCCGCGATCACGCCCTGCTGCACCTGCAGGCGCCCGCTCTCGTCCACCTTGTCGCGCAGGGTGAAGCTCGCGCGCCCCTCGGCCACCTCGGCGGCCCGCACTTCCGTCTCGTGCAAGATGTCGTCGAGGTTTTCGTAGAGCGCGTCGATCTCGTAGGCGTTGGAGGGGTGGAAGGGCATGGCGATCATGGGCTTCACCGTGGAGAGGTCCACCTCGACGCAGCCCTCGTAGTAGGCCACGGCGCCGGGGTCGAGACGGGCGAACTCGCCGCCGCGCCCGTGCGTCTCGAGCCAGGCGCGCGTCTGCTCGTCGGTGCGCCACACCGACGACAGGCAGGTCGTCTCCGTGGTCATCACGTCGATGCCGTTGCGGTAGTCGCAGCTCAGCGACGCCACGCCCGGCCCCACGAACTCCATGACCTTGTTCTTCACGTAGCCGCGCTCGTAGACCGCGCCGATGATGGCAAGCGCCACGTCCATCGGTCCGGTCCACGGCTGCGGCGCCCCCTTCAGGTAGACGGCCACGACCTCGGGGCTTTCCACGTCCCAGGTGTCGCCCAGCAGCTGCTTGTCCAGCTCGCCGCCGCCCTCGCCCACGGCCATGGTGCCGAGCGCGCCGTAGCGGGTG
>CAVAWX010000041.1:0-4307 GCA_963592385.1 Acidaminococcaceae bacterium | reverse complement strand
CGCGCATGAACTGGTGGATCACGGCGATATGCGGCGGGACGTAGATGCCGCCGTACTTCATAGCCGCCGACAGCCCGAAGAGGTGGTCGTCGTCGTTGATGGTGCCGCCCACGGCGCCGAGCGAGTTGTGGCAGCAGGTGAGGACATAGGGCAGGGGGAAGCGCTCCATGCCGGAGGCGCGCGCCGTCTGGATGATGCCCACGAAGGTGATGTCGTGGCTGGCCATCGCGTCGAACTTCACCCGCACGATGCCGTCTGCGCCGTCGCCTTCGTCGTGCGCGGCCAGAATCGAGGACGCGATCGTGGCCTGCCGCGCCGCCGCCTTGTCCGGTTCGGCGCCCGCGAGCTGCTTCACCCGCCCCGCGTCGGCCTCATCGACAAGTTCCGTGCCGTTCACCAGATAGACGCCCGCATCGTGCAACGTGACCATGGGTTTCCCTTTCATCGTGAAATGCCGTCGTGCTCTATGCGAGTATACCCGCAACCTGCCCTGTCGTTGCCGCGTCTCTCGTGGAGACGGTGTGTGCGCGTGGTGAACATGGGCGCGGCGCATTCGGGGTGCTACTATGCGCGTCGTCTGAGAAAGATGAGGGAAGAGGAGCGAGCCGCACAGTGAACCGTTTCGCCATCGGCGTGATATGCGCGCTGCTCGGCGCCCTGTGCTGGGGTTTCTCCGGCACCTGCGCGCAGTTCCTCAACACGTCCTACGACATATCGCCGCTGTTCATCGTGCTCGTGCGCAACATCGGCGCCTCGGTGCTCTTCGGCGCGATGCTGCTCGTGCGCTACCGCCGCGAGGCCGTGGCGATCGTGCGCGACCGCGCGAGCTGGCCGCCGCTTCTGCTCTTCTCCATCGTGGGCGTGCTCATGTGCCAGACGACCTACATCATCACCATCGCCTACACGAACGCCGGCACGGCCACGGTCCTGCAATCGCTCAACGTCGTCATCGTCTTGGGCTACGTGTGCCTGCGCGCGCGCCGGCTGCCGCGCCTGTTCGAGTGGCTGGGCGTCGTGCTCGCCCTCGTGGCCACGGTGCTCATCGCCACCGGCGGCGACGTCTCGTCGCTGTCCATCCCGCTGGCGGGCCTGCTCTTCGGCCTGGTCGAGGCCATCGCCGTGACCTTCTACGTGCTCGCGCCCAAGCCCCTGTTCGAACGCTGGCCGAGCATGGCCGTCACCTCGATCGGCATGCTCGTCTCGACGGTCGGGATCATCGTCATCTGGTGCGCGGGCTGCGCGCTCTCGCCACTCGTTCCCGAAATCGCGTGGCTGTTTTCCGTGCCCGAGCTGGACGCGGCCGGCGTGGCGGCGCTTGCCGCGATGGGCTTCGTGGGCACCTTCGCGGCCTTTGCGCTCTACCTCTACGGCGTGTCCATCGTGGGCGGGGTGAACGGCAGCCTGCTGGGATCTGCCGAGCCGCTGGCCGCGTCGGTTCTGGCCGTGCTGTGGCTGGGCACGGTCTTTTCCTGGGCGGACTGGGTCGGGCTCGTGCTGATGGTGGGGACCATCTTCCTCGTCGCCTTGCAGCCGAGCGGGACGCCCGCGCGTCGGCGCAAGGATGAGGATGGCGAAGCGGAGCCCTGCCGCGCAGACGGTGAAGGTGAAGACGGTGAATTTCGGCGCGTGTGAACTCGAGGTGTCCGCGCCGATTTAACGCACTCCTGCGGCCGCGTTTTCGGGTAGACTTTCCCTTTGGTATGCACGGCGAGAAGGGGAGGCGTTTCAATGAGACGACAGTTGTTTACCAAAGCGGCATTTGGGAAGAAGGCGCACGCCCGCCCGCAGGGCACTGCCCGCGCGGCCTTCTCTTTGTCCATGGCCGTCCTGCTGGGGCTGTCCGTCCCGGGCGCGGCGCTCGCAAGCGCGGGCTCCGAGACGGTCGCGGACACCATGCGCGAGGCCGTCGAGAAGGCCGCCTCCGACAAGAGCACCACGACATACGCAAGCCAGGACGCCTCCCAAGACGTCACCCTCGACGCCTCCGACAAGCTCGACCTGCGCGAGCGCGGCGTGGTCACCCCCGTGAAGCTGCAAAACCCCTGGGGCACCTGCTGGAGCTTCTCCATCATCGCGGCCTGCGAGACGAGCCTGCTCTCCGAGCTGGGCACCACCTACGAGGAGTCGGGCATGGATCTCTCCGAGCTGCAGCTGGCCGGCTCGGTGTACAAGGCGGGCGGCGTGCCCGAATCCGTCAGCTCCTCGCAGGCAGGCGAGGGCTACCAAAACGTCGCCGCCAACCCCAACGTCGGGATGGACAGCGGCGGGTTTCCCTCGTACGGCTCGAGCATGTTCGCCTCCGGCATCGGCCCTCTGCCCGAAGAGAGCGTGCCCTACAAGAACAAAGGCGAGTTCGCGGCCGAAGACGACACGCCCATCATCGTCTGCAAGCTCGTTTTAAACGAGATCGACGAGAAGACCAAGACCAACAAGTTCGAGGTCGCCTACCTGACCGAGACGCAGATCGCCGAGGTCGAAAAGCAGATCGCCGACGAGGGCGACGCATGCAAGTACAAAGACGTCGTGAAGGCGTTCTACGCCGGCAACTACCAAAACAACGACAGGGAGACGATCTACACCGACTGGACCGTCCCCGACGAGCTCTACACGAGCAGCCTGTACAACCTCGAGGACGGCAACGTCTTGCCGAGCACGCGTATTCTCGACGAGTCCGGCGAGTGCACGGGCACGGACCTGGCGGCCGTGAAGGCCATCCAAAACGAGCTGCAGGAAGGCCGGGGCGTCTCCGTGGCCTTCTGCGCCGACCAGTCCCGCCCCGACCAGTCGAGCGGCCAGGCCACCTACATCAACGAGAAGACCTGGGCGCACTACACCTACGACACCCAAGGCCCCACCCACGCCGTGACCATCGTCGGCTACGACAACGGCTATAGCAAGGAGAACTTCGGCGGCGGCGACGCGTCCAAGCAGCCGGCCGCGGACGGCGCGTGGCTGGTGAAGAACAGCTGGGGCGCCGACACCGAGGAGTTCCCGAACGCCAACTCCTGGGGCATCGAGGAAAACGGGCTGCACACGGGCTACTTCTGGCTGTCCTACTACGACAAGTCGGCGTCCTACTTCGAGTCCTACGACTTCGACACCTCCACGGCCGCCGATGGGAGCGAGTACTACATCGACCAGTACGACTTCCTGCCCGAGACCGATGCGGTCTCCTTCAGCTTCGAGACGCCCGTCAGCTCGGCCAACATCTTCACCGCGAGCGCCGACATCTCGGTGAACACGCTGGCGTGCGCGACCTACGCGCCGAACACGAAGGTGCGCTACGAGCTGTACCTGCTCGACGACGAGGCGGCCAGCCCCACCGACCCCGAGCATGCCACGCTCGCTGCCACGCTCGAGGACATCTACGAGTTCGCGGGGTATCACCGCACGAAGTTTGCCGATGCGGCCGACTGCGTGTCCGTGAAGTCCGGGCAGCGCTACTCGGTGGTCGTCACACAGCAATGCCAAGACGACGGGCTGTACTACGAGGGCGTTTCCGTGAACGGCAACGTGAAGCCCACGGAGGCGCAGATCGCCAAGTACCGCGAGGACAAGATGGTGGAGACCAACGAGAAGTACTACGACATGTTCTATCCCGCCATCCTCGCCCAGCTCGAAGGCGCCACCGACCCGGACACCGGCGAGGTCTACACGAAGGAGAAGGCCAAGCAGCTTGCCGACGAGAGGGTGCTCGCGATGCTGGGGGAGCAGCCGTTTGCCGCGATCGTGGAGGCGGAGGTGGACCTCGCGGTCGATTCCTACGAGAACGCCTACGTCGAGTCGGTGGTGAACGCCGGCGAGAGCTGGGTGGGCGCGGCGCAAAGCGTCGAGGACGCGGCGCAGCCCACCTCGCAGACCACCGTGTGGAGCGACTGGACGACGGCGGTGAAGGACAGCGTCGAGGCCGCGCGCGACGGCGCGGTCGTGGCCGACAACGCCTCCATCAAGGCCTTCGCGACGTTGGAGACCACGCCTGCGGAGACGCCGCAGGCAGACGCCGACACCGCGCAGGAGCAGGAGACGACCCAGGCGGCGGCGCAGACGCAGGACAAACCTGCGGCCGACACCGCGAAGAAGACGGCCGACACCGGCGACGACGGCAGCAGCAACGCCGCGCTGCAGGCCGCGCTTGCCGCGTTCGCGATCGCCGCGATCGTCGTCGCGCTCGTGGCCGCACGCCGCGCCGGCGGCTTCGGCCCTGTCGCGCCCGCACGCGCCGAAAAGGGCAAGCACTCGCGGCGCTAGGGAAGCGTTCGCGCGAGCAGCCGCAAAACGGCCTTGAGGAAAGGCGCGGGGCGCAACAC
>CAVAWX010000040.1:5689-16293 GCA_963592385.1 Acidaminococcaceae bacterium | reverse complement strand
GTTCGATTCCGTCCGGGGGCACCAGTTCTCCCCCTTCACCCCGCGCATCTTCACCCCGTGCATCTTCGACGCTCGTAATTCACGATACACACGATGAAGCCGGGCGGTCATCCGCCTCCATCCGCCGCGGCCACGTCCGCGCCGGTACATCTGCGCCGGCACGCCTCTCACTTCTGCACGCGTATCTCCACGCCTTTGTCCAGGCCGTAGAACTGGCGGAAGCGGTAGGCCAGCGCCTCGGTGTCCGGATCCGCATGCCACACGAGCCCGCCCGCATTCAACGAGGGCAGGTCCAGCTCCGCAGCCCCCGTCGCCTTCGCCTCCCCCGCCAGCTGCGCGCGCTCCACATCGGCCGCATGGATGGGCGCGTAGAGCGCCACGAGAACAGAAAACATCAACGTCGCCGCCACGCAAGTGCAGGCCGTGAGGCGGCGCCCCGGCGCAGGCGCGCAGGTGTCGGCCAGCAGGCAGACGAGGGCCGCGAGCAGGATATAGGACGGCAAATAGCAGCGCGGGCCGTAGCAGTTCACGAGCAACAGGGGCAACGCGAGGGCCGCAGCGTACAAGACGACGAGGAGCTCCTTCCTGCGGCCGTCGCGCCACAACAGCACACACCACACGAGCAGCGCCAAAGCCTGTATCGCGCAGGCGACGAGATTGGCGCATTTCAGCAGGGTGGGCAGCTCGTCGGGCGCAGCGAAAACGTAGCAGATGCCATACACCGCGACGGCGAAGAAGACGACGGCAAAGCAGGCGAACAGGCGGACGCGGCGCTTTTCACCCGCGCGGCGGGCCTGAGCACAGGACAAGACCGCAATGACGCAGAAAAACGCCTGCATGGGCCATGCACGCACGACCAAATAAGGAGCGAGGCTCGTCGCGAGGCAGGAAAGGGCGCTGTGGAGAGGCCCGCCCGGGGCCACCTGGCGATACGACGCGCCGTCCGCCTGGACGGGATCGTCGCCTTGAGCGATGGAGAGGTAGGCGTCGTTGGAGAACATGAGGGCCGCGCCGACAAGCGCCCCGAGGAAAAACGCAAGCTGCGCCACGTCGAGCTTCCCATGGCGGCGCTTCGTGTAGACCAGGACCACGAGCGAGGCCACGATGTTGGCGACGGTCACGGTCTCGACCACAAGCGAGCTGCAAAAGCCCAGCACGGCCAGGGGCGCGGCGAGCTTTGCGCAAGGGTGGTACTCGTCGCCCAGGCACCCACGCACGGCCAGTATGTACAGCAGGATGAACAGAGCGGGGAGCGTGTAGTTCACGAACCCGGAGGTCCACACGACGCCCTGGGCAAACACTGCCGTCGGCACGAGGAAGACGAGCAGCAGGCACAACCAGAACATGCTCGTATCCCGGCGGCCCACAAGTTTTTGCACGCACAAGGCGATGCCTGCAAGCACTGCCGCGACGACGGGGGCATGCAGGAGGGGCACGCGCGTCAAGACGACGCAGAAAAGGTTCGAGAAGTAGCGACCGTTGTAGCCGGCAAAGAAGGTGGCAATTCGCTTGTCGGAGGCGTAGCTGCCCCAGTACCAGTCGTCGACCGAGAAGGGGAAGAGCGCGCACAGGGCGGTGAGCGCCGCGAAGGTCGCGAGCAGGACAGGCCAGGGAACGGCGCATATGCGCTTGAACTGCAGCTTGCGCCTGGCGGCGGGCGCATCGGCGGGCGGCGGTCCTGCAGGCGCAGTATCCGTCGATGCAGTCTCCGCCGTCGAAGCGACGGCTCGTGCCGATGCCATCCCCATCATGCACGCTCCCCGTCCAGATGCGCGGCGCGCACCTTTTCCAGCAGCGCGTGCAGGGCCTTGCCACGGTGGCTGATGGCGTCTTTTTGCGCGGGCGCGGCCTCGGCCGTGGTGAGGCCGCCGAGGTCGTCGGAGATGAAGAGCGGGTCGTAGCCGAAGCCGTTGGCGCCGCGCGGCGCATGCGCGATGCGCCCCTCGCAGCTGCCGCTCGCCACCAGCTCGCGCCCGTCGGGCAAGAGCAAGACGATGGTGCTGGTGAAGCGCGCGGTCCGCTGCTCGTCGGGCACGTCTGCCAGCTCGGCCAGCAGCTTCTCGTTGTTGTCGGCGTCGCTTGCGTCTTCGCCGGCGTAGCGGCTCGACCACACGCCGGGGCGGCCGTCCAGCGCGTCCACCTGCAGGCCGCTGTCGTCGGCCAACGCCGCGAGCCCCGTGTGCGCGAGCGCGGCGGCGGCCTTGATGCGCGCGTTGCCCTCGAAGCTGTC
This sequence comes from Acidaminococcaceae bacterium, assembly GCA_963592385.1. Taxonomy (GTDB): domain Bacteria; phylum Actinomycetota; class Coriobacteriia; order Coriobacteriales; family QAMH01; genus CAVAWX01. The sequence continues at coordinate 14,063 of CAVAWX010000040.1, read as the reverse complement.
GGCGTCTTCGACGGGCTCGGGGAAGTCCCCGAACTCGCCCAGCGTGTGGAACTCCCAGCCGCAGGGCGCGAGTATGCGCTCTATCTCGGCAAGCTTGTGCGCGTTGTTCGTCGCGATGACCACCTGGCGCGGGGTGCCCGGGGTGCCCGGGGTGCCCGCGACATCCGCAGCGGGCACGGAACCCGCGGCTCCCGCAGCGTTCGGGCTGTTCACGGCATTCACGTCCGTCATCTTCGCTGTTCTCCTTCCCCGCCGTCGGCAAGCGCCTCGTTTTGCGCGGCGATCAGCTCCGCGATGCCGTCGTGCGCCATGTCGAGCATGCGGTCGAGTTTATCGCGCGAGAAGGCGACGCGCTCGCCCGTGCCCTGTATCTCGATAATCTCGCCGTCGGCGTTCATCACGAGGTTCATGTCCACCTCGGCGCGGCTGTCCTCCTGGTAGTCCAAGTCGAGCAAAAGGCGCCCGGCCACCTGCCCTACGCTGATGGCGGCCACCTGCCCCGTCAGGGGGTCGCCCGCGATCTTGCCCGCGGCCTTCCAGGTGCGCAGCGCGTCGGCCAGCGCCACCCACGCGCCCGTGATGGAGGCCGTGCGCGTGCCGCCGTCTGCCTGCACGACGTCGCAGTCCACGTGGAAGGTGACCTCGCCGCCGAGCGCGTCCATGTCCACCACCGTGCGCAGCGAGCGGCCGATCAGGCGCTCTATCTCCATGCTGCGCCCCTGGCGGCGGCCCGTCTCGCGCGGGGTGCGCGTGCCCGTCGAGGCGGGCATCATCGCGTACTCGGCCGTGACCCAACCCTTGCCGCTGCCGCGCCGCCACCCCTTCACGCTCTCGTCGATGGTCACCGCGCACAAGACCTTCGTCTTGCCGCATTCGATCAGGCACGAGCCGGGCGCCGTCTCGAGCACGTGGCGCCGTATCGTGCACGGGCGCTTCTCGCCCGCGCCACGCCCGTAGCTGCGTGCAAGTCCGATGTTCACTGTCATGCGTACCTCTCCTCTTCGTGCGTCGCGGCTCTCGCCGGCTGCCTACTCGCGGCCGGCACATATCGCCGCGTTCACCATCTTCACCATATCCTCCGCGCGCTCCGCCTGCCCCGTGCTAGTCGCAGCGGGCGGCACGCGTGCGCTCTCACAAAGCCAGCTCGTCGAAGCCCACGTGGGCCAGACGCTCGATGGGCCGCCCGTAGATCCTGCCCCCGACCTGCCGAAAGTCGTCCAGGTCCTCGCCCGTGGTGAAAAACTCGTCGGGCGGCGCGGCGCTCTCGTCGTGCAGGTGCCCGCGGCGGGCCAACGTGGCGACGACCTCCTCTGCCGTCTCCTCGCTCGACGAGATGAGCGTCACGTCGCGGCCCACGACCTGCTGCACGAGCGGCGCGAGCACCGGATAGTGCGTGCAGCCCAACACGAGCGTGTCGATGCCGGCCTTCTTCAGCGGGTCGAGGTAGTCGCGCGCGATCTCGGAAAACGCCGGACGCAGGTAGACATCGGCGGCGTCGGCCGTCAGGCGCTCGACGGGCGAATCCGAACGGCGCAGGCCCTCCTCCACTATCTCGACGAAGCGCGGCGCGGCCGCCGAGTAGACGGTGATTCCCGCATCGAGGGAGCGTATGGTGTCCGAGTACACGCCCGAATCGACCGTGGCCCTCGTGGCGATGACCCCGCAGCGCCTGTTGCGCGTCGCCCGCACCGCCCCGCGCGCGCCCGGCTCGAGCACGCCCATCACGGGCACGGAAAACTCCATCTGCGCGAGCGCGAGCCCGGCCGCCGTGGCCGTGTTGCACGCGATGACGATGAGCTTGACCTCGCGGCGCGCAAACCACGTGCACAACTCGCGCACGAAACCGCGCACTTCGCGCAGGTCGCGCGAGCCGTAGGGGCAGCGGGCGGTGTCGCCGAAGAAGAGCAGCTGCTCGCCCGGGAGCTTGTCGCGTATGGCGCGGGCGACCGTCAGGCCGCCGAAGCCGGAGTCGAATATGCCGATGGGTGCGTTGTTCATGCCGGGTATTCTACACGCGCCGAAGCCGCGCGGTGCGCTATGCTTGAAAACATGCACATCAACGAGACCATATACCTCGATCATGCGGCAGCCACGCCCATGGAGCCGGCCGCCGTCGCCGCGATGGAGCCCTACTTCGCGGACGCCTTCTACAACCCGTCGGCGCCCTACGGGCCTGCGCGGGAGGTGAAGGCGGCGCTGGAAGACGCCCGCGCGCGCATCGCGCACCTGATGGGGGCGCGGCCCGGGGCCATCACCTTCACCGCAGGCGCCACCGAGGCCAACAACCTCGCGCTTGCGGCGGCAGACGGCGAGGTGCTCGTCGCGGCGGGTGAACATGCCAGCGTGCTCGCGGCGGCGCAGGCCCGCGGCGGGCGCTGCGTGGAGCTTGCGCCTGACGGGACCGTCGCGCCCGAGGCGCTCGAGGCGGCGCTGTCCGAGGACGTGGGCGTCGTCTCCATCGCGTATGCCGATGGTGAAGTGGGGGCCGTGCGGCGCCTGCGCGATTTGGCCGCCGTCGTCGAACGCGAGAAGGCGCGGCGCCTCGCGGCCGGGTGCGCGCGCCCGCTGCTCTTCCACAGCGACTGCTCGCAGGCCGCGCCGCACCTGAGCATGAACGTGTCGTCGCTTCACGCCGACCTGCTGACCGTCTCGGCGGCAAAGCTCGGCGGCCCCAAGCAGATGGGCCTGCTCTGGGCGGCAGACGGCGTGGCCCTGCGCCCCCTCGTCTACGGCGGCGGGCAGGAGGGCGGCGTGCGCTCGGGCACGGAAAACGTCGCGGGCGTGATGGGCTTTGCCGCCGCCTTCGAGGCTTGCGCGGCGCGACGTGTCGAAGAGGGGCGGCGCCTGGCGGCGATGCGCGACGCGATGCAAGGGAAGTTGCATGCGGCGTTCCCCCAGGCGCTCTTTTCCGGCCCGGCCAAGAGCGCGCGGCGCCTGCCGAATCTCCTGCACGTCGCGTTTCCCGGCCTGTCCGGCTCGCGGCTGGTCGTCTTGCTGGAACGGCGCGGCGTGCTCGTCGGCACGGGCGCGGCGTGCGCGGCGAGCAAGATGCGCCCCTCCCCCGTGCTGGCCGCCATCGGCCTGCGCGACGCCGAGGCGGCCGGCAGCCTGCGCATCACCCTCGGGCCGCACACGAGCGAGGAAGAAGCGGCGCGCGCGACCGACATCATCATCGAGGTGGTGAGCGCCGAGCAGGAGCGCGTGGCGGGCACAACAAACACCGAGCCGAGCACGGTGAAGGGGGGCGCACGATGACGCGCGCGGCACACGCGGGGCAGCGGGTCTTCGTCGGCATGAGCGGCGGCGTGGACTCCTCGCTGGCCGCCGCCCTGCTCGTCGAGGCGGGATACGCGACGACCGGCGTCTACATGCGCAACTGGACGCAGGACCTGCCGGGGTATGCCTGCCCCTGGGCGCAAGACCTGGCCGACGCCGAGCGTGTGGCCGTGCAGCTGGGCATCGACTTGCAGGTGTGGGACTACGAGGCGGAGTACAAGCGCGAGGTCGTGGACTACCTGCTCGACTCCTACGCGCACGGGCGCACGCCCAACCCGGACGTGATGTGCAACGAGAAGGTGAAGTTCGGCAGCTTCGCGCGGGAGGCCTTCCGACGCGGCGCCGACTTCATCGCGACCGGCCACTACGCGCGCACGGATGCGACAGGCAGGCTCTTCCGCGCGGCAGACGAGCACAAGGACCAGACCTATTTCCTGTGGCGCGTGCCCGGCTCCGTCTTCGCGCGCACGCTGTTTCCCATCGGGGAGTTCGCGACGAAAGACGAAGTGCGCGCCGAGGCCCGCGCACGCGGCCTCGAGACGGCCGGAAAGCCCGACTCCACCGGCGTGTGCTTCATCGGTCCGGTGAGCATGAAGCAGTTCCTCCTCGCGCACCTGGGCAAGAAGCCGGGCCCGATCCTCGACGCGAAGACCGGCGAGCAGCTGGGCACGCACGACGGTGCCTTCCTCTTCACCCTGGGGCAGCGCAAAGGGCTCGACCTGGGCGGAGGGCCGGCGCGCCGCGTGGTGCGCATCGACGTCGCCGCCAACGTGGTCTATGCCAGCGACGACGCGCACGACCCCGCGCTTTCCTGCACGCAGCTGCGCCTCGAGGACTGCCGCTGGGTGTCGGGTGCGGCGCCGGCATGCGGGGAGTATCTTGTGCGCACACGGCACACGCGGGCCTTGGCGGCGGCGCGGCTGGACGCGGGTGAATCGGACGGCGCAACGGGCGTGACGCGTGCGACGGGTGAATCGGACGGCGGCGACATGAACGCAGACGCGGAATCGACGGCGCTCCTCACCTTCGCCACCCCGCAACAGGCCGTGGCGGCGGGCCAGGCCGTGAGCATATACGACGGCGACGAATGCCTGGGAGGCGGTTTCGCATGCGGCATGTAGCCCTCATCGACATAGGGTCGAACACGATACGGCTCGTCAGCTACGAGCTGGAAGGCGGGCGGGCGACGCGCCTGTTCTCGAAGAAGCGCATGACCGGGCTGGCCGACTACGTGGACGCGGACATGCGCCTCAGCGCGGAGGGCATCGACGAGGCCTGCGAGGCCATCGCCTACCTGCAGCGCCTGTGCGACAAGCTTGGCGTCGACGCGATCTACCCCTTCGCCACGGCCAGCCTGCGCAACGTGGCCAACAGCAAGAAGGCCGTCAAGGCGATAGAGCGGCGCACGGGGCTGCACATCGACCTGGTGTCCGAGAAGGACGAGGCGCTGCTGGGGTACGCGGCGTTTCTGCACGACGCGCCCTTTGCCGACGGCGGGTTGGTGGACATCGGCGGCGGCTCGACGGAGCTTGTCGCCTTCGCGGACGGCGCGCCGAAGACGGCGTTGTCGCTGCCCGTCGGCTCGCTCAAGCTCTTCAAGCGGCACGTGGCGGGCATTTTGCCCACGCCGGCCGAGGTGGCCGCGATGAAGGCCGACATCGAGGGCGAGCTGGACCGCGCCCTGCCGGACGGCCTGGCGCATGCCGGGCACATATGCGGCATAGGGGGCAGCGCGCGCGCCGTGTTGAAGCTGGTGCGCCGCATGCACGGGATGCCCGAAGACGCGCAGGAGTTTTCCGCCGCCGACTTGGGCGAGCTGGTGGCGACGCTGTGCGCGGGCACGGGCGCGGATGCGGATGGTGAAGCGGACGGCGGCAATGGTGAAGGAGCCGGCGGAAGAAACGGCGCGGGCGGCACGGACGGTGAAACAGGCGGCGGGCTGCGTCAGGCGCGCAAGCTCATCTTGCGCAGCTGCCCCGACCGCGTGCACACCATCGTGCCGGGGACGCTCGTCTTGCAGGCGGTCGTCGCGCGTTTCGGCGCGAAGCGCATCTACGTCAGCAAGTACGGCATACGGGAAGGCTACCTGCACGAACGCGTGCTGCCGCGCGAAGCGTAAAACAGGCCGTTTTCCCAGTTCACAACTATTAAGCAGTCTGCTGCGGCCGCAAAGCCCAGGTTCACCCTGCACGCGTCGCAGCCGCTCACCCTACACGCGCGGCTATTCGCCATACGCGCGCAGCCATTCGCCATACACGCGCGGTTATTCACCCTGCAGCTCGTGCGCCTCGCGCGGCGCCCCGAGCAGCCTCGCCTCCTCGTGCTCGCCCAGCAAGGGGCGCATGTTGCTCGCCGTCACGCCCATGGTGGACAGGTTGTGCAGCAACGCGCTCGTCGAAGGCGCGAGCACACCGGCCACGCCGCCCGCGAGCAGCGCCGTGTTGAAGGCGACGATGAAGCGGTAGTTGCGGCCTATGCGCGCGACCAGGCGCTCCGAGATGCGGCGCAGCACCAGCAGCTGGTCGAGCGAGGAATGCAGCAAGGTGATGTCGGCCACCTCGCGCGCGATATCGCTCGCGTCCACCATGGCCACGCTCGCGTCGGCCGCGGCCAGGGCCGGAGAGTCGTTCACCCCGTCGCCGACCATCACCACCGTGCGGCCGGCGCGCTTCAGCTCGTCGAGCACGGAGGCCTTGTCCTCGGGCAGGACCTGGCTTCTGTACTCGTCGATGCCCAGCTGGCGGGCGGCCACGTGCGCGGCGCCTTCCGCGTCGCCGGTGAGCATGACGATGCGCGAGAACCCCGCCCGGCGCAGCGCGTCCACGGTGGCGGCGGCCTCGGCGCGCACAGGATCGTCGATGCAGATGGCGCCCTTCAGCTCGTCGCCGCAGGCCAGATAGACGATCGAGGCACCCGGCGCCTCTGCGGCGATGCGCTCGTCGAGCTCGGCCGGGCGCTTCACCCCCTCGTCGTCGAAGACGAAATGCGCGCTGCCCAGCAGCACGCGGCGCCCGTTCACCCCGGAGACGATGCCGTGCGCCACCACGTACTCGACGTCGGCATGCTGCTCGTCGGCATGCGCCAGCCCGCCTGCCCGCGCGGCCTCGACCACGGCGCGCGCCATGCTGTGGGGGAAGTGCTCCTCCAGGCAGGCGGCCAGGCCCAGCACCTCGTCGGCGTCCATCTCGGCAAATGTCAGCACCTGCGTGACGTGCGGGACCGCGGTCGTGAGCGTGCCCGTCTTGTCGAAGACGATGGTGTCGGCGCCCGCCAGGACCTCCAGGTAGCGCCCGCCCTTCACCACGATGCCGTGGTGGGCGCATTCGCGCATGGCCCGCATCACCGCGACGGGCGTGGACAGCTTGATGGCGCACGAGTAGTCCACCATCAGCACGGAGACGGCCTTCGTCACGTTGCGGGTGAAGGCGAGCACGGCGAAAAAGCCGAGGAAGCTGTAGGGCACGATGGCGTCGGCCAGGCGCTCGGCGCGGCTCTGCACGCCGGCTTTGGCCTGCTGGGACTCGTCGACCATGCGCACGATGTTGGCGATGCGCGTGCTCGAGCCGGTCTGGCGCACCTCCACGACGATGGCGCCGTCTTCGACGATGGTGCCCGCGTAGACCGACGCGCCCGCCGACTTCACGGCAAGCTTGGACTCGCCGGTCATCGAGGCCTCGTTGATGGCGGCCTCGCCGGAGGCCACGGTGCCGTCCACGGGCACCATCGCGCCGGTGCGCACGCGTATCTTGTCGCCCACGTGCACCTCGGACAGCGCGACCTGCACCTCGCCGCCGTCGGGCAGGCACAGCCACACGTCGTCGGCCGTGACCGCGAGCGACTGCTCGAGCGCGATGCGGCTGCGCGCGTGCGTGTACTCTTCCAGCAGGTCGGAGACGTCGAGCAAGAGCATGACGATGCCGGCGGAGTTGAAGTTGCCCTGCAGCATCGAGGCGACGATCGCCGTGGCGTCGAGCACCTCGACCTTCATCTGGCCGGCGGCAAGCGCGCGCAGGCCCTTCGCGATGAAGCCCGCCGAGCGCACGAGCGTCCACGCGATGCGCAGCGGCGAGGGCAGAAAGGCGCGGCGGCCGGCCCAGAAGCCGACCTTTTTGGCCAGGGCGCCCAGGTAGCGCGCGTCGACCTCGGCGCGGCGCTGCTCGTCGCTGCCCTGCGCGACGGGAAGATGGCCGCGCACGAGGCCGCCGAGCACGGCCAGCGCCCCGTCGCGGGCGGCCGGCACATCCGGGTCGTAGCAGACGAGCACGCCGCCGTTTGCCGGAGTCGTCGTCACCTCCCGCACGCCGGGCACGGCGCAGACCTGCTCGGCGATGCCGTAGCCTTCCTCGGCGGCAAACGCCGCGCGGCCGAAGCGCACGCGCAGGCGGCCTAGGCGCTCGCGCACGATGCGGTAGTGCATGGGTATCTTCTCGTCCATCCTCGTGTGTCTCTTACGCCTTTTTAGTGGTCTTGGCCGTGGTCTTCGTGGTGGTCTTCGTGGTGGTCTTCGTCGCGGTCTTGGCGGCAGGCTTGGCCTTGGCCTCGGCCTCGGCGGCCTCCTCCTTGGCCATCTCGGCCTCGACCTGCTCGCGCACGCGCGCCTCGATAGCGGCGCGGCGGTCGGCCAGCGCGGCCTCGACGGCGGCCTTCTCACGGGCCTCGGCAGCCAGGTCGTCGGCCTCGTCCTTCATCGACTGGAAGCCCTCCTTGGCGGCTTCCTGCAGCTCCATGCCCTTGGCGAGCACGTTGACGGCCGCCTTGCGCGTGCACGGCGCCTTGACGATCGCGGTGCCCGCCACAACGGCAGCGGCGCCGCCGACGAAGGTCCAGAACTTGCAGCTGGTGAACAGACTCATGATGCATCCTTTCGTTGAAGCCAAAAAGTTTAACGCGGCTAACTTATACCATACCCGCGCATGTCCTGACGCGACTATTCCAGCCGCCTCCAAGTTGGTCAACGAAAACTTGCGATGGATTTTTCCGCGCGGGCGCCTACGCAGCGCGCGCCTTTCAACTCGCGCGACACCACGCCGCCATGAACGCGCAGGCGCCACGCGGCACGCATTCACCCGCGCGCCGACGCCCGCGCCCGCCCTACAGC
>CAVAWX010000040.1:0-5679 GCA_963592385.1 Acidaminococcaceae bacterium | reverse complement strand
CGCCTGCCATACAGCCCTTCCACCTCGGCGAGCACCAGATTCACCGTCGTGCCTTCGCCCTCCACGGACTCCACGTGCAGCCCGGAGGTCCCGCCGAAGTATCCCTGCAGGCGCGCGTTCACGTTCTTCAGCGCGATGCCCATGCCCGTCTTCGAGCCGCCGCCCACGACCGTGCCCAGGCGCTCGGCGGGGATGCCCACGCCGTCGTCGCACACGGCCAGCGTCACGCCCTCGCCCGCGCGATACGCCCGCACCTCGATGTGCAGGGGGCTGCCGTCGTCGCGCCGCGCGTGCCCGACCGCGTTTTCCACGAGGGGCTGCACGATGAAGGCGGGCACTTTCAGCTGCTCGAGCCCCTCCTCGATGTCCACCTCCATCGAGATGGCGTCCTCGCCGAAGCGCGCGCGCTGGAACATCAGGTAGCGCTGCGTCTGCTCGACCTCGGCCTCCAGCGAGATCAGGTCCTCGGAGTTTTCCAGCAAGCGGCGGTAGTAGACGGCGAACTCGCGCAGCATGTCGCGCCCGCGCTCGGGGTCGGTGCGCGTGTAGCTCGCGATCGTGTTGATCGTGTTGAAGAGGAAGTGCGGGTTGATCTGGGCCTGCAGCGCCTTTAACTCCATGCGCGTGGCCAGCTCGGTCTGCTGCTCGACCACGGACAGGGTGAGCTGCGCGGACAGAAGCGTCGCGAACCCCTCGGCCATAGCCGTCTGGTTCTCGTCGATGCGCCGCGGCGAGCTGTAGTAGAACTTCAGCGTGCCCACGATCGAGTGGTTCATCGTCAGCGCCGCGATGATGGCCGCCTTGATGCGCGCGTTCTTGCGCTTGAAGCCGATGGCCTCGGCGGATTCCACGATGCGCGTCTTGCCGTCTTGGAGCACGTCGCGCGTGATCTGCGTCTGGATGGGCGTGCCGACGAGGTGGTTTTCCGCGTCCTCGCCCGCAAAGCCCAAGATCTGCTCGCGCCCGGTGATGGCCACCGAGATGGACGAGACGTGCGGCAGCAGCAGGTCGCACACGGGCTGCGCCGAGGCGTGGTCGAGTCCTTTGATCATGTAGGAGATGGTGCGGCTGGCCAGCCCCAGGGTCTCGTTGGTCTGGCGCGCCTTCACGTGGTCGGAGTTTCCCGAGGTCAGAAGCGACATCAGGGCGAGGGTGAACATGCCGAGTATGCAAAAGAGGGTGATGGGCAGCGAGACGATGTCGGGGAAGAACACGCCGCCGATGGCGCCCGCGCTGAAGATGACGAAGCAGGTCATCGCGGCCACGATGAAGAGCACGTGCTGGACGAAGGCCAGGCGCTTGCTCGTGTTCGGGGACGGGGTGAAGATGCCGGGGGGCATGGGGGATGCGCCTTTTTCGCTGCTAGGACGCGGCGCCCGAGCCCGCGCCGCCGCTTGCCCCCGAGCTCGCGCCGCCGCTTGTCCGCGCGTCCGTGCGCGTGGCCGCCGCGCCCGCCCCGTCTGCCGTGATGGCGGAGAAGCGCCCGGTGAAGCCGCTGGTCGCGGAAATCGAGTGCATGGTGGCAAGCTGGCTGGCAAGCGGGCGGTAGTCCCACATGCTGCGCACGATCTGCGGCCAGTTGTGCTGGAACTCGAAGTAGTTGGCGCAGTTCTCGCGCGCGTACTCGCCGGCCTTCTTGCGCGAGCTGCTGCCGATGTGCAAGTACGCGCCGCGCTCCTTCTTGCCGATGGCGCGCAGCAGCGCCGTCACGCGTACGCGGGTGCCGATCTTGCTCGACAGCCACGGCCCGGGGTAGGGCGACAGCGACGCCGGGTCCACCTGCATGAGGTCGATCTGGGTCTTGGCGAACTCGATCTTGCGGTTCTCGTAGAACCAGCGGTAGACGTCTTGCTCGAAGCGCGCGGGCGTGTCGGCCACGTCGGGCGGCATATGGCGCAAGAAGAACTGGTTGTCGAACCACATCGACACCCCGTGCATGCGCAGGTTCAGCAGGTAGTCGAGGTCTTCGCCGCGTGTGATCCACGGGTCGAAGGCCACCGAGCCATAGGCGTCGGCGTGCAGGGTCATGCAGCCGCCGCATGCCGTCTGGGCCACCGAGAGGCGCGGGCCTGCGACGACGCGCTCGATATAGGCGTTAAAGTCCTTGTTCTTGTTCCACATGGCGTCGTACCAGGCGCTTTTCTCCGGCGCCTTGTAGTCGTTGGCCTCGTTCAAGAAAAACCCGGTCTTGGCCGTGATGATGGAGCCGTCGGGCGTGGTCATGGCGATGCCGTGGACGGCGCGCGCGAGGAAGTCCTCGCAGGCCACCACTTCGTCGTCGTCGATGAAGACGACGGTGTCGTGCCCGTAGATGGAGGCGACGAGCAGGCCGAGGTTGCGCACCGCGCCGTAGCCCGACAGCGAGGCGGCCGGCGCGAAGGCGCCCATGCCCAGCTGCTCCATGCGGCGGTGCACGTAGCGCAGCTCGGCCGCGCCGATGACGGTGGTGTTGATCTGCGGGAAGTTCGCGGCGATGGCACGCACCTTGTCGGCGGCCTGGGTCTCGACGGCCGAGTCGGCCACCACGAGCAAGACGACGCGTCCCAGTCCCGCGGCCTTTTGCAAGCTCTTCAGGCAGCGCGGCAGCTCGCCCGGCTTGTCGATGGGGGTCATATGGTCGTAGACCGCCTCGTCGGCAAGCGAGCTGCGGCGCGATGTCCAATACGTCGGAATGACGACGACGGGGTTCAAATTCATTTTCGAGTTCACACCTTCCGCGTGCGTTCAAAACGTGGCATATAGCCTAGCACTCGTGCGCGGAGGCCATCGTGAATCTACCGAATTTTCAGGTTTTCCCGCGTGCGCAAGTCACGGCGTCGCGCCGGCGTGGTGAAGAGTGAAGCGCGCGGCGTGCAGGAAAAGCAGTGGAGCGCGGTGCCGCGCAAGAAGCGCTGCCCGCAGCCCGTTCAGTCCTTGGAGGCCTTGTCGTACTCGCTCTTGAAGTCCTTGAACATCTGCCCCCAGACGCCCACCTGCCGGCCGAGCTTCTCGCCGGCGGCTTCGGCCTTGTCGCCTGCCTCGTCGGCGAACTTCGTGGCCTTCTTGTCGGTCTCGCGGCGCACTTTTTCCGTCTTGTGCTTGGCCGCAGCCCAGGTCTTGCCCGCCTTGCCCGCAAGGCCGCCCTCGGCGACCACCTCGCGTGCGGACACGTCCACGACGATCGCCCCGTCGCGGTAGCCCTTTATGTGTTCGGCGGGGATGTTGCGTGCGCCGGTGAGCGCGCGCTCGGCGTGCCCGGAGGAGATGTCGATGTGGTCGATGGTGAAATCGTCTTCGGAAAAGGCGACGGCGGCGATGGTGCCGAGCTTTTCACCATCCTCGTTCACGCAGTCCATGTAGTCCCACAGCAGGCACTCGTCGAAATCGACGCCGAGGCGCTTGCAGGCGGCGGCGTCCCAGGTGTCCGAACGGTCGTCTTCAACAAGAAAACCGCCCTCGCACGCCACAAGGCGGTCGAGAGCGGCAAAACGTTCCTTGCGTTTGAACATCCACAGCAGGTCGGGGCGCTTGACGATGACGCCCACGGCCACGGGCTTCGTGGGATGGAACACCACCTGGCGCACCTTGCCGAAAAACTTCGGCGCGCCGTCTTTCTTGCGCGCGACGAAGACGCGCTGCTTGTGGGCGTTCAGGGTCGAGAACATGAGTGGCGCGAAGTGGGAGGCTCTAGGCCTGTGCGGCCGCCACGTCCTCTTTCACCTTCGCGGCGCCCTTCTCGACGTCGGCCTTGATGTCGGCGGCCACGTCGGAGACGTCGGCGGCCACGGTCTTGACGTTGGCGCGGCGGTTCGTGACCTGCTCGGCGATGCGATCGCGCGCCTCGTTTATCTTGATGCGGATGTCGTCGGCGACGGGAGCGGCCTGGTCGGCCACGGTCTTCACCCCGGAGCGCAGGTTCTCGCCCGCCTGGCCGGCGAAGTCCTGCACGCGGCTCGTGGCCGTCTTCACGCCGGAGCGCAGGTTCTCGCCCGCGTTGTTGACAAACTCCTTGCTCTGGCCGGCGAAGGTGTTTGCTGCATCGGCAACGAGCTGGCGGTTCTCCTGCCCGTTCGTGGGAGTGAGCATCAAAGCGGCGACAGCGCCGACGCCTGCACCCAGAAGAAATGCCGTGGTCTTGCCCATGTCTATCACGTCCTTTTTCGCGATCGTGTCTTAAAACGTCTGCCGATTATACCCATGAATTTCACGCGGTTTGGAGGGGGCGTGCGGAAAAGTTTGAAATTTCCCACACGTCGCCTTCGCGCGGCCCGTTGCCTTCGCGTGGCCCGTCGCCTTCGCATGGTTCGTCGCCGGCGCGCGCGGTCGCGTCCGCGCCGTCCGCCCCGGCGACGCCCCCTTCAGAGATGCGGCCCGCCAGAGCGTCCCGAGAACGCGCGGGCGCACAGCTCGGCGGTCGCGTGCGGGCCTTCGTGCGGGCAGAAGCGCTCGAGAAACGCCGTGCGGTCCGGCTGCGTGCCGCCCAGCGCGTCGAGCGCGCCGGCTGCCGTCGCCGCCTTGGGAAAGGGCAGCTCGCCCAGGCCCAGATAGGCGCCGCGGCTGGCGAAGTACTCCGCCTCGTCGAAGGCAAACAGCGCGATGGGGCGGCCGCACACGGCGTAGTCGAACATGACGCTCGAGTAGTCGGTGACGAGCGCGTCGCAGGCGGCCAGCGCCTCGTAGAGCTCGACATCGCGGGGGAAGGGGCGCACGCGCGAGAAGGCGGAGAAGTCTATCTGGCCGGCGGCGATGGGATGGAGCTGCGCGAACAGAACCTGGTCTGCGCCCAGGCAGGCGTCGAGCTCGGCCAGCACACGCTGGAAGTCGACGGGCTGTTCGCCGCTTTTGTCGGGCGGGCGGTGCGTGGGCAAGTAGGCGATGGCATGCGCGCCCGCGATGTCGAGCTGCGCGCGCGTCGTCTCGCGGCGGGCCTCGTCGAAAAAGGCCGTGTTGCGCGGATAGCCGCCGAAGAACACGGCCGGGCCGCTGCTTTCACCCGCATTCTCGTGCGAAGCCGGGGTATCGGCGCCGCCGCCGGCGCGGGCACCGTCAGCGGGAGCGCCACCGCTCCGGGTGCCGCCTTCACTTTCACCCGCCCCCGCGTCCAGCATATAGGCGCCGGCCATGACCTCGGCCGTGTAGCGGTTGGGAAAGAGGAGGACATCGGCCGCGAGCAGGTTCTTGCGCGGGTTGTCGATATCCTGGAAGCCCTCGCGGATGTCGCGCCCCATGCACTTGAGGGGCGTGCCGTGCCAGGTGTTTGCCACGACCTGCCCCGCGCGCTTGACCCACTCGGGCGGAAAGCAGGTGTCGGTGAAAAGCCATTTGGCGCTCGCGAGCAGCGTGAAGTAGCGGCGGGAATTGCGCAGCACGAGCTTCACCCGCCCGTCGAGGCCCGCGCCCGCAAGCAGCGCGGCCGCCTCGCGCCGCGACGAATGGCTGGTCGATATCCACAGCTCGAGGTCCGCGTACGCCGGGTTTTCGGCCAGCTCGCGGGCCACGTAGAACATGTTGCCGCAGATGGAGCGCCCGCATTGCGCATCGAGCAGGACGAGGCGCTCGTCGAGGGGCAGCGTGCGCAGCATCTTCGGATAATCGGTCGTCAAGCGCCGCAGCGCGCGCAGCACATTTCCCGGCCCCATGTCGAATCGCCCCCTTCCCCGGTCCACCCGCGCCCTTGCGTTCGCCCGCGTTTCCATGTTC
>CAVAWX010000039.1:0-16404 GCA_963592385.1 Acidaminococcaceae bacterium | reverse complement strand
CCTGGCCGACGACAAGAGCTCGAGCACCGTGGGCAACGTGGTGAAGCCGCACAAGAACGAGCTGCAGAAGAGCTGCTACATCTTCGGCGGCACGGCGGCGGTGTCCTCGAACGTGGAGAACACCATCAAGACGGCCAGCAAGTAGCACACGGGTTTTCGCACGAGTCCCCGCGTCGCTCGTCGGGCGCGGGGATTCTCTTTACGCTAGAACAGCGCCATGAACAGGTGCGCGAGGGCAAATCCGATCAGCCCGCAGCAGGGGAAGGTCAACACCCACGCAAGCACCATGTTCTTCGCGATCGACCACTTCACCTTGCGCGGGTTCTTGCTCGCGCCCACGCCCATGATGGCGGCCGTCGAGCAATGCGAGGTGGACACGGGCATGCCGGTGAGCGACGCCACGAGCAGGGTGATGACGGTCGTGGCCGACGCCGCGACCCCTTGGTATTTCTCGAGCTTCACCATGTCCATGGCCACGGATTTGATGATGCGCTTGCCGCCGATGAGCGTGCCGAGCGAGATGGACAGCGAGCACAGGATCATCAGCCAGAAAGGAAAGCCCGCCTGCCCCGGCGACTCGATGCCGAAGCTCAAGGCGATGCCCAAAAGCGCGATGGACATGAACTTCTGGCCGTCTTGCGCGCCGTGCAGAAACGACAGGGCGCAGGCGCACACGTCCTGGAAGATGACGCATGCCCTGTTCGCGCGCCGCCTGTCCGCCGCAGCGCACAGCGACTCCATCAGCTTCACCACAATCCACCCGATGACAAAGCCCGCGACCAGCGAAAACACCATGCCGTAGATGACCTTTGCCCATTCGCCGGGCACGACGCCTGCCAGGCCGTTGAGCGCGATGGCCGCCCCGGTGATGCCGGCGATGAGCGAGTGCGACTTCGACGCCGGGATGCCGCAAAACCAGCAGAACACGCCCCAGCCTATGGAGGCGATCATGGCGGCGACGAGCGCGAGCAGCGCCATATGCGTGTCGCCTTCGAAGTTCACCATGGAAAACATCGTGTGCGCGACGGCGGTGGAGATGTAGGTCATGGCCACGAGGCCGATGAAGTTGAAGACGGCCGCGATGCCCAGGGCCACGCCCGGCTTCAGGCAGCGCGTCGAGACCGCGCAGGCGATGGCGTTGGGCGCGTCGGTGGCGCCGGAGACGACCGAGACGGCCACGACCAAGACGATGACGACGCCGAGCGAGGGGTAGACCCCCATCTGCCCTATGAACGCCGCGAGCGTCAGCTCCACGTTTCGCCTCGCCTTCCCGTTTCGTGCGTGCCTCGCATCCCGCGCCTTTGCGCCCGCGCAGCACGTGCGCCTTTGCGCCCGCGCAGCACCTGCGCATCCCTGCGAGGGGGAAGTATAGCGAAAGCCCGCGCCGCGCACGCCGCGATGCCGCCCCCTCGTCTTGCGTGCGGGCGATTTACATGTATAGTTGGAGTCCGTTTCCATTTCATCTGAAGACAATTGCTGCGCCGCGCCGGGAGGGCCGCGCGGGGCATACGGGAAAAAGGAAGAAGGCGCACATGTCCGACTACATCTTGAGCTGCGAGTCCACGGCCGACCTGTCCATGGAGAAGCTGAAGGCGATAGATGTGCGTCCCATCTACTTCCATTTCTACCTCGATGGCAAAGAGTATCCCGACGACCTCGGGCAGACCATCTCGTTTCCCGATTTCTACCAGGCCATGGTCGACGGCGCCTCGACGAAGACGGCCGCCATCTCCACCGGCGAATACGAGGAGTTCTTCCGCGGCCTGCTGGCCGAGGGCAAAGACATCCTGCACGTCTCGCTGTCGAGCGGCCTTTCGAGCACCTACGATTCGGCGGTCGTGGCGGCGCGCACCCTGGCTGCGGAGTTTCCCGAGCGCAAGGTCTACGTGGTGGACAGCCTCGGCGCCTCGTCCGGCTACGGCCTGATCATGCAAAAGCTGGCCGATCTGCGGGCCGAGGGCGTCGCCATCGACGACGCGCGCGAGTGGATCGAGGCCAACAAGCTGCGTATGCACCACTGGTTCTTCAGCACGGACCTGACCTTCTACATCAAGGGCGGGCGGGTGAAGCCCATGGCCGGCTACGTGGGCAACCTGCTGGGCATATGCCCCATGCTCAACATGAACACCGAGGGCAAGCTCATCCCGCGCGAGAAGTGCCGCAGCAAGAAGAAGGCGCAAAAGCTCATCGTCGACATGATGCTCGAGCACGCGCACCACGGCGTGGCCTACAACGACCGCGTGTTCTTGAGCCAAAGCGCCTGCCCGGAGATCGCCGGGCCGGTCGTGGAGGCGCTCCAGGCCGCGTTTCCCGATATGAAGGGCCAGGTCGAGACATTCAGCATCGGCACGACCATCGGCAGCCACACGGGCCCGGGCACGGTCGCCTTGTATTTCTGGGGCGACGAGCGCACGATATAGCGCATGCGCAAGCGCCGCGCGGGCTTTAGGCGCGGGCTTTAAGGAGCGAGGCGGCACGCACGGCGCGACAAGGCACGGCGGGCAGGTTTCAGGAGGCGGATTCACCCACATGTACAACGGACCGACGATAGAGCAGCTCGAGGAGAAGGCGCGCGCCGAGCACATGGGCTCGACGAAGAAGCACGGCAAGGTGGCCGTCGTCGCCGGCATGTGCGGCAACATCGCCGTGGGCGTGGTGAAGTTCGTCGCCGCGGGCATCTCCGGGTCGGTGGCCATGATGTCCGAGGGCATCCACTCCATGGTCGATTCGGGCAACGGCATCCTCATGCTCTTCGGCATGCGCCAGTCCACGAAGGAGCGCGATTACCTGCACCCCTTCGGCTACGGCAAGGAGCTGTACTTTTGGACCATGCTGGTCGCGCTGCTCATCTTCTTTTTGGGCGGCGGCATCTCCATCGTGCAAGGCGTGCAGTCCCTGCGCGACACCTACGCCGGCGTCCACGAGCCCATGGGCGACACGACGCTGAACTACGTGGTGCTTGTCTTGGCCATGATCATCGAGGGCATCACGCTGGGCATCGCGATCAAGCAGTTCAACGAGGCACGCGGCACGACCGGGCCGCTGAAGTTCATCCGCGACACCAAGGACCCATCGCTGTACACGGTGGTGCTGGAGGACACGGCCGCCGAGCTGGGCCTTGTCGTGGCGCTGCTCGCGACGCTCGCGTGCCACTTCACCGGCAACCTCTACTTCGACGGCGCGGCCTCGATCGTCATCGGCCTGCTGCTGTGCATAGTCGCCGTCATATTGCTGCGCGAGACCAAGGACCTGCTGGTGGGCGAGGGGATGAAGCACCATGCCCTCGACGAGCTGCGCGAGATTGTCGAAGCCGACGACCGCGTGATGAGCTGCGGGCGCATCCTCACGATGTACATGGGGCCGTCCTCGCTGCTCATCGCCATCGACGCGACGTTTCGCCCGAGCCTTGCCGCCTACGACGTGCTCTCGTGCGTGGACGACCTGGAGCGCCGGCTGCATGCACGTTGGCCGCAGGCAAGCGCCGTCTTCATCGAGGCCGAGTCGATCCGCTCGGTGCAGGAGCAGAAGATCGAGGAAGCCGGCTGGGAGGACGAAGACGAGGACGAAGAGGGGGCGCAGCGCCGCTAGATGCGGTGCGCGACGAAACCCGCAGGAGTTGTGAGGCGTGGTGAAGCCGGCGCCCGTTGCCGTCCGCTAGATGCGGTGCGCGACGAAGTCCACGAGGGCGTCCGGCGCAAAGCGCGCGAGGTCCTTGCCCAAATCGGAATCGAGCACGGGAAAGTAGCGCAGCCGTCGCATGATGTTGGCCACGATCGGCTGCATGGACGCGCGGTAGAGGCGCAGCGCCTCGGATTCGTCCCAGGAGGCATGCGCGCGTTTTCCCAGCACCGTGGCGCCTTCCCGCGCATGCGCGATCGCCTTGCCCGCACGCGCGCCCGAGTTCAACGCGAAGCTGATGCCCTCGCCGGAGCTGGGCGAGAACAGGCCGCCCGCCTCGCCGGCCAGCAGCACGCGCCGCTGCCCCGTGACGATGTCGGCCGCGTTTTTCACCTGCGCCGCCGTCCATGCCTCGCGCTTCTCGCTGTGCGCGGCGTAGGGGTAAAACGAGCGGTACATGTCCAGCGCCCGCTCGTGGACCTCGCGCACGTGCCGCGACCCCGGGTAAAAGACGCTGCCCACGATGGCGAGCTTGCCCTTGGGGACGACGTAGCCGTAGCCGTAGGCGTCGCCCAGGCCCCGCGCGTACACGCAGTCGAAGAAGGGCTCGAGCGGCTTTTCGAGCGGCAGGTAGTCTTGCAGGGTGCGGTAGAGCGCGACCTGGGGCACGGGCAGGCAGCGGCGCACGGTCGAGCGCGGGCCGTCGCAGCCCACGAGGTAGTCGCAGGTCACGCGTACAGGCGCGGCGCTCGCGTCGTCGGCCGGGCGTAGCAGCGCCTCCACGCCCTCGTCTGTCTGGGTCAGTGCGACCAGGCGCGTGGCCCCGCGCACCTCCACCGCGTCGGGCAGCGTGTGCAGCAGCCAGTCGTCGAAGAGGCAGCGCTCGACGTTCACGAAGGAAAGGGTCGTGGCCTTGCGCAGGTCGCGGTCCCAGTCGAAGAAGCGGAAGTTGATGCGCTGCGGCTCGGAGAGCAGGCGCGCGTCGATCTCGCCGAAGCGCTCGTGCAGGAAGGCCTGCGCGTACTCGTTGAGCATGCCGCCGCAGCTCTTGTCGCGCGGCAGGGTGAAGGCGTCCACGAGCAGCACCGGCCCGCGCGCTGCGGCCTCGGCGGCGCACATGGCGCCCGCAGGGCCGGCGCCCACCACGAGCGTCGTGTAGTGCTGGGTTGCCGCAGGCGCTGTGGTGTTGCGGCCCGCGCCCGCCGCACCTGCGCCCGCCGCCGCCTCTGCTTCTGCCGCCGTGTGGTCTTGTTTCGTCTTCATGCGCACATGGTACCATGCGCCCCATGCTCAACGACTTCTGGCATATGCTCGACCCCGTGGCCTTCTCGCTCGGCCCTCTGTCCGTGCGCTGGTACGGCCTTGCCTACATCGCGGGATTCGCGCTCGCGGGCGTCGTGGTGTGCCGCCGGGCGCGGCGCTGGAAAATCCCCTTTGCCCCCTACGACGTGCTCGTTTTCGTGTGCTACCTGGCCATCGGCATCGTGGTGTGCGCGCGCTTGGGCTACTGCCTCTTCTACGGCGACGGCCACTACCTGGCCGAGCCGCTCGAGATCTTCGCGGTGAACAAGGGCGGCATGTCGTTTCACGGCGGCATGATCGGGGCGCTCGTGGCCGGCTTCATCTTCTCGCGCGTCTACCGCATCCCGTATCTGACGCTCGCCGACCTCGTGGCCTGCGCCGCGCCGGTGGGCCTGTTTTTCGGGCGCCTCGCGAACTTCGTGAACGGCGAGCTTTACGGCGCGGCCACGACCCTGGCCTGGGGCGTGGACTTCACCGGCTCGGGCACCCTGCAGCATCCCAGCCAGCTCTACGAGGCGGCGCTCGAGGGCATCGTCATCTTCATCGTGCTCTACGCCCTCAGCCGCAAGTGCGACCCGCCGCGCCCGCGCGGGTTTTTCCTCGGCAGCTTCCTCGTGCTCTACGGGCTGTTTCGCATACTCGTCGAGTTCGTGCGCCTGCCCGACGTGCAGATCGGCTACTTCTTCGGCAGCTGGGGGACCATGGGCCAGCTGCTCAGCCTGCCCATGGTGATCGCGGGCGCGGTCCTGCTCGTGTGGGCGCTGCACGCGCGCCTGCCCCAGCGCGGGGTGGGGCAGCTCAAACGTCGAGCGTGAGGCTCACCGGGCAGTGGTCGCTGCCCATCACGTCGTCGTGGATCTCGGCGGCCTGCAGCTTGCCGCGCAGCTCCTCGCTGGCCAGGAAATAGTCGATGCGCCACCCCACGTTGCGCTCGCGCGCCTTCATCCGATAGCTCCACCACGAGTAGCGCCCCGCCTCGTCCGGGTGCAGCTCGCGGAAGGTGTCGATGAAGCCGGCGTCGAGCAGCTCGTCGAACTTGCCGCGCTCCTCGTCCGAAAAGCCCGCGTTGCCCACGTTTTCCTTGGGTCGTGCCAGGTCGATGGGCTCGTGGGCCACGTTCATGTCGCCGCACACGACCACGCCCTTCTTCGCGGCCAGCCCGCTCAGGTACGTGCGGAAGGCGTCCTCGAACGCGCAGCGGAAATCGATGCGCGCCAGGCCGTGCTGGGCGTTGGGCGTGTAGACGCAGACGAAGAAGAAGTCGTCGAACTCGAGGGTGAGCGTGCGTCCTTCCGCGTCGAAGCGCGCGTCCCCGATCCCCACCTCGACGCCCTTCGGCTCGATGCGGCTGAACACGGCCGTGCCCGAGTAGCCCTTCTTCTCGGCGTATGCCCAGTACTCGTGGTAGCCCTCGGGAGAAAACGGCTCCTGGCCGGCCTGCAGCTTGGTCTCCTGCACGGCGAAGATGTCGGCGTCGAAGGCGCGAAACGTCTCCTCGAAGCCCTTCTTCGCCGCGGCCCGCAGGCCGTTCACGTTCCACGATACGCATTTCATGTGTGCCGCTCCTTTTCGTCTGCTAGAACGGCTCGCCCAGGTCGGCGCCCGTCGTCTGGACGAGTATACCGCCGATGATGAAGACGACGATGCTGGCCAGCGCGACGGCAAAGGCGCGCCAGATGCGCGGATGCCGCGACCTGGAGAAAAGGCGCAGGCGGCCGAGCCAGTCGCCCGGGTTTGCCAGGCACATCATGGGGATGGTGATGAGGAAGACGCCCATCAGCGCGGCGAAGGCGATCACCTCGGGCCGCGTGTAGCGCACGCTCACGGCCACGAGGGCGGCGTCCATGATGGCGGTGAGGGCGATGAGCAGCGCCTGGCACATGCGCCAGAGGACGCGCGTGGGCTTAGTGCGCCCCGTGCCCCGCGCGGTTGTGGCGGGCGCAGATGTGTCGGGTGAAGCCGGCGGTGCTTCGGGTGAAGTCGGTGCCGCCGCCTCGGGTGAAGCTGGCGCCGCCGCCTCGGGTGAAGCCGGTGCCACCTCGTCGAAGGCGGCTTCCAAATCGGCGTGCATCGCGCGCACGCTCGCGTAGCGCCGCGCCGGGTCGAGCCTCGTGGCCGTCTCCACGACGGCGGCAAGGGGCGCGGGCAGCTCGCCAGCCGAAATCCGCTCGCCCGGTTCGCGTCCCGTCAGCATGAAGCGCACGACCATGCCCAGCGAGTAGATGTCGGCGCGCGCGTCGGTCTGGCGAAACCCGTACTGCTCGGGCGCGGTGTAGCCCGCCGTGCCCAGAAGGCGCGTGTCGTGGGCGGCGTCGTCGCGGTAGACGCGCGCGACCCCCAGGTCCACGAGCACGGCGACCTCTCCGTGCACGATGATGTTGCCGGGGTTGACGTCGCGGTGCACGATCGGCCGGCGCGCGGCCTCGTGCAGGGCGCTCAGGGCCATGCACATGCAGCGGAGCATACGGCGGGCGCGGGCCGGCGCCACAGGCCCGCTGCCCTCGACGAGCGCGCGCAGGTCGCAGCCCGGCACGTAGTCCGTCACGACGACGAGCTTGTCTGCCACGACCTCGGCAAAACGCACGTGCGGCAGGAAGGGGCAGCCTATCTCGGAAAGCATCTCGTAGGGGTGCCGCTCGCGGGCGCCATCCCGGCCTTCACCCGCCGCGCCTGAGCCGCCCCAGCTTTCAGCCGCCGCATTGCCCGCCGCGTCTGCGCCGCCGGGGCTTTCACCCTCGTCGCGCGTGCCCGCGAGGTCGATGTACTTGCGGATGTAGCGCTGCCCGGCCGCGTCTGCCACCAGCTCCGTGCGCTCCATGGGCGACTCTTTCAGCAGCTCCTCGGTGCTCCAGGCGCGCGTCGCGTCGAAGGCGGCCATCTCGCGGGCCAGCTCGTCTGCCGCGCCTGCTGTCGCGCCGCCCCTTTCACCATGCGCCGCGCCTGCTGCCGCGCCGCCCCGTTCACCGGTCGGCACCGTCGCCCCCGTGTCGCCGTCCTCACGCATCGTCGCTCACCGTCTTCTCGCCGAAGCGGTACAGCTCCTCGTCGGCGCGTTCGAGCGTATATCCGTGTGCGATGCAGAAGATGATGATGGCGTCGCGCCTGTTCTTGCTGTAGAGGCTGCCCGCGTCGGCCAGGCTCAAGAGCCGCTGCGTCTCGTGCAGGTCCAGCCCCAGCGCAAACGCGAGCGCGAGCACCTTGTCGCGCGAGGGCCTGCGCGCGCCGGTGAATATCTGGTAGCCGAAGGTCTCGTTTAAGTTGGCCGCGTGCACCACGTCGATGCGGCGCAGCCCCTTGCGCTCGAGCATCTCGTTTAGAAATCCGGGCAGGTCGGGCGCGTCCGTGTACGCCATCTCGGCGACGGCGTCGGAAGTGCGGGCACGCAGAATGCCCTCGAGCAGTTCGTCTGTCAGGTAGGTCTGCTCGCGCACGCGCCGCCCCTTCTCGAGGACCTTGTGTCGTCTTGTGCGCATGGTAGCAGACCCGCCTCGGCGGCTTTTCTTTTCCGCTCGCCTAATAGACCATGAAATCGCTGACGACGGGATTCTCGTTTGTTCCCGTGACCTTGCATTCGAATGTCACGTTCTTCTCCTTGGCTTTGAACGCGTTGGTTATATTGCACAGTCCTTTCACGAACCATGTGTTCTCGTCTTGAGCGCTCGTGGTCGTGTCGCTTCTCTTCAGCTTGAAGCCGTACGGGTACGTCTCCTTGCCGTATGCACTTACCGCGTCCAAGGCCGTCTCGCGGTCGAGCTTTTCCGCAAGAACGCGGAGGATTTCATCTTTCTGCTTATTGGCGTCGATGTTGAGCTGGGTGTTCACGTACAACGTGATCTCTTTTTTCTCGGAGTTGCCGATCGTGTATCCAGTCGTCAGGAGGTCAAGCCCCTCTCTTTCTTCAGCGCTGAACTCGTGTCCTGTCTCCTTGAGGGCCGTCTTCACTGTCCAGCCCGCGCTTTCGAGCTGCCCGATTGCTTCTTTGCAGTCTTTTTCCGTCAGGGGATCGACTATGGATTTCGCCTCGGCTTCTGCGTGTTCTTCCGTCGTCTGCACCATGAGCTTGATTTCCGTCGACCCGGTGCATTCTGTGCCGGCGGCCGGATCCTGGCTCGAGACGATTTTGTCGTCTTTCACCACGATGCCCTTGCCGTCTTCTCGCTCCGACGTGATGCTCTGTTGACTGAAGCCTGCACCGACGAGGGCTTTCTCCGCCTCGTCGAGGTTCATTCCCACCACATCGGGGGCGGTGAATTGTCGCCCGCTGCCTATGGCTCCGATGATGCCGCACAGAACCAGAAACGCGACGACGATTGCGACGACTTTTTGCCACGTCTTTATGTTCTTGAATTTTGACCCCGTCTTCTCCATGTTCTCCTCCTGTGTCCTAAAAAGACGTCCAAGGAGCAGGGTAGGGGTAAAGCGGGGCGCGGGCATTAGCTGCGAGCTAAGGCGCGTGAACGGCACGGCGCACATCCTGGCGAACGGCACACCGTGCGCTTCCGCATGCCCGAAGAGGGCTTCGGTCGGCGCCCGCCCGCGCTATAATCTCGCGCACGACACAATTGTTCGACGCGATATAGGCGAGGTGCGCAATTCCGGTGAAAGAGCTTTTCGGCAAACGGGCGGTCGTCACGGCGGGCATGCCCTACGGCAACAAGGGCCTGCATTTCGGCCATCTGGCAGGTGTGTTCGTTCCAGCCGACGTCTACGCGCGCTTCTTGCGCGACCGCATAGGCCGCGACAACGTCTTGTTCGTCTCGGGCACGGACTGCTTCGGCTCGCCCATCAACGAGGGGCACCGCAAGGCCGTCGAGGCCGGCAGCTTCGAGGGCAGCCTGCACGACTACGTGCGCGCAAACCACGAGCGCCAAGCCGCGACCCTTGCCGCCTTCGACATATCGCTCGACATCTTCGAGGGCTCGGGCATCGGCGACGCGGGCGCCGAGCAGCAAAAGACCACCGACGCCTTCATCACCCGGCTCTTCGAGGCCGGCTGGCTGGAGAAGCGCTCGACGCCGCAGTTCTTCGACACGCAGGCGCAGACCTTCCTAAACGGCCGCCAGGTCGTGGGGTATTGCCCCGTGCAGGGCTGCAAGGGCGAGCACGGCTACGCCGACGAATGCGACATGGGCCACCAGTACCCGCCCACCGACCTCATCAAGCCGAAGAGCACCCTCACGGGCAGCGTGCCCGAGCTGCGCCCGGTCGAGAACTGGTACTTCAAGCTGCCGGCTTTCTCCGAGCTCATAGCCGAGCACATGCGCGCGCTCGATGCCGATCCGGCCGCGCGCCCCATCACCGCCGAGACCGTGCGCGAGTTTCTCGTGCCGCCCGTCATCTACATCCAGGAGAAGTACGCCGACGACTACGAGGCGGTCAAAGACGAGCTGCCCGCGCACGAGTGGCACGCCCCGCAGGGCGGCAAGCAGTCCTTCACCCTCGAGTTTTCCGACATCGATGCGCGCGACGCGGCCACCGAGCACCTGGCGGCACGCGGCGTGCGTTTCCGCACGGGCAAGGCGCTCGTGCCGTTTCGCCTGACGGGCAACATCGAGTGGGGGGTGAAGGCGCCTGACCTGGACGGGGAGAGCGCCGGCCTGACGGTGTGGTGCTGGCCGGAGTCGCTGTGGGCGCCCATCAGCTTTTCCGAGGCGGCCCTGCGCCGACGCGACGCGGACGTGGCCTTGGACGCCTGGCGCGCGTGGTGGTGCAGCGACGACGCGCGGGTCTACCAGTTCATCGGGCAGGACAACATCTACTTCTACGGCGTCGCGCAGACGGCGCTGTGGGCGGCCACGCAGGGTGAAGACCCGCAGCCGCAGGGCAGCGGCGGCGAGCTGCGCCAGACGACGCTCGTGCCCGACTATCACGCGCTGTTCTTGGGCAAGAAGGCCTCGTCGTCGAGCGAGACCCCGCCGCCGTCGGCCGACGAGCTGCTCGACTACTACACGGCAGAGCAGCTGCGCGCGCATTGGACGAGCCTGGCCCTCGACGAGCGGCCGACGAGCTTCTCGCCCAAGCCCTTCGACCCGAAGCACGCCGACGAGGACAAGTATCCGGACCCGGTGCTGAAGGAAAGCGCGCTGCTGTCCAACATCTTCAACCGCATCGTGCGCTCGTGCTTCTACACGGCCCAAAAGCAGCACGGCGGCACGGCGCCGCTGGGCGGGCCGTCCGAGCGGGCGCGCGTGTGGGCGCAGGAGACGGTCGAGCGCTACGAACATCTCATGTACGAGACGCGCCTGCACGAGGTCTGGTCGCTCATGGACGCGTTTTTGCGCGACGTGAACAAGTGGTGGACGCAGGAGAGCCGCGCGGCGAACGCGGCAGAGGACGTGCCCGCGGCCATCGAGCCGGTGCTGCGCGACCTCTTCTACCTGATGCGCATAGGCGTCGTGCTCATGCATCCCATCGTGCCGCGCGGCTGCGAGCTGGTCTTCGAGTATCTGGCCATCGCCGACCACGGGTCGCGCGAGGGGCATGCGGGCTTTTTCGAGTGGGACCATATCTTCGAGCCGCTCGATTTCTGGGCTGAAGACGCCGAGGTGGCTTCCGGCGGGTTTGCCTTGAAGGAGCTGCCGCCGCGCTTCGATTTCTTCGGCGCGGGCACGCAGGAAAAACGCGAGGGCTGAGGGCGCGCGCCGCGCGGGCGGGCGCTGTGCTTGGCGCAACGCGAATCGGCGCGCTGAAGGGCAAGAGAGGTCGGGCGAGGGCGCATGTGGGACATCTCGAAAGGCTACGAGTGGGGCTTGGGCGAGGCTGACGCGCTCGCGCCGGAGCTGAAGCAGGTCGTGCACGAGGCTTTCGAGCCGCTTGCCCACGCCGTCGCGCACAAGGTGCCGGCATACCTGTTCGGCCCTGCCGGCTCGGGCAAGAACGTGCTGGTCGAGCAGGTGTGCCTCGCGCTTTCGCTCGACTTCCACTTCATGGGCTGCGTCACCGACGAGTACAAGCTCGCGGGCTTCGTGGACGCGCGCGGCGTCTACCACGAGACGGAGTTTCGCCGCGCGTTCGAGCGTGGCGGCGTCTTCTTCCTCGACGAGTTCGACGCAAGCGACCCGGCCGTGGCCGTTGCCCTAAACGGCGCCATCGCCAACGGCTACTTCGCCTTTCCCGACGCCGTGGTGCGCGCGCACCCCGATTTCCGCGTGATCGCGGCGGGCAACACCCTGGGCACGGGGCGCGACGCCGTCTACACGGGGCGCATGCAGCTCGACGCCGCCTCGCTCAACCGCTTCGCCACGATCCCCGTGGGCTACGACCCGGCCATCGACCTCGTGTGCGCGGGCGGCGATAAGGACCTGGTCGCCTTCATCGGCGCGTACCGCGAGGCCTGCGCGATGCGCGGGGTGCCCCCGGTGGCCACGTATCGCAACATCAAGATGATCCGCGTCTACGCGCCCGTCATGGTGCCCGAGCAGGTGCTCATGCTCGTCTTGACCAAGGACCTCGGCGCAGACGACGTGACGGCGTTGCTCGGCACGGGCGTCTTCTCCGACGCCAATCCGTGGACGACGGCCCTGCGCCGCGTGCCGGGGCTGCTGTAGGCGCGCGGGCGGCGGCAAAGCGCGGCGCGGTGCGGATGCGGGCATGGAGCAGCTCAACGACAGGGAGCTTTCCATCGTGGGCGAGGCCTACGCGTCGTTTTCCGAGGTCTATCGGGTGAACGAGCGCCGCGCCCTGAACGCCTTCTACGAGCCGGTGGGAGAGCGCAGCGCGGACCGGCGCGCCGAGGTGGCGCCGGGCGTGTGGTTTTCCCCGGCGCAGACCAAAGAGGCGCTGCTCTTCGGCTACGAGGGCTTTGCCGATGCCTTCGCCGAAAGCCAGACGCGCATGGAGCGCCTCATGGCCGAGCGCTACGAGTGGCGCGTCGACGAGCGTCCCGACACCGACGTCTACGGTGCGAACGTCGTCGTCGAGCGCGTCGCAGCGGGGCATCCCGAGACCTTCACCCGCCCGCGCCAGCACATGCGGAAAAAACGCAGCGTGCGCATCGTCTACGACACCATGTGCGCGGCCTCCACGCCTTTGGACAAGCGCGTCGAGGCGGCGTGCGCGGTCATGGCGGCGGCGCGTGCGCTCGAGCACGTGGGCTACGAGGTCGAGCTCGATTTCGCGCTGGCGAAGTTTTCCGGCAACTCGATGGCCGACGACGCGACCCTGCTGCTGCTCGTGGCGCTGAAATCCTACGGCGAGCCCTTCGTCGCCTCGCGCATGGAGTTTCCCCTCGCGGCCAAGTCCGTGCTCTTCCACCTCGGTTGCTTTTGGGCGCACCGTTTCGCGGGCACGCCCATGGACTACGGGCCGGGCGAGGGCTATCCGCTGTCCTACGACCCGCGGCGCATGAAGGCGATGGAGGCCTTCGCGAAGAAACGCGGCGGGGTCTACCTGTCCGAAGACATCGTCGAGGTACAGCTGGCGGCCGATCCGGTGCGCGTGCTCGAGCGCGTGCTGGGGGTGGCGGGAGATGCCGAGGCGCTGGCGCTGCACGTGCGCCGCACGACCGCGATGAACGTGGCTGCAAACCCCAGGCAGGGCAAGCTTTTCTCCGGCGTGCGCGCGGATGGGGGCGCGGGGCGCGGCGTGCATGGTGAAGGCGAAGGTGAGAGGCGTGCGCCCGAGGGGGCGGGCGCAGATGAGGGGGCGGATGCGTCCAAGGGGGCGCATACCGCCGTTTCGCGCGGGGACGTCGAGAGGCCGGGTGAGGGGGAAAGCGGCGACGACGCACGAGGCGGCACCGCGCCTGACGACGGGGACGAGCGTGCGGATGCAGGCGCCTGCGGCGGGCAGGGGGCGTGCGGCGTTCCAGCATCCGACCCTCGTTCACCGAACAGCTCTTCCACCGAGTCGTCGCAGGCTTTCTCCGACGAAGGCGACGGCATGGGCGGGGCGGGCGTATCCTTTACCCACCACGACGGCGATATGCAAGGCGACGGGCACGGTGGCGAGGAAAGCGGCGACCACGATGACGGCGATGGCGAACACGAAGATCGCGGCGGCCAAAATGCCGGGCACGACAGCGAGAGCCAGCGCGGCGGCGACGGGGGCGTAGACGAGGATGCACACGCGAACGAGGACGCACGCGCAGCTGAAGACGCGCCGCAGCACGAAGGCGCAGGCGCGGCCGCAGACGACGAGAACGGAGCAGAGGGCATGGGCGAGCAGGGCACGACGGCTGAGGAAAGCCGCGACGGCCGCGGCAAGAAGGCGGCGAGCACCGAGACGGACGGGCGCGACGAGGAGGCGGGCACCATGGCACACGAGCAGCCCGAACCCGAGCAGAGCCGCGAGGAGCAATCCCTGGAGCGCGACGACGACCCCTTCGTCGTCATGCTGCGCAAGCGCTTCGTGCGCTTCGAGGAGGGCGCCTACCGCGAGCAGACGGAAGCCGAGCGTATCCGCGCCGAGGCGCACCGCGAGGGCCGCACTCCGCCTGCGCCGCCCATCACCGCCGAGAACAGCGAGGGCGGCTTCAAGCTGGGCGCCCCGCGCAACACCCCGTTTTCCATCAGCTACGTCCCGAAGAAGAAGTAGCCCCGTTTCACGAAGAGGAGAGATGCACCCATGCGCAAGGCGATCGTCCCCGGCACCTTCGACCCCATCACGGCCGGCCACATCGACGTGGTCGAGCGCACCGCAAAGCTCTTCGACGAGGTGGTGGTCGCCGTGGCCGCCTCTGCCGACAAGCGGGGCAGGGGCACCCTGTTCACCCTCGAAGAGCGCGTCGAGCTTGCCCGCGAGAGCCTGGCGCAGCTGCCGGGCGTCGCCGTCGCGCCTTTCTCGTGCCTGCTCATGGACTTCGCGCGCGAGCAGAGGGCAAGCGCCGTGGTGAAGGGGCTGCGCGCCACGATGGACTTCGAGGCGGAGTTTCAAATGGCCGCCGTCAACTACCGGCTCCAGCCGGAGATCGAGACGCTGTTCGTCATGTCCAGCCCCGAGCACATGTACGTGTCCAGCTCCATCGTGAAGGAGGTGGCGGGCCTGGGCGGCGACGTTTCCGGCCTCGTGCCCCAAGGCGTCGAACGCGCCCTGCGCGCCCGCATCTCCGCCACGTCGTAGGGGTGCGGCGTAGGGGTGCGGCGCAGAGGGGTATTTCGTGGAGAGTCCTTGGAATGCGCCGTTTCACGCATCCTTGCCTCGAGGACACGGGTAGATTGCCGTCTGCTGGAAATTCACGCAGGAGAAAGGGGGGCGCATGAGCACCGCAGCAGCCCTGGCTATTTTGGGGGTCGCCGTCGTGAGCGAGGTGTTCGGCGACTCGATGATGAAGCTGTCGAACGGCTTCAAACGCAAGCTGCCCATCATCGGAATCGTGGTCGGCTACGGGTTGGCGTTTTACCTGATGTCTGTGTCGATCACCGTCTTGCCGCTGGGCTTTTCCTACGCGATGTGGACGGGCCTGGGGATCGCGCTCACGGCCGTCGTCGGCGCGATTTTCTGGAAAGAGGGCTTCACCCTCGCGAAAGTCGCCGGCATCGTGGTGATCATCGCCGGCGTCGTCTTGATGGAGATGGGAGCGTAAACCATGGCCTGGCAAGAGAAAATGCTGAAATACCCCTACGTGATCCTCGCGTTCTCCATCGTCACGGAAGTGTTCGGAACGACGATGATGAAGATGTCGGACGGCTTCACCGTGCCGCTGTTCAGCGTGCTGTGCGTCCTGGGCTTCGTGTGCTCGCTGGTCGGCCTCGTCTTCGCGCTGAAGGTGCTGCCGCTGGGCCTGACCTACGGCATCTGGGGCGGCGTGGGCACGGCGCTGACCACGCTCATCGGCATCGTCGTGTGGGGCGATGCGTTCAATGCCGCGACCGCCATCGGCATCGTGCTCGTGATCGGCGGCATCGTGCTGTTGAACAAGGGGCAGAAAGCGGCAGACTGAGCGCGCCCTTGCCCCGATCGCGCAGGATAGCGGGGCGCGCCGCAGCCGCCGGCGCGGTCTTTTGCCCGGACGGACACCGACACGCGGCTTGTGGGTTTGTGATTCACGTTACGTAGGCGAAAATGCTTCTATGCTAAAATGGTAATATGGTATTACCGAGCTAGGAGGCATGAAATGCTTGCAACAGTTTCGGCGAGGGTGCCTGTCGAGGTCAGAAACCAGGTGCACCAGAAGCTCAGGCGCGCGGGCTCGACCCCGTCCAAATTCATAAACGACGTCTACCTCAGCTTTCTTGACGGCGAGCTGCACCTCGACGAGGGAAAGGGCGCGGCGCCGGAAGATGCGTCGCGCGACAAGGTTGCCGACTTGCTCAAACGCTCGACATGCAATTTAGAAAACCCCCTTCCCGCGGATTTTGACTTCACCGCCGAACTCGAGCAGGGGAGGGCAGCAGAGTATGAAGCTCTTGCTTGATACCAACGTTCTGGCCGACTTCTATCTCCAGAGAGAGCGGTTCAGCGAGGATGTGAACTCGATCGCCGCTGCGGGAATCCGCGGGGACGTCGAGCTGTGGGCGCCTGCGAAGTCCTATACGGACATCTTCT
>CAVAWX010000038.1:8644-16548 GCA_963592385.1 Acidaminococcaceae bacterium | reverse complement strand
GACCAGCGACAGCAGCACGGCTTCCAGCGCGCCCGAGTCGGGCGCCGAATCGGGCGCGGCCACGAGCAGCGGCGCGGACCCCGCAGCCAGCGAGGGCGGCAGCGCGAGTGCGGGCGACGCGAGTGCGGGCGACGCGAGCGCCGGCAGCACGGGCAATAGCGGCGCGGGTTCCAGCACGGGCGCGCAATGAGTTTCCTCCAAGATCCGACACGCCCGGGGTCGCACCCTTGGCGCACCCAGGGCTTCTGGCGCGACGTCGTCTTCACCTTCTGCGTCTTCTCCCTCGTGGGGCATTGGATGGAGATTCCCTACTGCCTGTTCATGGACGCATGCTTCGGCATCGTCGAGGAGGACTCGCTCGTTTTCGCCGACCCCTTCTACCCCTTCCTCGTCTACGGCGTCGGCGCGGCGCTGTGCTCGATCGCCCTCTCGCCGCTGCGAACCTGGCTGCTGGCGCGCTTCGACCACGCGTGGCAGGCGCTTCTCGCGTTCTACGTGCTGGCCGTGCTCATCTGCCTGGCGATGGAGCTGGGCATGGGGCTGATCTTGAACCAGCCGGACGAGGCCGGCGTCTACCCGCTGTGGGACAACTCCTACCTGCCGGGCAACGTCTTGGGGCAGGCCTGGCTGGTAAACGACGTGCTGCTGGCCATCCCCATGACCGTCTACACCTGGCTGTTCTGGCCGTTTCTGCGCTGGGTGGTCAGCAAGATGCCGCAGCATCTGGCCTGGATCGTCATGTGGGTCGTGCTCGTGGGCTTCGTGGCGCTGTGCATCGTGAAATTCTCCACCGCGGCCTGAGCGCAGCCCGACCGCTCCGATTGTCGTAGATGCTGATGAGCGCGCTGAATCTAATTTCTAACCATTTGCTACCCATTCTAACCATTTACTACCCACTAGATGGTTAGAAATTGACGAAACGCACACGTGCAGAAGGGCGGCGCAGCGGTTGCGGGTATCATGGGGCGCCATATGGCAAGGGAGCAGAACACGAACAGGAACACGCGGGCGGCGGGCGCAGAAAAGCGGCGTGCGGCGAACGCGAAAAAGAAGCGCACGGCAAGCGCGGGTGGCGGGTCGCGCAAGCGCACGGCGGGCACAAGGTCGGGGCGCACGAAAGCGACGAGTGCGGCGAAGCGGAGCACGGCGGGCGCGGGCCGCACAAAGGCGACGGGCACGGCGCTCGCGCTGCAGCGCAGAAAACGGACAAGGCGCATCGTCGCCATCGCCGTGGCCGCCGTCGTCGTGGTCGCCTGCGTGCTGCGCATCGGCACCTGGCAGGTCTTCGACGCGAAATACGCCGACTGCGAGAAGTGGCGGCCCGAGGTGACGCAGGCCTGCACCGACTGCGAGCTGGGCGAGCAATGGGCGGATGCGGTGCTGGCCGCCATGGTGGTCGAATCCTCCGGCGACCTCGAGGTGGAAAGCGTCCTCGGCGTGAAAAACGACATCATGCAGGCCGCGGAGGGTGCATGGGGCTGGATCGTCATCAACGGGTGGCCCGAGCGCGGGCTGGCCGCCGAGACGCCGCAGGCCTCGATCTACGCCGGCGTGCTCGAGTTCAAGCAAAACCTCGAGCTGTGGGACGCCTACCTCGAGGGCATCACCCCCGAGCAGCCCGAGAAGGTGCAGCTCGTCATCCAGGGCTACAACTTCGGCGCGGACGGCTGGTTCCAGTGGTGCGAGAACAACGGGGTGCGCGCCTACAGCGTCGACATCGCCCGGCGCTACTCCGACGAGGAGATGCCGAGCGATGCCAAGGGGACGCCCACGCACGCGGCGAAATGGCTTGACGCCTACGAGCGCATCCGCAGCGACCACGCGGCCGCTGCGGGGTAGCGCCCGCGCCGTTTCCTACGCTTGCTGGCCTTGCGCCTGCGTGGCCTGGCCGGAGCTTTGCTGCTGCGAGGAGCTCTGGCCCTGCTGGCCGTCCTGACCTTGCGGCGGCTGCTGCCCGCCCTGGCCGTCGCCGCCTTGCTGCGAGCTGCCATCGGGCATCGCGGGAGGCTGGCCGCCCTGGCCTTGCGCCTGCCCGTCCTGAGAGCCGCCCTGCGAGCCCTGCGCGCCCTGCTGCGAGCCCTGCTGCTGCGAGGAATCCTGTCCGCCGCCAAAGAGGCGCCCGACAAACTCGCGGACCCAATCGAAGAAGTTCTGCTGGCCGCCGTTGGAGCTTTCACCCTCCGTGCCCGCAGACGACGAGCCCTGCGAGCTGCCGGTGCTGCTGGAGCTGTCGGAGCTGGCCTGCGAGATGACGCTGAACTCGGTGCTCGTGCCGTAGCGGGTGTCGAAGGCGGCGCGGTCGATGCTCGCGCCCTGGATCTCGTTGGCGTCGCTCGTCTCGAAGTCGGTCCCGTAGCTGCCCGTCACCGTCACGGTCACGCTGCTGTCGCCTTGCACCACGGTCGTGCCGCCGGCCACGATGGTCACGCTCTTGCCGGACGCGTCCACGACCTTGCCGCCGCTTTTCACGTTCAGGTTCGTCACGGTGCTGTCGCCGGTGACGGTCCACGTGGAATCCGAGCCGACGTTGACCGTCAGGGGCGCCGCGCTCGTGCTCTTGTTCGCGGCGGAGTTCTCCGTGATGGACGCCGCGCCGCTCCAGACGCTGCCGTCGAGCAAGTAGATGGTGGCGCTCGAGATGTCGTCAGCCGTCGCGTTGCCGGCCGCGCTCTGGTTTTTCAGGGTGAAGTTCACGGTCGCGCCGTTGGAGCCGGCAGACCCCCAGCTGTTCGCGTCGTTGCCCTCGGCCTGGATGAGGTTCACCTTCGAGCTGTCGAAGTCGAGCGTGGACTCGGACAAGACGACGTTGGCGCTCGTGTTGGTGAAGTAGAACATGCTGCCGGAGTCGATCGTCGTCGAAAGCGTCGAGCGCAGGGCCTCGAAACGGGCCGCGTCGCCGGTGGAGGTGTCGGCGTCGCCGGAGGTGGACTGGTAGATGATGACGCCGTTTTTCACCGGGTCGCTGCCGGAGATGGCGTTGTTGGTGCTGGCCAGCTGCGAGTCCTCGATGTAGATGCTGTTCTTGCCCTCCATGCCGGCTATCTGGCTGCCGCTCGCCGTGCCCGACACGCCGTCCACCTCGATGTCGCCGGTGGAGTAGAGAAGCGGGCTGCCCGAGCCGGCCGTGGCAAGGATGCTGTTCGCCACCGAGATGGACCCGCCGCCGCGGTCGGTGGCGATGGAGGCGGAGTGGTCGCCGGCCGTCGAGATGTTCAGCTTGTTGCCCACGATAGTGCCGCCGTAGGTGGCGTCGAGGCCGCGCGAGTTGCCCTGCGTGCTCTTCGTGGTGATGTCCGTGTCGTTGACGTAGACGGTCGCGTTGTCCGTGGAGAAGATGCCGTTGGCGCCGGCCGCGTCGGTGGTCAGGCTCGTGCCGTCCACGTAGGCCGCCGACTTCTCGCCCACGGCCAGGATGCCGGCGTTCGTGCCGTAGAAGTTCACGTTGTCCTGGCTGGACGTGGAGTCGCCGCTTTTCGTGATGGTGTCGCCGCTGATGGAAAGCGAGCCGCCGTTTTGCGCGAGGGCGGCGTTTTGGTCGGCGGTCGTGGACTCGATGGTCTCGCCCGTCGAGCTCTTCTCCTCGCCGTCGGCGGTCAGCACGCCCGAGTAGCTGCCCGAATAGTCGAAGCTCTGGGTGTTCGCGCCGCCGCCGCCCGGCATCTGGCCGCCCTGGCCGTCGCCGCCTTGCTGCGAGCTGCCGTCGGGCATCGCAGGGGGCTGGCCGTCTTGGCCTTGCGCCTGGCCGTCTTGGCCGCCGCTCGTGTCGCCGTCGGGTTTTTCGGGGGGCTGCCCGTTTTCACCGTTTTGGGCCTGGCCGTCCTGGGAGCCGCCGGGCATCGCGGGGGGCTGGCCGTTCTGGGCGTTTTGGGAGCCGTCCTGGCCGTTGCCGGACTGCGCCGATTGCCCGGAGTCCGCGCTCGACGAGGCGACGGTGGTGCTCTGGCCTGCCTGGTACTGGGCGGCAAACGCGGTCAGGGGCACGCAGCCGCCCACGAGCACGGCCGCGAGCACGCCCGCGCCCACCCGCTTCCACATCGGCAGGTGCGTGGCGCCGCCCGCCGTCTTGGCCGCATGCCCGTTGCCGGACGCGCCGCCCTGCGCCGCACCGCTCGCCCCTGCCGCCGCGGAAGCGTCCCGCGCACCCGCTTCACCATCCATGCCGTCTGCCTCGCCTGCGGCCCACGACCTCACATCGACTATCTCGCGTTCGTTTTTCATCGTCGTCATCCTCGCTTTCCGCATCCGTCGCGCCTGAAAGTGACGACGTTCATAATAGAAAACGACCCTGAAAGCCCCCCAAAGCTTCCTGAAGCGCGTTTTCAGGGAAGGCGCCGGGCGCCCCAGAGGCCGCCAACGCGTTTCGCGGAGCGCCAAAAGCAAACTTATTGTGAAATGCTCGCACGGCGCGGCGCGCATCGTGCATGATGGGAAGCTACAAAGGTGAAAGCGGCGACGCAGGGCGCGCGCGGCACGGCACCTGGGTACGGCACCCCGACGCGGCGAAGGTGAAGGGAGGACGCGGAGAAGATGGCCGACATTCTTCTGGTCGAAGACGACAAGACCATACGCATCACCGTGGAATTCGCCCTCACGCGCGAAGGATACGCCGTCACCTGCGCCGAAGACGGCGCGGCCGGCCTTGAAAGCGCCCGCGAGACCAGGCCCGACCTCGTCTTGCTCGACGTGATGCTGCCCGAGATGACGGGCATCGAGGTCGCGCGCACGCTGCGCTACGAGGGCGACGAGGTGCCCATCATCATGCTCACCGCGCTCGACGGCGACGAGGACAAGGTGCGCGGGCTGGACGCCGGCGCCGACGACTACATCACCAAGCCGTTTTCCACGACCGAGCTGCTCGCGCGGGTGCGCGCCCACCTGCGGCGCTCGCATGCGCACGGGCAGGGCGCGGGCGACGGCGCGCGCATCGAGGCCGGCGAGCTCCTCATCGACAAAGAAGCCGCGCGGGTGCTCGTGGCGGGGCAGCCCGTCGAGCTGCGCAGCAAGGAGTACGCGCTGCTCGTCGCGCTGGCGCAGCGGCCGGGCATGCTGTGCACGCGGCAGTGGATCGCCGAGCAGGTGTGGAACGAGGAGTTTCTCTCCACCTCGCGCACCATCGACACGCACGTGCGCCGCATACGCAAGGCGATCAACCGCGACGGCTGGACCTACATCCAGACCGCGCACGGCATGGGGTATCGCTTCGAGGCGCGCCACGAAGAGGAAGGCGGCGCGGCATGACCCTGTCCTCGAGCACGAAAGACGGCGAGAGCTGGCGCACGTGGATCGTCGGCGGCTACGTCGCGGTAGCGGCCATCGTGGCCCTGCTGTGGGGGTGGTCGCTGTTCGCCCCCATCGATGAGCAGGAGGTCCAGCGCGCCTACGACAAGCTGGACTCGACGGCCTACGCGGGAAAGGTCGCCTTGGGCGAAAGCAGCAAGAGCACCCAGGAGCTGGCAGACGAGCTGGCAGGCGGCGGACTGCGCGTGAGCATCATCGCGAAGGACGGGCAGGTGCTGGCCGACAGCGAGGCGAAGGCCTCCGACATGGGCAACCACGCCGACCGCGAGGAGGTGGCCGCGGCGCTGTCCGGACAGACCGGGCACGCACGGCGCAGCTCGACCACCGACGGCACGGAGTATCTCTACGTCGCCGTGCCCGCAACCTGGCAGGGGCAAAGCGTCGTCTTGCGCCTGGCGGGGTCGGTGGCCGGGGTGAAGGCGGTGACGGCGGAGTTTCGCAACACGGGGCTCGTGCTGCTGGCCATCGCCGTGATCGTCGGCGTCATCGTGGCGTGGCTGTCGCTGTCGCGCTCGCGGCGCCCGGTCACCCGCCTGGAGCGCATGCGCACGGACTTCGTCGCCAACGCGAGCCACGAGCTGAAGACGCCCGTGGCCGGCATCGCCTTGCTCTCGGAAAGCATCGCGTCTGCCGCGCACGACGGCGACACGCAGGCAATATCGATGTTTTCCAAGCGCCTCGAAAAGGAGGCCTCGCGCCTGCAGCACCTCGTGCGCGACCTGCTCGACCTCGCGCGGCTCGAGAACAGGCAGGCGAAGGGCCGCGAGGTGGAGACCTGCGATTTCGCCGGGGTCGTGGCCGTGTCCTTCGACGCGCACCTCACCCGCGCCGACGCGAAGGGCCTCGAGATGGAGCTGGCCGACGAGACGGGCGAGGGCAGCCCTGTGCGCGTGAAACTTTCCGGCTCGGACGCGACGCTGCTGGTGGACAACCTGCTGGAAAACGCCATCAACTACACGGAAAACGGGAGCGTGCGCGTGCGCGTGGCCGACGAGGGCGGGCATGCGGTCTTGAGCGTGGCCGACACGGGAATCGGCATCCCGTACGCCGACCAGGGGCGCATCTTCGAGCGCTTCTACCGCGTGGACACGGCGCACAGCCGCGAGATGGGCGGCACGGGGCTCGGGCTGTCGCTCGTGCGGCACGCGGTGGAGGATGCGGGCGGCTCGATACAGCTGGAAAGCGCGCCGGGCGCCGGGTCGACCTTCACCGTGAAGCTGCCGTGCGTCTAGCGGGATTGGGCGCGCCCCTCAGGCGTCCGCGTCGGAAAACGCGCGGTACGTGATGCCGCACTTGTCGAATATCCTGCACGAGATCTTGTGGTCGTCGGTGTGCGCGTACTTGTTCTCCAGGTAGACGACCTGCCCGATGCCCACCTGCACGAGGAACTTCGCGCACTCGTGGCAGGGAAAAAGCGTGACGTAGACGGTCGCGCCCTTGAAATCCTTGAGCGAGCCGCGGTAGTTCAACACGGCATTGGCCTCGGCGTGAACCACGTAGCTGTGCTTGTCGGTCAGAGGGTCGTCGGTGGTGGCCCAGGGGAAGTCGTTGTCGTCGTAGCCGATGGGTGTGCCGTTGTAGCCCACCGAGAGTATGCGGTTGTGGATGTCGGCGATGCAGGCGCCCACCTGCGTGTTCGGGTCCTTGCTGCGCATCTGGGCCGCGACGGCGACCTTCATGAAGAACTCGTCCCAGCTGATGACGTCTCTGCGCTTGTCCGGCATCTTCACGCTCCTTTTTCTCTAGCTGCCATGGGCCATGCGCGCCTGGGCACTCGCGCCCGAGCGCGCACGCTCCGCGCCCGCCCTCGACGGCGATTATCGCCGCATCGCGGACGCGAGCCCTTGCCCCGGCCTTTCGCCGCAGGCATGCCCCGCGTGCCGCGCGTACCGGCGATTATACGTCTGCGGCAAGTACGCGCCCAATGGCATGCGGAATCCCGACGACGAGCGCGTTGCCCATGCAAAACGCCCGCTGTCCATCCGTCATCGCGGTGTCCGTCCAACCTGCGGGAAACATCTGGATGCGCTCGAGCTCTTCCGGGACGAGACGCCGTATGCGCCCGGAATCCCCGCGCACCGCATGTTTCGTGCGGCTTGCCCCGGCGCCGCCCTCCCCGGTCAGAATCGTGCGCGCGGGCGCGTCGAGCGGGTCCGGCCAGGACATGGCGCCCTCGGAGTACATGTAGGAAAAACCCGCCTTCGTCGTGCGCGGCTCCTTCTTCGCCGCCCGCTGGTACTCCCACTTGGGAAGCTCGCGCTCGTCGATGAAGAACCGTTCGGGCACCTCGGCGTCTGGCACCACGATGTCTTTGAGCAGCATGGCAGGCCCGTCGTAGGCCGAGGCGAGCTTTGCCGTGAGCACGCGGCCGGCCTGCATGACGCCGCCGGCGAGAAACGGGGAGCTCTTCGCGCCCGCCCCGAAGTTTTTGGACAGCTCGTAGGGGTCGTCTCCTATCTCGAGCTCCCGCATCTGCCCCGCTAGCCGCACGGGAAAGGCGCGCGCCATCACCCCGTCGGACAGCAGCCGCTGCTCCAGGTCCCACTTCCCCGCGCCGCGCACGCCGAAAATGTAGACGCGACGGCGCTTCTGGGGCATGCCGTAGC
>CAVAWX010000038.1:4667-8634 GCA_963592385.1 Acidaminococcaceae bacterium | reverse complement strand
ATGCCGTAGTCTGCCGCGTTCACGACCCGCCATTCGATCGAATAGCCCGCGTCGGAAAGGCACGACAGCATGATGGCGAAGTCGCGGCCTCGCTGCGCGACCGGGCTCTTCAACAGCCTGTCCACGTTTTCCAGCAGCAAGAAGCGCGGCTTTTTCAGGCACAGCATGCGGTATATCTCCCACCACAAGACGCCCTTCTTGCCCTCGATGCCCCGCGCGCGGGACAGAGGTTTCGCGACCGAGTAGTCTTGGCAGGGAAAACCGCCCACGAGCATGTCGAAGTCGGGAATCTCGCGCGTGCCGGCCTCGTATTCGTCGAGCACGGCGGCGATGTCGGCGTTCACGCAGGAGCCCTCGCCGAAACGCTGCTCGTAGCAGCGCCAGGCAAACTGCCGCGCCGGCCTTCCCGGCGGCTCCCACTGATTGGCCCACACCGTGCGATACGGCCCGGCAGCGGGCATGTCCCACTCGGGGCGCCCGGGCACGGCACAGCCTTCGAGCGCGAGGCGAAACCCCCCGACCCCGGCAAACAGCTCGGCAACCCGAATTTCTCCCGACACGAAACGCTCCTCAACACTCGGCATCTGCTATCCCCCGATTGTGCCACAGAGCTCGGACGCGATCAACACCTGCGCGCCATCTGCAAACGTCGCGTCAGCGGGCACGACGAGGCGGGCGCAACAAAGCGGGCGCAAGACCCGTCGGCGTGAAAGGCACAGGCGGGTGAAAGGCCCGTCGGCACGGCGGAGGCCCTGGCAACGCCGGCACAGCGAAGCGGGCGCGAACGGGTGAAAGACGCTACGCGGTCAAACAAACGGCTCGTCGCGCAGGAGCTGCGCCATGTACGCGCCCTTCACCCACAGTTGCTGGCGGTACATGCGCACGCCGTTGACGCACAGCGGCTTGTCCCTCGAGTCCGCGCCGGTGCCGCGCAGGAAAACCGGGCATTGCGAGGATTTCGGGAAATTCGGGGCGCTGCTTACAACGCCCGTTTTGTTGCGGACGGGGTTTCCCGCCTTGTCGCGGCGGACGACATCGACGAGTTTCGTGTTCACGATCAGGTCTTTGAGCTTCTCCCACACCCACCTGACATGCGTCTCGATGAAGTCGTCGTCGAAGGCCATCCTCTTGAAACCCAAGAACACGTTGTCGGCAAGCGGGGCGCCCTTGCCCGGCTCCTCGAAGACGGGAAACAGGAACTGGTTGTTGGCGAAATACTCGAAGAACAGGGAATTCTCGAAGGCGGCGTCCGGGGAGGAGAACTCGTCGAAGTCTATGGTGAACAGCTTCATGTCCTCGGTTCGGCCGCCGCCTTTCGTGCACGTGAAGGATTTCGTGTGCAAGCCGATTTTCGAGAAGAGCTCGATGCGGCTCATCTTGAGCCCCTTGCCCCCGAAGGCCCTGACGACTATCGACTCCGCCACGTTCTTGGCAAAAGCCCCGTTTTTCCCGCAGGCGATGTCCAGCGCGTCCGCGATATCGCGCACGCGTTTGCCCTTCATCCGAGAGGAGATTTCGCGCAGCTTCCCGTCGATCTGCGCATAGCTCGTGTAGGCCTGCGGCAGTTGGGTCATCCTATCGCCGAAGGCCTTGCGCGCCATGGTGGTGACCGTCGAGCGCTTCAAGCGGAAACGCGGCGGATGCGGATACTTGGGGGCGGTGTCGATGAGCATGAGGTCTTTGCGCAGGGCGCTCGACAAGCTCGGATAGCGCTCTTTTCTGGACGCCTCGTCTGGGCATTCATCGTGAATGCGGCGGATGAAATTCCGCACGCAGGTCCAATCCGATTCAAGCGTCGCGCGCTCCGCCTCGTCGAACTCGTGGAACTGGTAGCCCTTCAAGGGAAAGTTCGCATAGTCGATGGCCTTCACCGTCGTGTCCGAAGCGTAGAGGTAGTAGACGATCAGCAGGTGCTCCAGCTTGTGCCAAAAGTTCGAGTCCGCGAACTCCTCTTCGGCTATCTTGTCGAGCGAGACGGCCGTGATCGACATGGGCTCTTTCGCCTCGAGGCCTTTGAGCTTCTTGGACTTGCGCAGGCCCGTCGTCTTCAATTCGACTTCCACGCCGTCAACGAGCAGGTCGGGTTCTTGGCCGGGATTCGCAGGGTAGCCGATGACCGACTGCTCGACCACATCGCCTGCGATGCCCGTTATCTTCGGGTTTTCCCGCGCCGCATCGAAGACGTGCGCCGTGTCCACTTCCCCCAGGGTCTTCTCCAGGCAGGCCTCGAGTTTTGCCTCCAGCTCGAGACGGGTGCACACATATTGAAAATCGCCCATCGCGCTTTGCTCCTCATGCCGGCGCGGGGGTGCAGGCCCGGCCCAGCCACAGCTCGAAGAGGGCCTGCGCGTCGCCGCCCGTCTTCATCCGGCGCTCCAGCTCGGCGGCCGCGATGAGGATGTCGGTGAGCTCGGCCAGGGTGAAGCGCGCGGCCTGGCCCGGCAAGTTGCGCACCTGCCAGTCGGGCTTGCCCAGCGCGGATGCCAGCTGCGCCGTCGGGGCGCCGGCGAGGTCTTTTGCCACGAGCAGGTCGCGCACGCGGTTCACGCATATGGTGAGCAGCCCGAACGGCGAAGCCGAGGGCATCTTGGCCAGCAGCGACGCCGCGCGGGCCGCGTCGCGTGCGCCTAGCGCGTCTGCCAGCTCCCAGGGCTTCACCTCGCTCGTGCGCGCCACGTAGCGCCGCACGTCGCTTTCGGATATCTCCGCGCCGCGCCCGAGCACGGCGGCGAGTTTCTGCAGCTCCGCGTCGAGGTGCACGGTGTCCTCGCCCACGCGCGATATCAGCTCGGAGGCGGCGGCGGGCACGATGGTCACGCCGCGCGCCACGGCAAAATCGCGCACCTGGGCGGGGAGGTCGCGCTTCGAGCGGGCCGCGCAATCGATGACGGCCTTGTCCCCCAGACGCGCCACGGCCTTGTAGAGGCGCGTGCTCTTCTTCAGCGAGGCCGCCTCCAGCAAGACAACCGTCGAGGGGCACGGATCGTCGAAGTAGGAGATGAGCGCCTCGGAGGCCTCCTTTTTCAGGTGTTCGGCCTCGCGCACGTAGACGAAGCGGTACTCCCCCATGAAGGGCATGGTGCCGCATGCGCCGACTATGCCGTCAC
Source organism: Acidaminococcaceae bacterium (assembly GCA_963592385.1). GTDB lineage: Bacteria > Actinomycetota > Coriobacteriia > Coriobacteriales > QAMH01 > CAVAWX01. The sequence continues at coordinate 5,527 of CAVAWX010000038.1, read as the reverse complement.
CGGTCGCGTCCGCGCCCGTGAAGACGTCCTCGTTCAAGGAAAGGTCGCCGGTCTTCTCCAGGCGCGCGCGCAGGCGCGAGACCACATAGCGCCGCTTCATCGCGTCGGCGCCGACGACGAGATACCCCGCGAGAAAATTCTGCACATCGCCCACTTGCCCGACGCTCCTCAACTTCCGCTCCTCTGAACGGCCACCTCTATGCTGTCGCCCGCAAAGCGCAGCGTGACGTCGCCGTTCTCATCTGTCCGGTACACCTTAGCACGAGCCTGCGCGAGCAGGTCGAGCATCTGGCGCGTGGGGTGCCCGTAGCTGTTGTCCGCGCCCACGCCGATGAGGGCGATCTCCGGGGAGAGAACGGCCAGCTCCTCGGCGCTCATGCCGCCGCGGCTGCCGTGGTGGGGCACCTTCACGAAGTCCACGTCGCCCACGGCCTCCACGGTGGCGGCGATCGCGTCCTCCTCGGCGTCGCCGCTGGTGAACCCCCGCGCCTCCGCACGCCCGTCGCCGTCCGCGTCGTAGCTGACGAGCATCTGCAAGCTGTCGTCGTTGCCGCTCGTGCCGCCGTCTTCGGGGGCGAGCACCTCGATGGTGAACGCCCCCACCCGGCAGGTGCTGCCGGGCCGCACCCCTTCTGCACCACGCGTGGCCGTCGCGCGGCGCGCGGACTCGAGCACCTGCGCTTCCTCGGGCAGCGACAGCAGGTCGGCGTGCACGTAGACGTGGTCGATGCCGACGACGCCGACGATGCCGGAAAGCGCCCCCACATGGTCGCTGTCCTTGTGCGAGACGAAGACGGCATCGAGGTGGGTGATGCCGTGGCGCGCAAGGCCGCGGGCGAGCACGTCGGCCTCCTCGCCCG
>CAVAWX010000038.1:684-4657 GCA_963592385.1 Acidaminococcaceae bacterium | reverse complement strand
CCGTGTCGACGAGCACGGCCGCATCGCCGTCGCGCACGAGCAGGGCGTCCCCCTGCCCCACGTCGAGCATGACCACCTGCGGCCCTGCCGCGTCCGGCACGCCCACCCAGGCGGCAAAGCCCGCGCCGCCCGCCATCCCGTAGACGACGAGCGCCGCGACGGGCAGGCACAGGCACGAACAGACGAGGGCGCGAGATCCGAGGCGACGTGCGAGACGCGCATCCCTGCGCCCGGCGGGCGGGCGCCAGGCGGCCGGCGGGCTGTCCTTTGCCGAGACGGGCAGCGGCCATGCCGCCCACAGCGCAACGCCGAGCGCCGCCGACACGAGCGCAAGCGGGGCTGCGGCGGCGTCGAGCGGGACGCAGGCCAGCGGGATGTCGGCCATCGCGTGGACGAGGAACGCGCTTGCCGACGAGACGGCCACGCCAAACGAGAGCACGAGCGAGCCCAGAGCCGGCACGACCACGCCGAGGAGCAGCGCCACTATCCCCGCACCTAAGGAAAGCGTGATGAACGGGGCGGCGACCAAGGTGGCGAACGGGACTATGAGGGGAAACTGCGCGAACATCGGCACGGTCACGGGCAGGGTGGCAAGCGTCGCGGCAAGCGTCACCCCGATGCCGGAGGCGGACTTGGAGAAGCGTGCGGGCGCCACGTGCGCGACCCAGCACGAGGCCAAAGGCCCCAGCACCACGAGCCCCAGCACGGCAAGCACCGACAAGACGAAGCTCAGGCTGTAGGCGTTCGCGGGGTTGAGCGCCAGGAAGGCAAGCACGCACAGGGCAAGCGCGGAACACACGTGCCGGCGCCTGCCCAAATTGCCGGAGACGAGCGCGACCATGCACATGACGCCCGCTCGCAGCGCCGAGGGCGAAAACCCCGTGAGCGCGACATAGAAGCCCAAGGCGACGGCAAGCGCGAGGGCGCGCGCGACCCGAGAAAGCCGCGTGCGGGCGAGCAGCCACGACAAGATGGCGGTGACGACGGCCAGATGCGTGCCGCTGACCGCCATGAGGTGCGCAAGCCCGCAGGTCTTGAAGTCCTGTTCCAGCTCGCTGCCCGCATACAGGGTGCGATTCCCCAGCAAAAGCCCGGCCAGCAGCGCGGCGCCGTCGCCCCCATAGGCCTCGATGCGCGAGAAGGCGTCGTCTCGAAAGGAGCTGACCGCCCCGCCCAGGCTTTTCGCCGCGCCTTCGTCGCGCGCATATGTCAGGCGCAGCATCCCCGCGTAGCCGTTTCTGTGGTTCCACTCCCCGCCCGCGTCGTCTCCGGGCGCCGTGTAGAGCGCGTCGGCAACGACCACGTGCCCGGCACCCGGAATCTCTTCTGCGTCGTCCGGCCACAGCACGCGCACGGACACGGAGCGTCCGCCGATGGCGGCACGCCCCGCCGAGACCTCGCCGTAGTCGCGGGTGGCGGGATCGCCCGTCAGCTCGATCTCCACGTCCTGCAAAGCCGATTCCCCGAGCAGCGCCACATCTGCTGCCCAACCCTGCCAATACAGCGCCGCGCAGACGGCACATGCCGCACACGCGACGACGCACGCCGCCGCGCCGACGAAAAGCGGACGACCACCTTTCCCCGCACCCGACGATGCGACGTGCGCTGACTGCGACTCATCGCACGCGTCGCGCCTTCGCGCCCGCCCGCCCCGCCTCGCGCACACGCACACGGGAAACGCGGCGCAGCAAAGCCCGGCAAGCGCGAGCGTCGCCACCACGGGATCGAAGCTGCCCGCATACGCGTGCCAGCTTGCCTGCTCGACGGCAATCGTCGCCGCCCACGCGCCACATGCGGCGGGCGCGAGCGGCCCTAAAGAAGGGCGGCGGGGAGCGACCTGCCGTGCACCGGAACCACTCACACCGTGATGCTTTCCTCGATCGCGGCAAAACGCGCGTCCCCGATGCCGCTCACGTTCTTCAAGTCCTCGATCTTCTTGAAGGAGCCGTTCTTCTCGCGGTAGTCGATGATGCGCGAGGCGATGCCCTCGCCCACGCCCTGCAAGGTCTGGAGCTGCTCGCTTGTCGCGGTGTTGATGTTCACCTTGGCCTGCTGCGTGCTGCCTGCCGCGCCCGCCGCACCGCTCGACGCAGACGCGCTCGCCGCGCCCGAGCCGGCCGCCGCCTCGCCCTCGCGCGCCACGTAGACCTGCACCCCGTCCTCGAGCTTCTGGGCGCGGTTCACCTGCGCGGCCGCAGCCCCTTCGGCAAAGCCGCCCGCCGCCTCGATGGCATCGCCCACGCGCGAGCCGGATGCGAGCGTGTACACGCCGGGAGAGACCACCGCGCCTTCCACGTCCACGGCGATCGTCGAGGATGCCGCCGCAGCAGAAGTCCCGCCCGACGCTCCCGTGCCCGCAGCGCTCGCACCGGACGCGCCCGCAGACGCCGTCTCCGACGCAGACGCCCCGTCCGCTGCCATGTCTTGCTGCACGGCGGCGCCGGCATCAGCGGCATCCAGGCTGAACGAATCGGAGCTTGCCGCCGGCCAGAAACGGCACAAGGCGACGCAGACGGCGACGACGGCGAGCACGACGACGCAGCACAGCGCTGATTTGTTCACATGGGAAAGTCCCGCACGTCTAAGCAGCGACTCGACCTTCGCCTTCATCTCCTCGCCCATGCCCGCATCGCCCCCGTCTGCCGCCGCTTCCATGACGACATCGATTGTGGCAGGCGAATCTGAACAAAACGCCGAACGAAACCCACACGCGTTCCGAGCAAAATCAGGACGATTCTCGAACAAACCCCACACGCATTCCGAACAAAGTCCAACCGGTTTCTATACGAACCCTATACGCTTTCTAAAAAAGGCCGGCCGGTTTCACGAACGAAACCCGACCGGCCCCCAAATGAAACCTATACGCAGCGCGCATTCACGCGCATGGCCGCGCTGCCCCGCGCACCGCGCGCCTCATCTGCTGCGCACCCCACGCAACGCAGCGTGCGTTCACGCGCCTCGCGCGCGTCACGCGCCTCGACTTCACCCTATTCAGCCGCACACCGCGCCTTGTGCCGCACGTCGATCAGCTCGGCGATGATGGAAACGGCGATCTCTGCCGGCGTCTTGGCCCCGAACTTGATGCCGATGGGCGAATGGGCCTCGTCGATGCGCTCGGGCGAGATGCCGGCATCCTTGGCCTGCAGGATGTTTTTCGCCACCTTGTCCTTGTGGCCGATCATGCCCACATACGGGCACGGCGACTTCAGCGCGTGCTGGAAGACCTCGGGGTCGTGCACATGCCCGCGCGTGAGCACGCACGCGTAGTCGTTGTCGGTCAGCTCCACCTCGTCGATGCGGGCGAAGTCGATCTGCACGAGCTTCGAGCAGGGGAAACGCTCCTCGTTCAAGAACTCTGGGTCGTCGTCGTAGACCACCGTCTTGAAGCCCACGTGCGAGGCGTACTCGGCCAGGTGCATGGCCACATCGCATGCGCCGAAAATGGCGACCTGCGGCGAGGAGAACAGCGGCTGGGCCAGCCACACGACGCCCGGGAACTGCTCGCAGTGCATGGAAGGCCCGGTGGTCACGTCGTGCATCTGGAACTCGTCGCGGCGCGTGTAGGGACGTGCAGCCAGCAGGTTCTTGTTCACGTCGGCGAAAAACACGCCGGGGCGCCCGTCGGCGCTGCCCTCGTCGAACATCATCATCCACTTGCCCTCGCCCGAACGCTGCGGGGCAAGCGCCTCGTCGGTGACGATCTTGAATCCGAGCCAGGCCTGCGCCCCCTTGCCCGCCGCCGCGACGGCCGCTTCCAGCGCAGGCACGTCCTCGGCGCCAAGCGAGGCAAACATCGCCCGCACGCCGGCCTCGTTCACCAGCGGATTCGTCTCGAGCGCCTGCGCTATGCAGGGAAAATCCCGCGGCGCGCACTCCACCTCGCGCCCTTCGCGCAGCGCCTCCACCATCTTTTCCATCGTCTCTTCAACGCTCATGAAACCCCACCTTCCCCATTCGTCGGATATAGTGCCGT
>CAVAWX010000038.1:0-674 GCA_963592385.1 Acidaminococcaceae bacterium | reverse complement strand
CCAGCATTCTAGACGCCGGCCATCAAACCATCGGCAAGCAGGCCGCGCGCATACGCACCCGTGGACTTGCCCTCTGCCTTTGCCTCCTTTTCCAGCGCCCTCTTCATGGCAATGGGCACCTTCAGCGAAAGCGTCACGGACTCCCGAGAGGTCTTCGGCAGCTCCCCATCGAAAACCTCGCCCACATTCGTCCATCCCGCAGGCCACTCGTCCCGTTCGAGGGCGCTCTCCCAACCTGCGATCATCTCGTCGGTGACGACCGTGCCGTTTTCGGCGACAATCCCGCTCATGTCTATCTCCATCCCAGTTCGCGCTTGAACTTCTTCGTCGGGGGCGTCATCGCATGAAAGACGCACCACACCCCGTCGATATCCACGAAGGCAATCAGTTCGACGAACCTGCCGTCGGGAAGGCCGCCGATCGAAATCCACAGCGGCGGGTCGTCGGTCCCGTTTCTTTGGCGACACCGAATGGGGTTTTCCCACGCGTACGCGACTTCCTTTTCGGAAAGACCGTGCTTCAAAGCGTTGGCATGCACCCGGATCACTCGCGCCTCCTTTCACATCGAAAAAGTATACCAAAAAAGTCAGAATGAACTGCATGGCATTGAACGCACTATTCGTTTCCGCTATCATGGTATATACATAGTCTAGACGAAGGAGGCGCGGCATGGC
>CAVAWX010000037.1:12656-16619 GCA_963592385.1 Acidaminococcaceae bacterium | reverse complement strand
CGCTGTCCTTGGTCCGCTCCGGGCGTTTCGCCCGCACCGCATGCACCGTCCGCCCAGCACCGGCGCCAGCCGCGCCGGCCGCGTGGTCGCGGCGCACTTTCACCACGCCGAACGCCATGAGCAGCACCGCCATCAGCGCGAGCAGCCCCGCGATGAGCGCCGCCTGGCCGGTCTTGGCGCTGCTGCCAGACGCCGAGCCGCTGTTCACGCTGCCGCTGCCCGACGACCCATCGCCCGAGCCGTCGCCGGCCGCCGCGTCCGCCGCCACTTCCACGGGCGTCTTCAGCTTCACGCGGTTCGACGTGTTCTCGGGGTCGGCCTTGCCGTCCCATTCCTCCTCGTAGAGCGCGGAGTTCGATATCTCGACGACGTGCAGATCGTCGTCCACCTTCACCTTGAAGGTGAACTGCGTCTGCCCGCCCGCGTCCACGCGCACGTCCTTCCACTCGACGGCGCGGCGCGCATCGTTGTAGACGCCGCCGCACAGGTCCGCCGAGCCTTCCACGAAGGTCGCGCCCTCGGGGATGTAGTCGCGGATGCCGATGCCCTCGGCCGCCACGTTGCCGCTGTTCGTCAGCGTCATGGTGTAGGTCACCACGTCGCCGGGCGCCACGCTGCCGCCGTCGGCCGGGTCGCTTGCCATCTTCAGCAGCAGGTCCGTGCTCGCCGGCTCCACCGACAACTCGACCATGTTCGACTTGTTCTGCGGGTTCGTGCCGCCCGTGAACTCGTCGGCGAACATGCCCTGATTTTGCAGGGTGCCCGTCGTCTCGGTGTCCACCGTCACCGCGAAGCTCACCGACTTCGACGAGCGCGCCGGCACGGTCAGGCTCGACCAGTCGATGCAGCCCTTCGTGCCGTCGTAGTTGCCGCCGTCGGTCGCCGAGCCCGGCACGTAGGTCGCGCCCTCGGGGATGTAGTCGCGCACTCCAGCCGCATCGGTGTCGACGCCGCCGTTGTTGCGCAGCGTCAGCGAGTAGGTGACGGTGCCGTCCGCCGCCACGGAGCTGCCCGGCTCGGGGTCCGAGCCCGCGTCCATGTCGAGCAGCGTCGGCACGGGCTGCGTCTCGTCGGTCGTGTGCTTCAGCGGGTTGGCCTTGCGCGTCGGATGCGTGCCCGTCGCGCCCGCGTTGCCCGGGTCCTCGTCGGACTGCTCGTAGAGCGCGCAATCGTCGACGTAGGTGTCGGCGCCTTCATCGACTTCGACCGTGTAGTACACCGTCTGGGACGTGTTGGGCGCCAGGTCGCTCACGACCCACTCGACCCAGTTCTCCTCGACGTTGAAGTAGCCGTCGTCGCCCACGGACAGGAAGGTCGTACCCGACGGCACGTAGTCGCGGATGCGCACGAAGGCCACATCGCTCACGCCGGTGTTCTTCGCCTCGAAGCTGTACGTGATGGTCTCGCCCTTCTCGACGTAGCTGCCCGAAGCCGGCTCGGCGCTCGCCTTCACCGTGGCCTTGTAGCCCGTCACCGGGTCCGGCCCCTTGCCCAGCGGATGCTCCACCACGTTGGAGAAGCTGCCGGGGTTCGCGCCGCCCTTCCAGTCGTTGGCAAACAGCGCCTGGTTGGAGACGACGTCGGTCGCGTCGGTGCGCACCTTCACCCGGAAGGTCACCGTCTTGGTGGACTGCGCGGGCACGGTCAGGTTCGTCCACTCCACGCAGTCGCGCGACTTGTCGTAGACGCCGTCGTCGCTCGCCGAATCCTTCACGTACTTGGTGTTCGAGGGCACCACGTCGCGCAGGCCGGCCGTGGTCGTGTCGACGCCGCCGTTGTTGCGCAGCGTGAACCTGTACTCGATCTCGTCGCCGGCCACGACCTGGGTGCCCGGCGTGCGCGTGCTCGACTTCTCCACGTCGAGGATGGCGGGCACGGTGTGCGCCTCGTCGCAGGACAGCTCGATGCGGTTGGTCTCCTTGGCCGGGTCCGCGCCCGTCGCGCCTGCCGTGCCGGGGTTGTCGGTGAAGATGTCGTAGAAGGCGGTGTTCTCGACGAAGGTCTGGCTTTCCGCGTCCACCGCCACGGTGTAGGACACCGACTTGGAGCTGTTGGGCGCGATGTCGGGGATGACCCACTCGACGAACTTCTTGTCCACGTTGTAGTAGCCGTCGTCGGCCGCGCTCGTGTAGGCCGTGCCCGTGGGCACGTAGTCGCGGATGCGGGTGAAGGCCACGCTGTCGCGGCCGGTGTTCACCGCCGTGAAGGTGTAGGTGATGGAGCCGCCGCGCTCCACGAAGCCGCCCGACGCCGGGTCAGACGACGCGTAGACCGTCAGGGCATAGCCCGTCTTGTTCTGCGGCGCGTCCTTCACCGGGTTCACGACCGTGTTCGTCACGTTGTCGGAGTCGGGGTCGCCCTGATCCCAGCCGTTCTCGAAGATCATCTCGTTGCGCACGTCGCCCACGGTGTCGTCGTTCACGCGCACCTTGAAGCTCACGGTGGCCGTGCCGCCGAGCGCGTCCAGGTGCACGTCGTGCCACTCGACGCAGTTCAGGACCGCGTTGTAGCGCCCGTTGTCGGCCTCGCAGCTGCCCTCGACGTAGGTCGTGCCGGCCGGGATGTAGTCCGTGCCGCCGCCGATGTCGGTCGCCGTGCCGCCGTTGTTGGTGAACTCGATGGTGTAGGTGATCTCGTCGCCTTTGGCCACTTCCACGCCCGGCAGCGCGTCCGAGGTCTTCTTCGCGTTGATGTTCACGGGCGTCACGTAGTCCTCGCTCGTGGTGTGGCGCGTCGTGTTCGTGCTGAACTTGGGGTCGACGTCGAGGGTGCCCGGCACGCCGGGATCGCTCGTCTGCGTCTCGTAGAGGGCCTTGGCCGGCAGGAAGATGTTGTCGGGCGTGTCCTCGGAGACCGTGACGGTCCACGAGACGCTCTGCGCCTTGTCCTCGCCCACCTGCAGGTCCTCGATCACCCACTCGGCGTAGCCGCGGTCGGGCAGCCACGCGCCGGTGCCCTTGGCCGCCTCCAGGCTCTTGTAGATCATGCGCTCGGGCAGGTACTGGCGCAGCCGCACGTACTTGGCGGTCGTGGCGCCGGTGTTCACCGCCGTCAGGGTGTAGGTGATGTCGGAGCCGGCGGGCGCGCAGCTGCCGTCCTTGGGGTCGGCCGTCAGGCGCACCGTCACCTCGCCGCCCTGCACCGGGCCGGGGTCGGGCTCGATGGGGTTGACGACGATGTTGGTCGAGGAGGCCGGCGTGGCGCCCTCGGCCGGGTCGTTTTCGTAGAGCGCGGTGTTGCGCACCTTGCCCGTCGCGTCCGACTTCACTTCCACGGTGAAGGTGAGCGTGCTCTCGGACCACGCCCCGACGGAAAGGTCCGTCCAGGTGACGCGGCCGGTTTGCTCGTCGTAGACGCCGTTTTCACCCGCCGAGACGAAGGTGGTGCCTGCCGGCACGTAGTCGGCCACGACGACCTTCGACGTGTCCGTGCCGCCGGCGTTTTCCACCTTCACGGTGTAGGCGATCTGCTGGCCTTTCAGCACCGTCGAGCCGGGCACCGGCGACGAGCTCTTGCTCGCGTAGATGTTCGCCGGGGTCTTGTAGCCTTCGGTCGTGGTGTGGCGCGTGGTGTTCGTGCCGGTCTTCGGGTCGGCCGCGATGGTGCCCGGCGTGCCCGGGTCGGCCGTCGAGGTCTCGTAGCGCGCGGTGTTCACGATGAAGGAGTTGGCCGGCGCGTCGGCGTCCACCACGACGCTCCACGACACGCTCTGCGCGTTCTTCTCGCCCACCTTCAGGTCCGTCAAGATCCACTCGACGTAGCCCTGGTCTTCGATCCACTTGCCGTCGTCGGCCACGCTCTTGTAGCTGGCGCGCGTGGGCACGTAGTCGCGTATGCGCAGGTAGGGCATGGCGGTGTCGCCCGTGTTCACCGCCGTCAGGGTGTAGGTGATGGTGGTGCCGGGCGCTGCGGTCGAGCCGTCCTTGGGGTCGGCCGTCATGCGCACCGTCACGTCGCCGCCGT
>CAVAWX010000037.1:11830-12290 GCA_963592385.1 Acidaminococcaceae bacterium | reverse complement strand
ACGGGTCGGCGGTCTTCTTCACGTAGAGGTTGGCCGGCGTCTTGTAGTCGTCGGTCGTGGTGTGGCGCACGGTGTTCGTGCCGTTGGCCGGGTCGTCGGCGAGCGTGCCGGGCGAGCCGGGGTCGTCGTCGGTCTTCTCGAAGGTCGCCCTGTTCGGGATGTAGGAGTTGGTCGGCGCATCGCCGTCCACCTTCACCGTCCACGAGACGCTCTGGTCCTTGCCCACCTCGAGGTCTTTCACGATCCACTCGACGTAGCCCTTGTCCTCGATCCACTGGCCGCCGTCGGCCACGCTCTGGTAGCTGGTGCGCGTCGGCACGTAGTCGCGGATGCGCACGAAGGGCGCGGTCGTCAGGCCGGAGTTCGTCGCCGTCAGGGTGTAGGTGATGGTGGAGCCGGGCGCCGCGTAGCCGCCGTCGCCCGGGTCGGCCGTGATGCGCACCGTCACCTCGTCGCCGCT
>CAVAWX010000037.1:0-11820 GCA_963592385.1 Acidaminococcaceae bacterium | reverse complement strand
GGTGCCGGGCGAGCCGGGGTCGCCGTCGGACTTCTCGAAGGTCGCCCGGTTCGGGATGTAGGAGTTGGTCGGCGCGTCGGCGTCCACCTTCACCGTCCACGAGACGCTCTGGTCCTTGCCCACCTCGAGGTTCTTGATGATCCACTCGACGTAGCCCTTGTCCTCGATCCACTGGCCGCCGTCGTTCACGCCCTGGTAGGAGGTGCGCACCGGCACGTAGTCGCGGATGCGGACGAAGTTGGCCGTCGAGGAACCGGAGTTCGTCGCCGTCAGGGTGTAGGTGATGGTGGTGCCCGGCGCGGCGGTCGAGCCGTCCTTGGGGTCGGCCGTCATGCGCACCGTCACGTCGCCGCCGTTCACCGGCTCGGTCGCCGGGTCCACGGGGAAGACCACCACGTTGCTGGAGCTGACCGGGTCGTGGTCGCGCTCCGTCGTCCAGTTGTCCTCGAAGAGGCCGGCGTTGCGCAGCTCGCCGGAGGCCTTGGCGTTCACCTTCACCACGAGGCTGAGGACCTTGCTGCCGTAGGCGTCGAGCGAGAAGCCCGTCCACGTGACGCGGTTCGTCTCCTCGTCGTAGGTGCCGTTGCCGTCGGCCGAGACGAAGGTGGTGCCCTCGGGCACGTAGTCGGCCACGGCGGCCGCGTCGGTCGCCGTGCCGCCGTTGTTGGAGACGGTCAGGACGTAGGTCAGCTCCTGGCCCTTCAGCACGGTGGAGCCGGCGCACGGGTCGGCGGTCTTCTTCACGTAGAGGTTGGCCGGCGTCTTGTAGTCGTCGGTGGTGGTGTGGCGCACGGTGTTCGTGCCGTTGGCCGGGTCGGCCGCCAGCGTGCCGGGCGAGCCGGGGTCGCCGTCGGTCTTCTCGTAGGTGGCCCGGTTCGGAATCAGCGAGTTCTCGGGCGCGTCGGCGTCAACCGTGACAGTCCACGACACGCTCTGCGATTTACCCACCTCGAGGTTCTTGATGATCCACTCGGCATAGGCGCGGTCCTCGACCCACTTGCCGCCGTCGGCCACGCTCTTGTGGGAAGTGCGCACCGGCGCGTAGTCGCGGATGCGCACGAAGTTCGCGGTCGAGGAACCGGAGTTCGTCGCCGTCAGGGTGTAGGTGATGTCGCTGCCGGGCGCCGCGGTCGATCCGTCCTTGGGGTCGGCCGTCATGCGCACCGTCACGTCGCCGCCGTTCACCGGCTCGGTCGCCGGGTCGATGGGCAGCACGACGATGTTGGTGGAGCTGGTCGGCTCGGCGCCGCTGCCCTCGTCCCACGCGTCCTCGTAGAGCGCGGAGTTGCGCACCTTGCCGGTCGCCGTCGCCTCCACTTCCACGGTAAACGACAGGGTCCGCGTCGCGTACGCCGCCAGCGAAAGCCCCGTCCACGTGATGCGGTTGCTGCCGCTGTCGTAGGTGCCGCCGTCCGCCGAGACGAGCTTGGTGCCGGCTGGCACGTAGTCGGCCACGCAGGCGTCGTCGGTCGCGGTGCCGCCGTTGTTGGCCAGGGTGATGGTGTACTCGATCTCCTGACCCTTCATCACGGTGGAGCCGGGCGTCGGCGCCGAGGTCTTGCTGGCGTAGAGGTTCACCGGCGTCACGTAGCTTTCCGTCGTGGTGTGGCGCGTCGTGTTCGTGCCGCTCGCGGGGTCGGCCGCGATGGTGCCCGCCGTGCCCGGATCGGACGTGGAGGTCTCGTAGCTGCCGGAGTTCACGACGAAGGTGCGCTCGGGCGCGTCAGGTGCCACCGTCACGGTCCACGACACGCTCTGCGGTTTGCCCACCTCGAGGTTGTTCAAGATCCACTCGACGTAGCCCTTGTCCTCGACCCACGTGCCGCCGTCGTTCACGCCCTTGTAGGAGCTGTGCTCGGGCACGTAGTCGCGGATGCGCACGAAGTTCGCGGTCTGGTCGCCGGTGTTTTCGGCCGTCAGGGTGTAGGTGATGTCGCTGCCGGGTGCCGCATAGCTGCCGTCCTTGGGGTCGGCCGTGATGTGCACCGTCACCTCGCCGTCGCTCACCGGCTCGGTCGCCGGGTCGATGGGCAGCACGACGATGTTGGTGGAGCTGGACGGGTCGGCGCTGCTCGCGGTGGTCCAACCATCCTCGAAGAGCGCGGCGTTGCGCACCTTGCCGGTCGCCGTCTCGCCCACGCGCACGGTGAAGCTGACGGTCTTGGTCGCGTTGGCGCCCACGGAAAGCCCCGTCCAGACGACGCGCTTGGTGGCGCTGTCGTAGGTGCCGCCGTCGGCCACCGACACATACTCTGTGCCGTCGGGCACGTAGTCGACCACGGCCGCCGACGAGGTGGCGGTGCCGCCCGCGTTCGTCAACGTGATGGAGTAGGTGAACTCCTGACCCTTCAGCACCGTCGCGCCGGGCGTCGGCGTGGAGGTCTTGCTCGCGTAGAGGTTCGCGGGGGTCTTGTAGCCCTCCGTCGTGGTGTGGCGCACGGTGTTCGTGCCGTTGGCCGGGTCGTCCGTCAGCGTGCCGGGCGTGCCGGGGTCGTCGGCGACGGCCTCGTAGGTGGCCCGGTTCGAGATGAAGACGTTTTCCTGCAGGTCGGCGTCCACCGTGACGGTCCAGGACACGCTCTGCGATTTGCCCACCTCGAGGTCCTTCAAGATCCACTCGACGTAGCCGCTGTCCTCGATCCATTTGCCGCCGTCGTTCACCGCCTTGTACGAGGTGCGCTCGGGCACGTAGTCGCGGATGCGCACGAAGTTCGCGGTCGTATCGCCGGTGTTTTCCGCCTTCAAGGTGTAGGTGATGGTGGTGCCGGGCAGCGCGTAGCTGCCGTCGGCCGGGGTGGCCGTCATGTGCACCGTCACCTCGCCGCCGTGCACCGGCTCTGCGGTCGCCTCGATCGGCAGCACGACCACGTTGGTGGCGCTTGCCGGGTCGGCGCTGCTGCCCGCGGTCCAGCCGTCCTCGAAGAGCGCCGCGTTGCGCAGCTCGCCGGTCGCCGTCTCGTTCACGCGCACGGTGAAGCTGACGGTCTTGGTCGCGCCCGCGCCTATCGAAAGCCCCGTCCAGACGACGCGCTTGGCGGCGCTGTCGTAGGTGCCGCCGTCGGCCACCGACACATACTCGGCGCCCTCGGGGATGTAGTCGGCCACGCCCGCCGACGACGTGGCGGTGCCGCCCGCGTTCGTCAGCGTGATGGAGTAGGTGAACTCCTGGCCCTTCAGCACCGTCGCGCCGGGCGTCGGCGTGGAGCTCTTGCTGGCGTAGAGATTCACCGGCGTCGGATAGCTCTCCGTCGTGGTGTGGCGCACGGTGTTCGTGCCGTTGGCCGGGTTGGCGCCCAAGGTGCCCGGCGCGCCGGGGTTGCCACCGCTCTTCTCGTAGAACGCGCTGTTCGAGATAAAGGAGTTCGCGGGCGCGTCCTCGGCCACCGTGACGGTCCACGACACGCTCTGGGATTTACCCACCTCGAGGTTCTTGATGATCCACTCGGCGTAGCCCTTGTCCTCGATCCACTGGCCGCCGTCGGCCACGTCCTCGTACGAAGTCCGCGCGGGCAGGTAGTCGCGCACGCGCACGAAGGCCGCCGTCGACGTGCCGGTGTTTTCGGCCGTCAGGGTGTAGGTGATGGTGGAGCCGGCGCCCGCGTAGCCGCCGTCGGCCGGGTTGGCCGTCATGTGCACCGTCACGTCGTCGCCGTGCACCGGCGCCGCGGCCGCCTCGATCGGCAGCACGACCACGTTGGTGGCGCTGGTCGGGTCGGCCGTGGAAGTCGAGCCGCTCCCGTCGTAGAGCGCCTGGTTGCGCAGCTCGCCGCACGCCGCCGTCACCTTCACCTTGAACGTGACGGACTTCGTGGCATGCTTGGCCACGGAAAGCCCCGTCCACTCGACGCGTCCGGTCGTCTCGTTGTGCGTGCCTCTGTCGCTTGCCGACACGAACTCGGCGCCCGCCGGCACGTAGTCCACGAGGCTGACCCCCGACGCGTCCGTGCCGCCGTCGTTGGACAGCGTCAGCGTGTACTCGATCTCCTGGTCTTTCAACACGGTCGAGCCGGGCGTCGGGTTCGAGGTCTTGCTCGCGCTCAGAATCGTGCGCACGGTGTTTTCGGCGCGCGTCGAATGCTCCAGCATGTTCGTCTTGTTGCGCGGGTCCTGGCCGCCGCCGGCCTGCCCCGGGTCCTCGTCGGTGGATTCGTAGAGCGCGTAGCTGTCGATCCAGGTCTGCGCGTCGTCGTTCACCGTCACCTTGTAGCTGCGCTCCTGCGCGGCCGCGCTGCCCACCTCGAGGTTCTTCACAATCCACTCGACGTAGTTGCCGTCTTGGTTGTAGTAGCCGTCGTCACTCGCAGAGCCCTTCACGTAGGTGGTCCCCTCGGGGATGTAGTCGCGGATGCGCGTGTAGGGCGTGGTCGTGTCGCCGGTGTTTTCCGCCTTCAGCTTGTAGGTGATGTTGGCCCCGGGCGCCACCGTCGAGCCGGAGACCGGGTCGGCGCTCTTCTTCACCGTGGTGGTGAAGCCGCTGATCGCCGGAATCTCGACTGGCACGTCGTGGGAGACCACGTTGGTCGTGGAGACGGGGTCGAGATCCGAGGTGGTGCTCCAGCCATTCTCGAATTTGGCCTGGTTGGACACGAGGGTCTTCGCGTCGTCGCCCACCACGACGGTAAATGACACGCTGGTCGTGCCGCCCTGCGCGGCCACCGAGCGGTTCGTCCACTCGACGCGGTTCTTCGCGCTGTTGTAGGTGCCGCCCGAAGGAGTGCCCGATATGGAGGTGCCCGCCGGCAGGTAGTCGCAGACGCCGGCGCTGCTCGTAGCCGTGCCGCCGTCGTTGCGCAAGGTGATGGTGTAGGTAATCTTGTCGCCCTTGTTCACCGCCGAGCCGGCCGTCGGGTCCGAGCTCTTGGTCGCCGTCAGGATCACGGGCACAGTCGTCCGCGAATCCGTCGAGTGCTGCACCAGGTTCGTGGTGCTCTTCGGGTCGGCCGCCACGCTGCCGGGCTCGCCCGGGTACGTGTCGCAGGCCTCGTAGTAGCCCACGCGGCCGATCAGGGTCGGAGCGTCGCCGCGCACCGTGACCTTCCACGAGAGGGTGCGGGTCTCGCTGGCCTTCAGGTTTTGCAGCAGCCACTCGACGTAACCGCCGCTCGTGTTCCACATGCCGCCGTCGCTCACCGAATTGTTCACGTAGTTCGTGCCTTCGGGCACGTAGTCGCGCACGCGCACGTAGGGGGCGGTCCGCGTGCCCGTGTTGGACACCGTCAAGGTGTAGGTGATCTCCGTCGTGCCGTCCTTCGCCACGCGCGTGCCGGACTTCGGGTTGGACGTCTTGTCGACGCTCACCTCGTACTTGGGCACGGGGGTCTCGTTGTTCACTGCATGCTGGACGATGTTGGTCGCGCTCACCGGGTCGGCCTGCAGCGCGTCTCCCGTCCACTCGTTGGCGAACAGCGCCTGCGCGGCCACCGTCGAGACGCCCTCGGTCTCGGGCAGGACCGTCACGCTGTACGTCACGCTTTTCGTGCCTCCCGCAGGAACGGTGAGATTCGTCCAGCTCACGGATTTGCTTCCCGAATCGTAGCTGCCCTTGTCGCTGGGCGTGACGTCGTAGTCGTATTCCGCGCCGGCGGGGATATAGGCGCGCACGCCGGCCGTGCTGGTGCTCGTCCCGCCCTTGTTCTCGAGCGTGACGGTGTAGTCGATACGGTCGCCGGATTGCACCTGCGTGCCGGGCGCCGCGTTGCTCGTCAGCTTCGCGGACAGCAGCGTCGGCACGATGGAGCTGCCCAGATAGTGAATGGTCTCGTCGGTCTTGTTGCCGGGCTCGTTGGGAATGCTGCCGGCGCTGCCCGGGCTTTCGTCATAGGTCTGGTAGCGGCCCGAGCACTGGATGTAGTCGGTCGGGGCGTCGTTGCGCACCGTCACGGTGTAACTCACCGACTTCTCGCTGTTGGGAGCGACGTCTGGCACCACCCACTCAACGTAGCCGCTGTCTGCGCTGCCGACAAGCTGGCCCCCGTTTGCCGCGCTCTTGAACGTGGTGTTGCCGGGGATATAGTCGCGCACCTGCGTGTACGCCGCAGTCGCGGCTCCGGTGTTTTTCACGGTGAAGGTGTAGGTGATGGTGCTCGTGCCCCTCGTGACCTTCGAGCCGGACGCCGGGCTGGCCGTGCGGTACACCGTCGTCGACGTGCCCGACAAGGTCTCGGGGTTGATGATGGGATGGGTCACGTACGACTCGATGGTAGAGCTCGGGTCCCTATTCGCGACGGGATTCCAGTTGTTCTGGTAGCGCGTCCTGACGGAGATCTTGTCGGTCGCGCCCGCAATCTTGAGGGTGAAGCCGAATGTGGCCGTACCGCCGTTTGCCGCCACCTTGACGCCGCTCCAATCGACGCACTGACCCCCGTTCGGGCCATAGCCATGGGCATTTTTGACCTTCGAGCCGTTCAGAGTCGCGCTGCCGTCCACGTACGTCGTGCCGTCGGGCAAATAGATACGCGCACCCGCGTTCGTCGCCGCCGTGCCGCCGCTGTTCGTCATCACAACCGTGTACGTGACCGTATCGCCCTCTTTCAAAGGCGTGCCGGCTGCCGGGTCGGCCGTCTGCGACGTGATACTCAGGTTCACGCCGGTCGCCGCCCCCGCGTCATGGGAGCCGCCTATGGCCTGCACGGCCAGGGGGATGCCGAACGCGCACATCCCCAGCAAGACCACGGCGGCCAACGCCAGAAGCTTCTTGTTTGCAAACGTCTTTCCCATAACTCCTCCTCGAGGGCGGCTCTCGCGCCTACCTCTAGCGCCTCGTCGGACGTCGTATCTGCGGGCCCGCTGCGGCCAGCGCGGCTGCGCGGTCGCGGCGCACCTTCGCCACACCGAACACCATCAGCAGCACGGCCATCAGCGCGGCCAGCGCCGCAATCAGCGCCATCTCGCCGGTCGAGACGCTGCCCTTCGCGGCCACGGGCTCGGGGCTGGCGGCGGCGTTGTCCGCCACCGGGCTTGCCGTGCCGTCGCCCAGGTCGGTGATGTTGCGCACCGTGTTCGACGTGTCCGTCGGGTCGGCCTTGCCGTCCCAGTCGTCGCTGAACAAGCCGACGTTTTTGATCTCGGTCTCGGCGATGTCGTCGTTGACGCGCACCGCAAACGACAGCACGGTCTGGCCCTCGGCCTCCACGTGCACGTTCGTCCAATCGACGCAGCGGCGCTCCTCGTTGTAGACGCCGCCGCTCTCGTCGGCCGAGCCGTCCACGTAGGTCGTGCCCGTGGGCACGTAGTCGCGCACGCCGGCCGTGTCGGTGGCGGTGCTGCCCGTGTTCTTCAACGTGAGCGTGTACGTGATCACGTCGCCGGCCCGCACCTCGGTCTCCGACCCCACGCTGCTCTCCTTCACCAGCGAAAGCGTCGCGTCGTAAGGCTCGACCGGGTTCACCGTGATGTTGGACGTGCCGTCCGGGTCGTCGCCGCCGGAGAATCCGTCGGCAAACAGCGCCTGGTTTTCAATGTCGGTCTTCGCGTCTTTGCTCACCTGCACCTGGAAGGTGACGGTCTTGCTCGACTGCTTGGGCACCACGATATCGGTCCAGTCCACGCAGTTGCGCGTCGCGTCGTAGACGCCGCCGTCGCTGGCCGAATCCTCCACGTAGGCGGTGCCGGCCGGGATGTAGTCGCGCGCCCCGGCGTGCTTGGCGTCCGTCCCGCCGTTGTTCCTGAACGTCAGCGAGTAGGTGATGGTGCCGCCTGCGGCCACAGCCGTGCCGGGCGCCGGGTCCGAACTCTTCTCCAGCTCGAGCAGGGCGGGCACGTCCACATCCGGGTCCGTGCTGTGCACGACGGTGTTGCTGCCGCGCTTCGGGTCGTCGCCCGTCTCGCCCGGCTTGCCCGGGTCTTTGTCGTAGACGTCGTAGAGCGCGACGTTTTCGACGAAGGTCGGCGCGTCGTCGTTAATCGTCACCGTGTACGAGACCTTCTTGGACTCGTTGGGCGCGATGTCGGTCAGGACCCACTCGACGTAGGCGCGCCCGTCGGCCGTCTCCTTGTAGACGCCGCCGTCGGCCACCGACACATAGGTCGTGCCCGTCGGGATGTAGTCGCGCACGCGCACGTAGTGCATGGTGTAGGCGTCGGTGTTCTTGGCCTCGAGCGAGTAGGTGATCTTGCTGCCCTTGGCCGCATAGGTGCCGGACTTCGGGTTGGCCGTCTTGTAGACCGTCATCTTGCCGGGGTCGGGCGATTCGCCCTTGCCGCCCTGCGGATGCTCCACGATGTTCGAGCTGTTGCCCGGGTCCGTGCCGCCCTTCCAGCCGTTGGCGAACAGCGCCTGGTTGGCCACGACGCCGCCGTCGCCCAGGATGTTCCAGGCGTCCGAGACGACCTTCACGGTAAACGACACCGAGGTCGTCCCCTGCGCGGGCACGCTCACGCCCGTCCACTCGACGCAGTTGGTGGCCGCGTTGTAGACGCCGCCGCCGGTGGCCGAGCCCTCGACGTAGGCAGTGCCCTTCGGGATGTAGTCGCGTGCGCCGGCCTCCTTGGTCTCCAGCCCGCCGTTGTTCTTGAACACGAGCGTGTAGACGATCTCGGAACCCGCCGAGACGGCAGTGCCGGCAGGCGGGATGCTCTGCTTCTCCATGTCGAGGATGGCAGGCACCGGCTTGTCCTTGTCGGTGGTCTGCTCCGTCTTGTTGGTCTCCTTCTTCGGGTCGTCGCCGGTCTTGCCGGGGTCGCCCGGATTCTCTTTCGGCGTGTCGTAGAGCGCCGTGTTCTCGATATAGGTCTGGGCGTCCTGGTTCACCGTCACGCTATAGCTCGCGGTCTGCTCGCTGTTGGGCGCGATGTCCTTCAGCACCCACTCGACGTAGCCGCCCGACGAGACGAAGACGCCGCCGTCGTTCACGCTCGCGAAGGTGGTGCCCGTCGGCACGTAGTCGCGTATGCGCGTGTAGGGCACTTTCTCCGAGCCGGTGTTTTTCGCGGTGAAGGTGTAGGTGATGGTTGCGCCCTTCGCCACGTAGCTGCCCGACGCCGGGTCCGAGCTCTTGTAGACCGTCAGCTGGTAGCCCGTCTTGTCGGTGGGCGTGTCGCGCACCGGATGCACCACGATGTTCGTGGAATCCGTCGGGTCGGGGTCGCCCTGGTTCCAGCCACCCTTCTTGTTGAACAGGGCGTTGTTGTACACCTTGCCCGTCGCGTCGTCGTTCACGCGCACCTTGAACTTCACGGTCGTGGTGCCGCCGTTGGCGTCGAGGTGGATGCTGTGCCACTCGACGCGGCCCTTCTCGGCGTTGTAGCGCCCGCCGTCGGCCTCGCAGCTGCCCTCGACGTAGGTGGTGCCGGCCGGGATGTAGTCCACGGCGCCCGCCGTGTCGGTGGCCTGGTCGCCCTTGTTGGTGAAGACGAGCGAGTACTCGATCTCCTGGCCGGGCGACACTTGCGTGCCGGCGGCCGGGTCGGCCTTCTTCTCGACGGAGAGCAGCGGGCCAACCGGGGTGTCCTTGTCGGTCGTGTGCTCGGTGGGCACGGTCGGCGTCGTCGGGTCGTCCGGATTGTCGCCGGGGTCGCCCGGGTCGTCGTCGGTCACGTCGTAGTACGCGATGTTCTTGATCTTGGCCTTCTTGGGCGGGTTGGCGTCCACCGTCACGGTGAAGCTCACGGTCTTGGCGTTGTCCTCGCCCACGCCCAGGTCCTTCACGATCCACTCGACGTAGTTGCCGTCCTCGATGTAGGTGCCCACGCCGTCGCCGTCGCTCATGCTCTTGAACGTGGTGTAGGCGGGCACGTAGTCGCGTATGCGCACGTAGGGCGCGGTTTCGTCGCCGGTGTTCACCGCCGTCAAGGTATAGGTGATGTCGCTTCCGGGCTCCACGTAGCCGCCAATCGGGTCGGCCGTCTTGTAGACCGTCACCTTGGTGGCCGGGATGATGGGATCGGGCGGCTCGATCGGGTGCTTGACCGCGTCGGTCGTGGCCTCGGGGTCCTTGCCCGAATTCGCGTCCCAATCGATCTGGTACTTGGCCTGGTTCACCACAGTGCCCGAAGCATCCTCGTTCACCGTCACGGTGAAGCTGAGTGTCGTGGACTCGCCGCCGGCCAACGAGATGCCCGTCCACTCGAGGCGCTTGGCCTTCTCGTTGTAGGTGAAGCTGCCGGTTTCCGTGGCGCTGCCCGTCTTGTAGGTCGTGTTGGACGGAATCACGTCGGTCACGCAGGCGTTGTTCGTGGCCTCATCGCCGACGTTTGTCACCTTCAGCGAGTAGACGATCTCCGAGCCCCTCTGCACGTACAGGCCGGGCTCGGGGTCGGCGTCCTTCTCCACCAAAAGCCTGGCGGAGGTGGGCGTCTCGTCGGTCTTGTGCACGGTCGATCCGCCCGTATCCGACGGGTCCTTCGGGTTGTCGCCCGGCTTGCCCGGGTCGGTGTTGCTCGGCTCGAAGAGCACGGTGTTCGTCACGAGCGCGCCCTTCACGATGTTCGGGTCCACCGTCACGGTGAACGAGACGGTCTGGGCGTTGCCCTCGCCCACGCCGAGGTTCTTCACGACCCACTCGACGTAGCCGCCGGACGAGATGTAGGCGCCGTTGCCAGAATCCACGCTCTTGAACGTAGTGTAGGAGGGCACGTAGTCGCGTATGCGCACGAAGGGCGCGGTGGCAGAGCCGGTGTTCACCGCCGTCAGGGTGTAGGTGATCTCCTGGCCGCCCTCGACCACGCTATTGCTGGGCGGGTTGGCCGACTTGTAGACCATCACGCCATGCTCCTGGGGCGTGGGAGGCGGCGGCGGCGGGCTTTGCAGCAGGTGCGAGACCGCGTTGGAGTAGTTTGCGGGCTCGCTGTCCGAGCTCGCGTCCCATCCGATCTGGTAGCGCGCCTGGTTGGTCACGGTGCCGGTGGTGTCGTCGTCCACCGTCACGGTGAACTTGAGCGTCGTGGACTCCTCGGAATCCAGCGAGATGCCCGTCCACTCGAGGCGGTTCTTCTCCTTGTTGTAGGTGAAGTTGCCGGCGCCCGTGGCGCTGTTCGCCTTGTAGGTGGTGCCCGCCGGGACCACGTCGGTCACGCAGGCGCTCTTCGTGGCCGTGCCGCCGGTGTTGGTGACCTTCAGGCTGTACGTGATCTCCGAGCCGTTGGCCACGAACGAGCCAGGCGCGGGCACGGAGTCCTTCTCCACCAGCAGCGCAGCCGGCGTCGGATCGTCGCCCGTGGTGTGCGTGGTCGTCCCGCCGTCTTGGCCCGGGTCGTTCGGGTTGTCGCCCGGGTCGCCCGGGTCGTCGTTGGTGGCCTCGAACAGGCCGACGTTCTTGATGAAGGTGCCGGACGCCACGGCCTCGTCGTCGTCCACCGTCACGGTGAAGCTCACGGTCTTGGCGTTGTCCTCGCCCACGGCCAGGTCCTTCACGATCCACTCGACGTAGTTGCCGTCCTCGATGAAGGCGCCGTCGCCGTCGCTTTGACCGAGGCTGTCGAAGGTGGTGTGCGCCGGCACGTAGTCGCGGATGCGCACGAAGGGCGCCGTGGTCTCGCCGGTGTTCACCGCCTTCAGAGTGTAGGTGATGGTGTCGCCAGCCGCGACCTTGCTGTTCCTAGCCGGGTCGGCCGACTTGTAGACCATCACGCCGTCAAGCTTGGGGGTAATGATGTTCTCGGTGCGGTGCACGACCTTGTTGGTGGGCTGCGAGGGGTCCTCGCCCGAGTTGGGGTTCCAGCCGTCCTCGAACTTCGCCAGGTTCTCTATCGTCTCCTGCGCCTTCGACGTGCCGGCGTTGACTTTCACCCGGAACGTCAGCTCGACGCTGTCGCGCGCCCCCACGGAGAGGTTCGTCCACTGCACGTAGGTCTTGCCGTCCTTCGTGCCCGTGGTGCCGCCGT
>CAVAWX010000036.1:10464-16656 GCA_963592385.1 Acidaminococcaceae bacterium | reverse complement strand
CCTCCGCCTCGCTTGCGGGCGTCTTTTCCGGACGCAGCGCCGGCTTTGCCCCGGCCACGGCGGCCGCCTGCCTCGAGCTTGCCGATTTCCACGGCGTCGAGCTGGCGGGAAAGCGCGTGCTCGTCGTCGGGCGCAGCCTGGTCGTCGGCCGCCCGCTTGCCATGCTCTTGCTCGCACGCGACGCCACCGTCACGCTCGCGCATTCGAAGACGCCCGAGCTGCCCGCCCTTGCCCGCGAGGCCGACGTTGTCGTGGCCGCCGCAGGACGCGCGGGCCTCGTGGATGCGGAGTGGTTGCGGCCAGGGCAGACGGTCCTCGACGTCGGGGTGAACGTGGGCGCGGACGGCAGGCTGTGCGGGGACGTGGACGCGGACGCCGCGCAGGCCGCGGGCGTGGCCTTCACCCCTGTCCCGGGCGGCATCGGCGCCGTCACCACCTCCGTGCTGCTCGCGCACGTGGCGAACGCAGCTGCGCGCCTCGCGCAGCTCGCCTGACGGCCTGCGCCCGCCTTCGCCAAAGCAATTCTTCGGGTGTCGTTTTCACCGTGCGGTGCCGTCATCACGTCGGCGCGGCG
This sequence comes from Acidaminococcaceae bacterium, assembly GCA_963592385.1. Lineage (GTDB taxonomy): Bacteria > Actinomycetota > Coriobacteriia > Coriobacteriales > QAMH01 > CAVAWX01. Next base: position 16,082 of record CAVAWX010000036.1, on the reverse strand, counting down.
CCTCCCCCGCACCGCAGCTCCGCCCGCTTACTCCCGCGTGTGCAACAGCCGCAAAAACTCGGCGAGGTCTTCCTTGTGCGAGACGATCTCGCCCAGCCGCAGGTCGGGGTTCTTCGTCTTCATCGTGCGGTACTCGTCCATCATCTTCGAGAAGATCTCGGAGTTCGACGGCGGCGTGTAGACGATGGTGTTCGCGCCGGCGGCGATGGTGCGCTCCACCGACTCCTCCGTGCGCCCGCCGCTTGCCATGATGGGCACGTGCGGGAACCTCTCGCGGATCTTCGCCACCACCTCGGGCGTGCGCCTGCCCGCCGCCACGTTCAGCACCGACGCGCCCGCGTCCAGCCGCGACTGCACGTCCTCCTCCTCGGTCACCACCGTCACGATCACGGGAATGTCGATCACACGCCGCATAAGGTGTATGTTCGTGTTCGAGATCGGCGAGTTCACCACGACCCCGTACGCCCCCTGCGCCTCGACGTCTTGGGCCATCACGATCGAACGCAGCCCCTTGGTGGTGCCGCCGCCCACCCCGCAAAAGACGGGCATGGGCGCGACGTTGATGATGGCCTGCGAGATGGACTGCTGCGGGGTGAAGGGGTAGACCGCCATGACGGCGTCGGCGTCGCAGTTGCGGATGATGCTCACGTCGGTGGAAAAGACCACGCTCTTTATGCGCCGCCCCAGCACGAGCATGCCCTTCGCACGCGCGATGGCCTGCGGGACGGGGATCGAATGGGCGCGCAGCGTGCCGGTGATGCGCGGGATGTCGGCGTTGATCTCGTGCTCGGGCAAGGCGGCCTCCTCGGTCTGTGTGCCCTTTGAGAAGGCACGCGTCGGAGGGTGAATTATAGTGGAGAAAACGGGGCGTGTACGCTACCATCTTTCGCCGCGGCTTCGTGTGCCGCCGCGTTTGCACACCCACCCCTTCGCACGAGGCGCGGAGTCGAAACGCACGTGCGCAGCTGCGCATCCGCATCGCCCGCGCATCTTCGGTTAGGAGCGTTTTTCATGGAAGCAAGCATATTGCTCGCGTTGCAGTCCATGCGCGTGGACGGCCTGACGCAGCTTCTCGCGCTGGTCTCGGCGCTGGGCAACCAGGCCTTCGTGTGGCTCGTCATAGGCTTCGTGTGTCTGTTCTTCTCGGAGAAGCGCGAGGAGGGCATCTGCATCTTTCTCGCCGTGGCCGTCGTCTTCGTCGTGGGCGAGATCGGGGTCGAGCACATGGTCGCGCGCGTGCGGCCGTGCGACGCCGGCATAGGCGTGAGCGCCGTGATGGGCGTGAGCCACAACGGCTACTCGTTTCCCAGCGGGCACACGACCAGCTCCTTTGCCTGCGCGACCGTCATCTTGATGATGTCGCAGTCCAGACGCGGCGGCGTGTGCGCGCTGCTCTTCGCGGTCCTCATCGCGTTCTCGCGTCTGTACCTGGGCGTACACTATCCCACCGACGTGCTGGGCGGCATGGCGATCGGCATCGCGTGCGGCGCGGCCGTCGTCGGGATATGGCGCCTCTTCCTGGGCTCGGCGCTCATGGGGCTGTTCATGAGGATAGGCGGCGGCGGACATGCGCAGGGCGGGGCGCACGCGAGGAAGAACACCCCCACGACGCGCCACCTCGATGCGCAGACAGGCACCGCCGCCACGCGCGAGACGGCGAGAGCTGCGCGCACGGCCGCGCCCCGCAAAGGCGCGCATTCCCGCACCACACCACGACGACGCGGTTAGGAGAGGACACATGGAGAAGCACGAGGCACAAGAAGAGATCGAGCGCCACCGCGCGCGCATCGACGAGCTGGACGCGCAGCTGCTTTCGCTGATGAACGAGCGCTCGGGCGAGTCGCTTGCCATACGCGCCCTGAAGCCGGCGGCCGGCACGCAGCTTTTCGACGCGGCACGCGAGGAGCGCATCCTGGCCCGCCTCGACGAGTTGAACGCTGGACCCATGGCCAACGCCGACGTGCGCAAGATCTACGCCACCTTGCTCGAGGTGATGAAAGAGGTGAAGGCGTGAGCGGCATCGACCTGGCCAGCCTGAACAAGGCGCAGCGCAGCGCGGTGGAGTGCGTGGACGGGCCTTTGCTCGTGCTCGCGGGCGCCGGCTCCGGCAAGACGCGCGTCCTCACCTACCGCATCGCGCACCTCGTCGGCGACTGCGGCGTGCAGCCCTGGCAGATCCTCGCCGTCACCTTCACCAACAAGGCGGCCAAGGAGATGCGCGCGCGCCTGCTCGACCTGGCCGGCCCCATGCGCGGCATGTGGGTGTGCACCTTCCACAGCATGTGCGTGCGCATACTGCGCGAGCACGCCGACAAGATAGGCTACACGCGGCAGTTCACCATCTACGACGCCGACGACGCGAAACGCCTGGTGAAAGAGATCGTCGCCGAGCTGAACCTGGACGCGAAGCGCTTCCCGCCGCAGCGCTTCTCCAACCGCATCTCCCAGGCCAAAAACGAGCTGAAGGGCGCCGACGAGTTCGCCGCCTCGGCCGGCAAGCACTTCGAGGACTCCATGTCGGCCCGCGTCTTCACCATGTACCAGGAGCGCCTCGTGCGCGCCAACGCCATGGACTTCGACGACCTGCTCTACAACACCTGGTTCCTGCTCGAGCGCTTCCCGGAGGTCGCGCGCCTCTACCAGGAGCGCTTCACCCACATACTCGTCGACGAGTACCAGGACACGAACCGCGCCCAGTACGCCATCACGCAGCGCCTGGCCGCCGGCCACGGCAACCTCATGGTGGTGGGCGACGACGACCAGTCCATCTACTCGTGGCGCGGCGCCGACATCCGCAACATCCTCGACTTCGAGCGCGACTGGCCGGACGCGACCACGGTGAAGCTGGAGGAGAACTACCGCTCGACGCAGACCATACTCGACGCGGCCAACGCCGTGATCGCGCACAACGCCGACCGCAAGGACAAGAAGCTGTTCACCGAGGGCGCCAAGGGCGAGAAAATCGCCTGCTACTGCGCAAACGACGAGCGCGACGAGGGCCGCTGGATCGCCGGCGAGATAGAGCGCCTGCACGACGCGGGCGTCTCCTACGACGACGTGGCCGTCTTCTACCGCACGAACGCGCAGAGCCGCACCTTGGAAGACATGTTCCTGCGCGCGGGCGTGCCGTATCGGCTGGTGGGCGGCACGCGCTTTTTCGACCGCGCCGAGATACGCGACGTGATGGCGTACCTGAAGTGCGTGGTGAACCCCGCCGACGACATCTCCGCGCGCCGCGTGATCAACATGCCGCGCCGGGGCATCGGCAAGTCCACGGTCGAGCGCATCGCGGCGACGGCGCAGGTCATGGGCATCCCGTTTCTGCAGGCCGCGCGCGAGGAGGCGGCAGACCCGGAGTGCCGCGCGGGCACGCGCCGGGGCATACAGTCCTTCCTCGACGTGGTGGACGGGGCGCGCGAGCTTTCCGGGGCGCTGTCCGACGTGGTGCAGACCATCGTGGAGCGCTCGGGGCTGATGTCGGCGCTGGCGGCGCAGCAAAGCGACGAGGCGCAGGGGCGCATCGACAATATCCGCGAGTTCTTCGGCGTGGTGGCCGACTACGTGCGCGACCGCGAGCTCTACGCCGACGAGGAGCTCGAGGCCGGCGGCGGCGAGGCAGACGCGGCGGCCACAGGTACCGGCGGCCACTGCGGGCGCCCAAGAGCCGGACCTGGGCGACTTCATGGAGTGGCTCAGCCTGCGCACCGACCTCGACTCCCTCGACGACGCGTCCGGCGCCTCCGTCACCTTCATGACCATCCACTCCGCGAAAGGCCTGGAGTTTCCCGTGGTCTTTGCCGCCGGCATGGAAGAGGGGATATTCCCGCACACCACGAGCCTGATGGAAGACGGCGTGGAAGAGGAGCGCCGCCTGGCCTACGTCGCCATCACCCGCGCACGGCAGCGCCTCTACCTGTCCTACGCGCAGTCGCGGCGCCTCTACAACACGACGCAGAACAACCCCCGCTCGCGCTTCGTGGACGAGATCCCAGGCAGCCTCGTGGAGTTCAAGGGCATCGGCAGCGTCGGCATGTCGGGCACCGGCTGGGACAAGCGCGGCGACCGTCGCGGCATCGCCGGCTCGGGGCGCGGCGAGGAGATGTACGGCGGGCGCGTCTTCGGCCGCATCGGGCATGCGGGCGCGACGGGCACGCGCACGGGCGGACGCGCAGGCGGCGGCAACGGCGCGCGCACCCGCGCGCAGACGCCCTCGGCGGCGGGCCTGACCTTTGCCAAGGGCGACAAGGTGGACCACAAGACCTTCGGGCCGGGCACCGTCATCGCCGTGGACGGCGACAAGCTCACCATCAAGTTCTCGAAGACGGGCGCGGTGAAGAAGCTCTTGCAGGGATACGCCCCCATCGTGAAGGTGGGCTAGATTGCGTCTTTGTTAAGCTTGGCCGCCTGTCACGGGCGCATGCGCGCACGATGGCGGGCGGACGGGCGCCCACGCGCTATACTAGGCGGGTTTTTCTCCGCAAAAGGAAAAAGCCCGGGCTTCGGCACACGTCGCCCTTCTCGTGATGAAAGGAACTGCAACATGGCACAGATTTACGTGGTCGGCCACAAGAACCCCGACAACGACTCCATCATGGCGGCCTACGCCGTCGCGCGCCTGAAAAACGCGACCGACCCCGACAACGAGTACGTGGCCTGCCGCCAAGGCGAGCTGCCCGCCGAGTCCGCGCTGGTCTTCGAGGAGCACGGCATCGAGGCGCCCATGCTGAAGACCGAGCTTGCCGCAGGCGAGAAAGTCGTGCTCGTGGACCACAACGAGAAGGGCCAGACCATCGACGGCCTCGACGACGCCGAGCTGGTGGGCATCGTGGACCACCACCGCATCGCCGACATCTCGACGGCCTCGCCGGTCTTCTTCATCAACCTGCCCTGGGGCTCGACGGCCACCATCACCGCGCGCCTCTACGAGATCTGCGGCGTGGAGATCGACGCCGCCTGCGCGGCCGCGCTGCTGTCCGCCGTGCTCACCGACACCGTCATCCTGAAAAGCCCGACGACCACCGACACGGACCGCGCGACGGCCGGAAAGCTCGCGGCCATCGCCGGCGTGGACTACACCGAGTACGGCATGCGCCTGTTCAAGAGCCGCGGCGGCGACGAGGACGTCTCCGAGGCCGAGATCTGCTCCCGCGACGCCAAGGAGTTCAACTTCGGCGGCAAGAAGGTGTGGGTCGCGCAGTACGAGACGACCGACATCGAGGGGCTGCGCGCGCGCGAGGCGGCCATCTCCGCGCAGGTGCAAAAGGTCTGCGCCGACGGCGGCTTCGACGCGGCGCTGATGCTCCTCACCGACATCTTGCAGGAAGGCAGCGACTTTCTGGGCGCCGGCGACGTGGCCTTCATCGAGGAGGCCTTCGGCATCGACCTCTCGTCCGGCGCGGTGTGGATGCCCGGCGTGATGAGCCGCAAGAAGCAGGTCGCCGCCGTACTCATCGAGAAGGCGGGAAACTAGCGCATGCCCAACAGCACCGATAACCTCCTCTACGGAAACGCCGAGCGCCACGCGAGCAGGCGCGAGGGCTGGCGCAGGTTCCTCTCCTCGGGCACCATCGGCGCCGTCATCATGGCTTCCATCTCCTACCTGCTCGTCTTCATGGGCT
>CAVAWX010000036.1:0-10454 GCA_963592385.1 Acidaminococcaceae bacterium | reverse complement strand
GTGCTTGCCGCCGTGGCGGCCCTGGTGCTGGCCAACTCGCCTGCCTACGAGGCCTACGAGAGCCTGCTCAAGTTCGACCTCGGCATCAGCTTCTCGGGCTTCGGCTTCGACTTCTACCTGGGCCTGCCCCTCGAGGAGTGGGTGAACAACGTGCTCATGACGCTGTTCTTCCTCTGCGTCGGCCTCGAGATCAAGTACGAGATGTTCGTGGGCGAGCTGCGCGACGTGCGCAAGGCCATGCTGCCCATCATCGCGGCCTGCGGCGGCGTGATCATGCCCATCATCATCTACAGCTGCTTCAACTTCGGCACCGAGCACGCGCACGGCTTCGGCATCCCCATGGCCACCGACATCGCGTTCTCGCTGGCCGTGCTGTCGCTGGTGGGGCGCGGCATCCCCAGGGGCATCACGGTCTTTCTGCAAACCTTGGCCATCGCCGACGACATCATGGCCATCATCGTCATCGCCTTGTTCTACGGCGAAAGCCCCGACTTCATGTACCTGGCGCTGGCCGTCGGCGTGGTCGTGATCCTCGTGCTGCTCAACCTCGCGCACGTCTACTCGCTCGTGCCCTACATGCTGCTGGGCATCGTGCTGTGGGCCTGCGTGTTCCTCTCCGGCATCGAGGCCACCATCGCCGGCGTCGTGCTTGCCTTCACCATCCCGACGAAATCGCACATCAACCCGCGCGTCTTCGGCAAGTGGACCATCGCGAAGGTGCTCGAGGCGCGCGACCGCTACATCCCGGGCGAGCCGATCTTGGGCCAAGACGAGTTCGCGCGCACGACCCGCGTGATCAGCCGGGTCTCGCGCCGCGTCGAGGCGCCCCTCACGCGCCTGGACTCGACGCTGTCGCCCTGGTCGAACTTCGTCATCCTGCCGGTGTTCGCCTTCTTCAACGCGGGCGTGCACCTCGCGGGCGTCGATCCCGTCGCCGTCGTCTCGGACCGCGTGACGCTCGGCGTGTTCTTCGGCCTGCTGGTGGGCAAGCCCGTCGGCATTTTCCTGGCCAGCTTCATCTGCATCAAGACGCACCTCACGCCCATGCCCTCCGGCTGCAACTTCAAGCACGTGCTGGGCGCGGGCATGCTCGGCGGCATCGGCTTCACCATGGCCATCTACGTGGCCAACCTCTCCTTCGTCGGCCCCGACGTGGCCACGGTCACGGACATGGCCAAGGCCGCCATCCTGGCCGCCTCGACGGCATCCGGCGTGATCGGCGTGTTCTTCATGAAAGGCGTCATCGCCGCCGACAAGCGGCGCGGCGCGGTCTTCATGGACGAGCCGAGCGTGAAAGAGGAGGCCGCCGAAGACATCGTGGAGCTTGCCGACATCTCCGAAGAGGACGGCGGCGACGACGAGGAGGCGCTGGTCCTGACGAACCGCCTGGGCGCGGTCTCCGACGAGGCGCTGATAAAGAGCTTCTTGGAGGCGGCCGGCAGCGAGGAAGGCGCCTGGGAGCCGCTGCCCGCGGACAAGGGCGCGAGCCGAGACGCTGCAGCCGCAACGTCGCCTGACGCCGACGGGCGCGAGGCGTAAAAGAGGCGGGCAGGCGCGCATGGAGTCCACGCTGGTCTTTCAAAACCACGGCATCGAGGGCGTCGTCGTGGCCGGCATCATCGTCGTGCTGGTCACGATCGCCATCGCCGAGCTGCTCGCGCGCCTGGTCGGCCGCGCCATCGCCCGCGCCTCGGACGGCGCCGTGGGCGGCACCATCTTCTCCAACATCATCCGCGCCTGCGTCTGGGTCGCAGGGCTGTGCCTGCTTTTGCGCATATGCTTTGCCATCGACGCCTCCGTTTTGTGGGGCGCGCTCGGCATCGGCGGCATCGCTGTCTCGCTGGGTTTGCAGAACACCGTGTCGAACCTGATCGGCGGGCTGCAGGTCTCGCTGTCGCGCGACGTGGCCATCGGCGACTGGGTGCAGGTGGGCGCCGTGGAAGGCGAGGTGAAGGACATCACCTGGCGCTACATGCGCGTCACCGACGAGATGGGCTACGACTCCTTCGTGCCGAACTCCGTGCTGAACACGACGACGCTCACGCGCATGACGCCCTACCAGCGCGTGCCCCTGGCGCTGCTGCTCGAGCCCGACCCCTCGCTGCCGGATGCCGCCGACGAGATCTGCGCGCTGGCCTGCGCGGCGCTCGACGAGAAGGGGATGCGCACCCCGGACATGCCCAAGCCCGCCCTGGGCGTGGGCGGCACCCAGCTCGGCGGCACGACGGCGACGCTCGTGTGCTATGCGCAGCGCAGCTTCACCACCGGGCAGGTCGCCGACGCCGCGATGGCGGCCGTCATGCCCTACCTGGACGAGCGGGGGCTTTTGCGCGCCATGGGCGGAGGCGACGCGCCGGATGCCGCGAGCGCGCCTGCCGTACAATAGGAACTCCGTGTTCAGCGTTTCACGACGCGCGACACTGCACGACGACACACGACCCTGAAAGGACATGCCCGTGCGAGACCTGGCCGAGAAGCTGGTGAAAGACGCGATAGCCGCCGCCGTGGAGGCAGGCGAGCTGGCGCTTGACGAAGTGCCCGCCGACGTCGGCGTCGAGCGCCCGAAAGACGCCTCGCACGGCGACTGGGCAAGCTCGGCGGCGCTGCGTCTGGCAAAGGCCGCGCACGCCAAGCCGCGCGACATCGCGCAGAGAATCGCGGCGCACACGGAAGAAGACCCGGCCATCGCCTCTGTCGAGGTGGCAGGGCCGGGCTTCGTGAACCTGCGCCTGTCGGACGCCGCGCTGCAGCAGGTGTTTGCCGACGTGCGCGTCGCCGGCGCGAAGTTCGGGCGCGGGAGCGCGGGCGAGGGCGTGCGCGTGGACCTCGAGTTCATCTCGGCCAACCCCACCGGCCCCATGCACCTGGGGCACGGGCGCTGGGCGGCGCTCGGGGACGCTATGGCGCGGGTGCTCGAGTTTGCGGGCTACGAGGTCACGCGCGAGTTCTACATCAACGACGCGGGCAGCCAGATGGACAAGTTCGCCGCCTCGGTCGTGGCACGCTACCTGCAGGTGGCGCGGCTCGCACAGGACGCGGACTCGCCGGAGGCGGCCGTCGCCGAGATCATGGCGCACGCGAAGGAGTACCGCGCCGAGCTGCCGGAGGACGCCTACGGGGGCGCCTACGTGGTCGACATCGCCGCGCGCATCTACGCCGACGAGGGCGACGCGTGGGTGGAGGCCGACGCGGACAGGCGCGAGGAGCACTTCAAGGAGACGGCCTACACCGCCGTGCTCGCGCACGTGAAGGAGCTGCTGGAAGACTTCGGCCTGCACTTCGACGTGTGGTTTTCCGAGCGCAGCCTGCACGCGGTGGACGCGGATGGCACGAGCGCCATATCGCGTGTCGTGGCCGAGCTCGACGAGCGCGGCTTTCTCGAGCGCCGCGAGGGGGCGGTCTTCTTCAAGACCACCGAGTTCGGCGACGACAAGGACCGCGTGCTCGTGAAGGCCGACGGCGCCTACACCTACTTCGCGCCCGACATCGCCTACCACAAGGACAAATTGGACCGCGGCTTCGACCGCTGCATCGACCTGCTCGGCGCCGACCACCACGGCTACATCAAGCGCATCCAAAGCGTCGGCCAGGTCTTCGGGCACCCGGGCCAGCCCGAGGTGGTCATAGGCCAGCTGGTGAACCTGCTGCGCGACGGCACGCCCGTGCGCATGTCCAAGCGCACCGGCGAGATGGTGACCTTCGAGGAGCTGCTGGACGAGGTGGGCGCGGACGCGACGCGCTTTTCCATGCTCGCGCGCTCGACCGACCAGCCCATCGACTTCGACATCGCCCAGGCCAAGCGCCAGGACTCGACCAACCCGGTCTACTACGTGCAGTACGCCCACGCGCGCATATGCTCGATACTGCGCCGCGCCGCCGAGGCAGACGACGTGGACGCCAACCCGGACGCCCTCGCCGAGGCTGCCATAGGCACAGCGCCGGACCTGTCCGTCCTGCACGACGCGGCCGAGCTCGACGTCGCGCGCAAGATCGGCGAGTTCGCGGAGACGGCCGCCGGCTGCGCACGCGACCTGGCGCCGTTTCGCCTCACGCACTACGCCTACGACCTGGCCTCCACTTTCACCGCCTTCTACACGCGCTGCCACGTCCTCGACGAGCCCGACGAGCTGCGCCGCGCGCGCCTGGCCGTCTGCGACGCCACGCGCATCGTCTTGTCCCAGACCTTGAGGCTTCTCGGCGTGTCCGCGCCGACGCACATGTAAGGAGAGAGAACCCATGTCCATCGCACCCACCCGCGAGCACGTCGAGCCCGATCGCCTGACCGCCCGCGACCTGTTGAAAGTCGCCCCCTGCACCATGCACGTCGCCGAGAACGGCACGGTGTCGGTGGGCGGCGTGGACCTGCTCGACATCGCGCGCGAGCACGGCACCGCCCTCTACGTCTACGACGAGGAGCACCTGCGCCGCCAGCTGCGCAGCTTCGTCCAGGAGTTCTCGCGCGTCTACCCGCAGAGCTCCATCGTGTACGCGGCCAAGGCATTCTGCAGCGTGGCCACCGACAAGATAGTGGCCGAGGAGGGCTGCCTGATCGACGCGGCAAGCGGCGGCGAGCTGGCGTTCGCGCAGGCCGCGGGCGTGGACGCGGGCCGCATCTTCGCGCAGGGCAACAACAAGACCCCGGCCGAGATCGCCGAGTGCGTGGAGGCGGGCGTGGCGCGCTTCGTGGTGGACACCCACGAGGAGCTGGAGCGCATCGACGCGGCGGCGGCCGAGGCGGGCATCGTGCAGAAGGTCATCGTGCGCGTGTGCCCCGGCATCGAGGCCGACACGCATGCCTACATCCAGACGGCCAACGAGGACTCGAAGTTCGGCTTCAACATCCGCAACGGCGCGGCGGCCGAGGCCACGAAGCTCGCGCTGTCGCTCGAGCACGTCGAGCTGACGGGCTTCCACTGCCACATCGGCTCGCAGATCTTCGAGCTGGAAAGCTACCGCGAGGCCGTGCGCGTGATGTTCGAGTTTCTGGGCGACATCCGAAACGAGCTCTCCTTCACCGCCCGCGAGCTCGACATGGGCGGCGGCCTTGGCATCGCCTACACGGTCTACGACCAGCCGGCCACCGTCGGGCAGTACGCGACGGCGCTGGCCGAGGCCATACGCAAGTACGCCGAGCGCCACGACTACCCGCTGCCGCACCTCTTCGTCGAGCCGGGCCGCTCCATCGTGGCAAACGCCGGCTTCACCCTCTACACCGTGGGCTCGGTGAAGGAGGTGCCCGGCATTTGCACCTACGTGGCCGTGGACGGCGGCATGACGGACAACATACGCACGGCGCTCTACAGCTCGAAGTACGAGGCCTTCGTCGTCGAGCACGCGTTGGAGGGCCGCGAGCGCATCTGCGACGTCGTGGGCAAGCACTGCGAGAGCGGCGACGTGATCGTGAAGAACTCCCCGCTGCAGGACACGCGCGCCGGCGAGCACATCTGCGTGCTGGGCACGGGCGCCTACTGCAACGAGATGGCGAGCAACTACAACAAGCAGGTGCGCCCGGGCGTGGTGCTGGTGAAAGACGGGCAGGTGCGCGAGATCGTGCGGCGCGAGACCTACGAGGACCTGCTGGCGCGCGAGCTGGGCTAGAGGCGAGACGAGGGGCGGCGCGCGGACGGCGCGGGCGCACGGCGCGGGGCTTGCGGACAGGCGCGGACGCGCGGCGCGACCACCCCTTTCACCATGGGACACGACACGAGAAGGCGGCAAGAAGATGCAGGAGATGAAGACAGTGAAAATCGGCCTCGTCGGCGTGGGCACCGTCGGCGGGGGAGTGGTGAAGATGCTTTCGGAGCACGCGGGCGACTACGAGCGGCACCTGGGCGTGGCGCTCGAGCTGGCATGCGCGACGAGCCGCACGAAGCAGCGCGCGCTCGACGCGGGCGTGCCGGAGGAGCGCTTCGTGGAGGACTGGCACGCGGTCGTTGAAAACCCCGAGGTCGACATCGTCGTCGAGCTGATCGGCGGCACGGGCACAGCGGCCGAGGTCATCTTGGGGGCGCTCGCGGCGGGCAAGCACGTCGTCACGGCGAACAAGGCCGTCATGGCAAGCCGCGGCAAGGAGATCTTCGAGGCGGCGGCCGCACACGGCGTCGAGGTCGCCTTCGAGGCCAGCGTCGGCGGGGGCATCCCCATCATCGACCCGCTGAAGCACGCGCTGACGGGCAACGAGATCGACTCGGTGCTCGGCATCGTGAACGGCACGACCAACTACATGCTCACGCGCATGAGCGAGGAGGGGTTGGACTACGACGCGGTGCTGGCCGACGCGCAGGCGCGCGGCTTTGCCGAGGCAGACCCCACCGCCGACGTGGACGGGCTGGACGCGGCGGCGAAGATCGCCATCCTGGCCTCCATCGCGTTCAACTCGCGCGTGACCGCCGACGAGGTCTTCTCCGAGGGCATACGCGGCATCGAGCCGGCCGACCTGGCCTATGCCGACGAGATGGGCTACGTGGTGAAGCTGCTGGCCATCGCGCACAAGACCGACGGCGCGGTGGACGTGCGCGTGCACCCGGCCATGCTGCCCAAGGCGCATCCGCTCGCGGCGGTGAACGGCGTCTACAACGCCATCTTCGTGCACGGCGACGCGGTGGGCGAGGTCATGTTCATGGGCGAGGGCGCCGGCAGCGGCGCGGCTGCCAGCGCCGTCATGGGCGACGTCATCGAGGTGGCACGCCACGTCGCGCTCGGATTGCCGCCCATCGTGGGCGACACCTGCACCGACGCGCTGCCCCTGCGCGCCCTCGACGAGCTGTGCGGCAAGTACTACCTGCGCATCGCGGTGAAAGACGAGCCGGGCGTGCTCGCGGCCACGGCCAAGGTCTTCGGCGACAACGAGGTCTCCATCTACAGCATGGTGCAGGCCGGCGCCTCGGGCGGTGCCGCCGAGCTGATCTTCATGACGCATGCCGCCAACGAGCGCCACGTGCAAAACGCCCTGGCGGGCATTGAGGCGCTCTCGCAGGTGCAGCGCATCGCCTGCCTGATACGCATCGAGGAGGACTAGATGGAGCCGACGGAGAACAGGCTGACGGAACAAGACGTGCGCGGCATCGCGGAGTACGCGCGCATCGGGCTTTCCGACGACGAGCTGCCCGCCATGACCCGCGACCTGAACAGCATCATCGAGACGTTGCGGCCCATCACCGAATACGAGCTCGACGGCGTCGAGCCGACATTTCACCCCATCGGCGGGATGGTGAACGTCATGCGCGAGGACGTGGAGGAGCGCAGCTTCACGCAGGAAGAGGCGCTTGCCAACGCCACGGCCAGCGAGGACGGCTGCTTTGCGATTCCCGCGATTCTCGGCGGCAAAGGAGGCGGTGCCTGATGGTGGACGCGATTCAGAACATGGGCGTGCGCGAGATCCGCGACGGGCTTGCCGCGGGCGCGTTTTCGGCCGCGGAGCTGGCCGAGGCCTCCATCGCGCGCATGGAGGCGGCAGAGCCGCAGGTGAACGCCTTCCTCGAGCAGACAGCCGAGATGGCGCGCGAGAAAGCGGCCGCGGTGGACGCGCACATCGCCGCCGGCGAGGAGCCGGGGCTGCTCGCGGGCGTGCCCTGCGCCTTCAAGGACAACATGAACCAGAAGGGCACGCACACGACCTGCGCGTCTGCCATGCTGGAAAACTACGTCAGCCCCTTCACCGCGACCTGCGTGCAAAACGCGCTCGACGCCGGCTGCCTGCCGCTGGGCAAGACGAACATGGACGAGTTCGCCTTCGGGTCGTCCACCGAGACGAGCCACTTCAAGAAGACCTCGAATCCCTGGGACCTCTCGCGCGTGCCGGGCGGCAGCTCGGGCGGGTCGGCGGCGGCCGTGGCAAGCGGCATGGCCTGCGTCGCGCTCGGCTCCGACACGGGCGGCTCCATTCGCCAGCCGGCCTCGTTTTGCGGCGTCGTGGGCTACAAGCCCAGCTACGGCTTCGTCAGCCGCCAGGGCGTCGTGGCCTTCGGCTCGTCGCTGGACCAGGTGGGGCCGTTTGCGCGCAGCGTGGAGGATGCCGCGCTGGTGATGAACGCCATCGCCGGGCGCGACCCGCGCGACTGCACGAGCCAAGACATCGACATCGACTTCACCGCCACGCTCGATAGCGGCGTGAAGGGGATGAAGCTGGGCGTCGTGCCCGCGCTGATGGAGCTCGACGGCCTGGCGCCCGAGGTGAAGGCCGTGTTCGAGTCCTGCGTGGCCGACCTGCGGGCCGCCGGCGCCGAGATCGTGGAGGTGGAGCTGCCGCACGCGGCGGCCGCCATCAGCGCCTACTACGTGCTCGGGCCCTGCGAGGCCTTCTCCAACCTCTCGCGCTTCGACTCGGTGCGCTACGGCCTGAACGCGGGCGGCGCCGACATAGAGTCGCGCGAGGACGCGTCGCGGGCGGCGGGCTTCGGCATGGAGGCCAAGCGCCGCATCCTGCTGGGCGCGTGGCTGCTTGCCAGCGGCATCTACGACGAGTACTACCTGCCGGCCCAAAAGGTCCGCACCCTGATCACCGCCGACTACGCGCGCGCCTTCGAGCAGGTGGACGCCATCGTCTTGCCTGCCTCGCCGCGCACGGCCTTCAAGTTCGGCGAGGTCTCCGACCCGGCGCAGATGTATCTGGGCGACGTCTACACGATCTCGCTCAACATCGCGGGCAACGGCGGCATGAGCCTGCCGGCCGGCCTGGGCGCCGATTCCGGCCTGCCCGTCGGGCTGCAGATCGTCGGTCCGCAGTTCGGGGACCTGGCGATATTTCGGGCGGCGGCCGAGCTGGAGCGCATACGGCAGGTGGTAAAGCTGCCGTATGCCTTTGCGGGTGAAGGAGGTGCGCGATGAAGGAGCTGACGCAAGTTTTCCAGGACTGGGAGGCCGTCATAGGCCTGGAGATCCACGCCGAGCTGACGAGCCTGTCCACGAAGATGTTCTGCGGCTGCAAGCTGGAGTTCGGCGCCGAGCCCAACACGCACACCTGCCCTGTGTGCCTGGGGCTGCCGGGCGCGCTGCCCGTGCCCAACAAGCAGGCCGTCGAGTCCATCGTGCTCGCAGGCCTTGCCACGAACTGCGACATCGAGAAGCGCACGATGTTTTACCGCAAGGGCTATTTCTACCCGGACATGGCCAAGAACTTCCAGACCACCCAAGGCCCGAAGGCCTTCTGCATGCGCGGGCACCTCGACCTGGAGGTGGCCGGCGCCGGCGCAGGCGAGCGCATCGACGTGGACAAGGACGCGGAGGGCGCGTATACGGCGCATGTGGGCATCACGCGCATCCACCTGGAGGAAGACGCGGCCAAGATGGTGCACGTGGGCGGCGCGGAAGGGCGCATCGACGGCGCCGAGAAGAGCCTCGTGGACTACAACCGCGCGGGCACGCCGCTTATGGAGCTGGTGACGGAGCCGGACCTGCGCACGCCGGAAGAGGCGCGCCTGTTCATGCAGAAGCTGCGCCAGATCTACCTCGCGCTCGGCATCTCGGACTGCTCGATGGAGGAAGGCTCGATGCGCTGCGACGGCAACGTCTCGCTGCGGCGGCGCGGCGAGAGCGGCCTTGGGGTGAAGACCGAGCTGAAGAACATGAACTCCTTCAAGACCCTGCACGACGGGCTGGCCTACGAGATATGCCGCCAGGCCGAGGTGCTCGAGCAGGGCGGCACGGTGCGCCAGGAGACGCGGCACTGGGAGCCGGGCGCCAAGCGCACCATCGTCATGCGGGTGAAGGAGACGGCCGACGACTATCGGATGTTCCCCGACCCGGACCTCGCGCCCTTCTCGCTGTCCGACGAGTTCATCGAGGGCGTGCGCGCGAAGCTGCCCGAGCTGCCGGACGCGAAGGCCGCGCGCTTTCGCGAGAGCTGGGGGCTGGCGAAAAAGGACGCCGCCGCCATCGCGGGCGACGTGGCGTGCGCGGCGTTTTTCGAGGAGGCCGTGCAGGGGCTGGACGCAGGCAGCGCGCAAAAGCTCGCGAAGCTCATGGTGAACGAGGTGGCCGCCTGGCAAAACGAGACGGGCGTCGCGCTGGCCGACAGCAAGGCCACGCCGGCGCAGCTCGGGGCGCTCGCACGCCTCGTGGCCGACGAGACGATCAGCTCCAAGCAGGGCAGAGAAGTGCTGCGCGCCGTGCTGGAGGAGGGCGCCGACGCGGCCGAGTACGTCGCCGCGCATGGGATGAAGCAGGACACCGACGCGGACGCCGTCGAGCAGATGATGCGCGAGCTGATGGACGCCAACCCCGACAAGGTGGCGGCCTACCGCGACGGCAAGAAGGGCTTGCAGGGCTTTTTCATGGGGCAGATCATGGGCAAGCTCGCAGGCCAGGGCAATCCCAAGGCCGTCTCGCAGATAGTCGCGCAGATGCTCGAGGGGTAAAGGCGCGTGCGGGCCGCGGCGGCCGATATGGGCATGCGCTCCGACGCGGGCGACGGCACGGGCGAAGGCGCGAGCGCGGACGCACGCGCCCTGCTCGCG
>CAVAWX010000035.1:12467-16719 GCA_963592385.1 Acidaminococcaceae bacterium | reverse complement strand
TTTACTAACTTTTACTAATTGGAGGCGGGCAGGTCGGCGCGGGCGGCAGTCTCGGCGTGGGCGGCGGCTTCCGTGTGGGCTGCGGCCTCGGCGTGGGCGGCGGCCTCGGCGCGGGCGGTGGAGAAGATCTGCTCGAAGTCGCGGCGGGTCGTGGCGGCCGAAAGCGCACGGCGCACTGCCGCCGCGCCGGGCAGGCCGTGCACGTACCAGGAAAGCTGCGCGCGCAGGGGCGCGAGATGCCCCTCGCCGTAGAACTCGCAGAAAAGGCACAGGTGCTCGAGCGCGCAGGCGATGCGCTCGGCGCAGGTCGGGACGCGCCCCTCGAAGATCCACGGGTTGCCGCGCGCGCCCCTGGCGGCAAAGACCACGTCGCAGCCCGTCTGCGCGCGCATCGCCTCGGCGTGGGCAGCCGAAAACACGTCGCCGCTGCCCGCGACGGGCACCGCGACTGCCTCCTTCACCCGCCGGATGACGCCCCAATCGGCGCACCCGCGGTAAAGCTGCCGCGCGCTGCGCCCGTGCACGGCGATCATGCGCGCGCCGGCCAGCTCGAGCATCTGCGCGAGCTCGGGCGCGCTCTCCTCGCCCATCTCCCAGCCCGCGCGGATCTTGGCCGTGACGGGCGCCTCCACCGCCTCCACGAGCGCGGCGACGATGCGCGCGGCCAGCCCCGGCTCCTTCATCAGCGCGGCGCCCTCGCCCTTGCCCGCCACCTTGCGCACGGGACATCCCATGTTCACGTCGATGGAGGCAAGCCGCGCCCCCAGGCGCTCCTCGACCCGCGCCGCCGCACGCGCCATGAGCTCGGGGTCGTGGCCGAAAAGCTGCACGGCGATGTGGCCCTCGGCGGGCGCCGGGTCCACGAGGCTCCACGTCTTCTCCCCGCCGTGGCGCAGGCCCGCCGCGCTCACCATCTCGGTGAAGGTGAGGCCCGCGCCGTGAGCTGCGCAAATCGTGCGGAAGGCCTTGTCCGTGACGCCGGCCATGGGGGCAAGCCACAGCGGCCGCGCAAGCGCCGCGCGAAACGCCGCGTCCGGCTCGCATGCAGCTGCGGCCGCGTCGACCCCGCCGCATGCAGCTACGGAATCGCCGGACGCGGGCGCGTCGGCCCCGCCCGCAGATTCAGGCATGACCGCCTTCCCCGCCCCAGCACCAACAGCGCCCGCGCCCTCTTCACCCGCGACAACGCCGGCGCCGACCCGCGCTCCCCTATTCATCATCCACTTTGAGTATCGCCATGAAGGCCTCCTGCGGCACGTCCACGTTGCCGATGGCCTTCATCTTCTTCTTGCCGGCCTTCTGCTTTTCCAGCAGCTTGCGCTTGCGCGAGATGTCGCCGCCGTAGCACTTCGCCAGCACGTCCTTGCGCTTCGCGCGCACCGTCTGCCGCGCCAGAATCCGCGCGCCCACGGCCGCCTGGATCGGCACCTCGAACAGCTGCTGCGGGATGATCCCCTTCAACTTCAGGCACAGCGCCTTGCCGCGCTCGTAGGCGCTGTCGCGGTGCACGATGCACGACAGCGCGTCCACCTTGTTGCCCGCGAGCAGGATGTCGAGTTTCACCAGGTCGCTTTCCCGATACCCGATGACGTCGTAGTCGAGCGAGGCGTAGCCCTTCGTGCGGCTCTTCAACGCGTCGAAATAGTCCATGATCAGCTCGGACAGCGGCATCTCGAAGACGAGCTCGACGGTGGTCGTGGAGAGGTACTCCATGTTCTTAAAGGTGCCGCGCCGGTCCACGGACAGCTCCATGACCGCGCCCACGAAATCCGACGGCACGATGATCTGCGCCTTCAGGTAGGGCTCCTCGACGCGCTCGATGGAGGCGGCGTCGGGCATGTCCTGCGGGCTGTGCACGACCACCATGTCGCCGTTCGTCAGATACACCTCGTATTCCACGGACGGCGCCGTGGCGATCAGGTCCAGCGAGAACTCGCGCTCCAGGCGCTCCTGCACGACCTCCAGGTGCAAAAGGCCCAAAAACCCCACGCGAAAGCCGAAGCCCAGCGCGTGGCTCGTCTCCGGCTCCCAGACAAGCGCCGGGTCGTTGAGCGCCAGCTTGTCGAGGGCGTCGCGCAGCGCCGGGTACTGGTCGGCGTCGATGGGAAACACGCCCGTGTAGACCATGGGCTTGACCTCGCGATACCCCGGCAGCGGCTCGGCGGCCTGCTCGCGCGCGAGGGTCACGGTGTCGCCCACCTTCACGAGCTTGGGATCCTTCAGCCCCGTGACGAGGTATCCCACCTCGCCCGCCGCCAGCTCGTCTACGGGCGTCTCGGCCGGCCGGCGCACGCCCACCTCCTCGGCCTCGCACTCGTGGCGCGTCTGCATGAAGCGCAGGCGCTCCTTCGCGCGCAAGACGCCGTCCACGACGCGCACGAGGGCCACGACCCCGCGGTAGGCGTCGAAGTAGCTGTCGAAGACGAGGGCCTTCAGGGGCGCGGCGGCATCTCCCGTCGGGGCGGGAATGCGCGCGACCACGGCCTCGAGCAGCTCGTGGACGCCCAAACCCGACTTTCCCGAGGTCAGCACCGCGTCGTCGGCCGGGATGGCAAGCCCTTCCTCTATCTCGCCGCGCACGCGCTCGGGGTCGGCGGCCGGCAGGTCCACCTTGTTGATGGCCGGCACGATCTCCAAGTTCGCGTTCATCGCCATCAGGGCGTTGGCCACGGTCTGCGCCTCGACGCCCTGGGTCGAGTCCACGACCAGCACGGCGCCCTCGCACGCGGCCAGGCTGCGCGAGACCTCGTAGGTGAAGTCCACGTGGCCCGGCGTGTCGATGAGGTTGAACAGGTAGGTCTGCCCGTCGTCTGCCGTGTAGTTCACCGAGACGGCCTGCGATTTGATGGTGATGCCGCGCTCGCGCTCGATGTCCATGCTGTCGAGCACCTGCTCGGTCATGTCGCGCGTGGCGATGGTGTGCGTCATCTCCAAGACGCGGTCGGCGATGGTCGACTTGCCGTGGTCGATGTGCGCGATGATGCTGAAATTGCGGATGAGTGTCTGGTCCATGCGGGCTATTCTAGCCGAAAGCCGCGCGCGCCGAAGCCCGCTGCCCGCAGCATCTACAGCTTCCCCAGAATCGACGCCGCGCCGGCCGCGCCCAAAGTCGCACGCAATCCACAGCTGTCACGTCAGTCAGAATACGGTGAAAGGGGTGCGCGCGATGCCCCTTCGCCAGGCAATATATCCCACTTCGCCATGTGTAAAATCGAGGCAAGCCATCTAGCTGGGGTTTTACGCGTTTCCAACCCGAAAACAGCGGTTTTACCCGCAACTTCCAACCCGAAAATGCCCCATTTGCCCGCATTTTCCAACCCGAAAACGCAGGTTTCAGCCCCATTTTCCAACCTGGCGAGGGTGAAGGGGGGCGTGCGTCGGGGGCGAAGGCAGCGGCGCCCGGGGGCGAAGGTGGCGGCGTTCGAGGGCGAAGGTGGCGGCGTTCGAGAACCGCTCAAGAACGAGACGAGCGGCGCTCGAGGACGAACGCGGCGGCGGGCCACGTCGCCATCATCACGGGAATCGCGTAGCGCACAAGGCCGTTCACGGGAGAGGCGAAGCACACGGCGAAGTAGACGAAGAGCGGCACGAGCATGAGGACCCGCGGGTTCTTGCGGGCGACGCCCCACGCGGACACCAGCACGAGCAGCCAGAAATAGACGGGCGGATAGGCGAACAGTCCGCCGAGCGGGATATAGGACACAGCGTAGGTCAGGCGCTCGAAGCCCTCGCGCAGCGGCGTGTCGTAGAGGGGCATTTTGAAGCTGAGCGCGTCGGAGTACATCGTCGTCTTGGGGCCGCTCTGGTACAGGGCCATCTCGCCGACGCATTTGCCGGGGCTGGGCAGCTCCTCGACGTACCACCAGCCGGAAGTCTGGTCGACGAAGGCCTCCGCGTACAGCTCGGGGTGCCGCAGGCCGCCTTGCACCCATGCGCCGAAAAACGCGAGCAGGTCGTCTGTCGTGCACTTCTCGTTGAAGTAGTAGAACTTGATGTTGTCCGAGTTGCGCGGATTGTAGGTCTCGACGTTCAGGCCGTCGGACATGAGCACGCCGCCCGCGCCCTCGCGCATTGCGTCGTCCACGTCGTCCGGCGCGAAGCAGTAGTAGCGCGCCACCTGCTGTATGGGCAGCGACAGCGCCTCGGCGATCGAGCCACGCTCCGCCCCCGCGAGGGTCATCGCGAAGAGCATGTAGCCCACGATGTAGACGAAGCCGACGGCCACGAGGCACATGAGCGGTGCCGCCACGAG
>CAVAWX010000035.1:9470-12457 GCA_963592385.1 Acidaminococcaceae bacterium | reverse complement strand
CGAGGGGGGTGCGCGACGCGGCCAGGCACGCGGGCACGCGCGCGGGTGCGGGCGCGGACGTGGGCGCGGACGCGGAAGATGGTGAAGGGATGCGCGGCTCTGAGTCGTCTGCGGCGGGTGAAGGCGAAGCGTCAGGCGCGGGCGTTGCTGCTTTTGGTGAAGCGGAGCTTTGCGCCGAGGGGTCTTGCGCCGAAGCGGCCAGGGCGGCACGGGCGCGGCGGCGGGCGACGTGCAGCTCGAGCAGGCAGGCGATGAACACGCAGACGATCAGGCACACGACGAAGACGAAGCCGTCGTTTCTAAACATCGCGGTGAGGCTGCCCCACAGCATCACCCGCGCGCATGCGGCGCCGGAGCTGCCCCCTACACCCGCCGGCAGCAGGCTCGAGAGGCGCCCCTGCTTGCCGCGCCGTCCGTCTGCGCATGCGGTGCCGCAGGCATCCGCCGCGAGGCGGGAGACCAGGTCGAGCGCGGCCAGCACGAGCAAGACGAAGACCACGTAGAAGAGGGTGTCTTTCTTGATGCTGATGGTGGCGTAGCCAAACATCGGCATCAGCGCGAAGAAGGCCGTCAGCACGGGGGCCGCGAAGCGTCCGAGGCCGCCAGCGCCGCCGCGGCGCCTGCGCCCGCATGCCGCGGACACCCAGCCCACTATGCGCGTGCACGCGTAGGCCATCCCGGCCGTCTGCAGGCAGGTGATGAAGAAGACGCCCGCCGCGTCGCTGCCGAGCGCCTTGCCGGCCGAGAGCAGCCAGCCGAAGATGAAGGTGGTCGCGATGGGATGGTGCCCGGTCAGGCCCTGGATGCCGAAGAACTGGCGCACCTGGTAGGCGCCGTCGTGGTAGATGGAGCCGGGGAAGTAGATGACGAGGTAGGGCAGCCAGCACACGAGCAGCACGAGCGCCACATGCCACGGGCTCGAGAAGAAGCGCACGAACTTCTCCAGCAGCGCTTCCCCGCCGCGCGCCTTCTTGCCCGCCTCCTTCTGGTCCGCCGCCGCCGGGCCGCGATGCGCCTCTTCACCAGCCGCACCAGTGCCGTGCAACTTCCCGTTCACCATCGCGCGCACACGGCGCAGGCACGAGCCGTCGAACACGGAGAAGGCGACGAGGGCGCCCATGCGCGCGAGCGCAACAAGCCCCGCACACATCAGCAGCGAGAAGAAGAGGTGCCCCGCGTTGCAGGCGATGGGGGCACAGGAACCGTACGCGTAGACGTCGCCGACGCTTTCCCGGACGAGAAACGCGCGGCCGGCCACGATGCTTGCCGCGAAGAGGACGGCGAACACGTCCGCGCACACGCGGGTGCGCCTCGAGCGGCGCGCGCGCCCCGGCCCGTACACGCGGCGAAACGCAAGGAACAGCAGCACGACGAGGGCGGCCACCACAAGGCCGTTGTCGGCCATGCAGCCGTGCATCAAGTCGAGGAAGGACTCCGCCCCGTCCGTATAGCGCGCCACCAGTGCAAACGCCGAAAGCAGCGCGAGCAGCGCCATCCCTGCGCACGAGCCCGCGCGAGGAAAACGGGGGGAGTCGATTATGGACGAGGTGTTCTGCATGTTCATATGCGAGGCCGCACGCAAGGCCGAGGCCGGAAAGCCGAAGCTACGACGCGGCCGGCACCCCCGATGCGAGGGAGCCGGCCGCAGCACGCTCTACTTGGGTCGCAGGGCGTTTCGCTTGGGCCGCAGGGCGTTCTACTTGGGCCGCAGCACGCTCTGTTTGGGTCGCAGCGCGTCCTACTTGGACTTCACGTTGGCGGAACGCGACATCGCGCCCACGACGACCAGCGAGATGCCCTCGATCAGAAGCGACGCGCCGATGAACTGCACGATCAGCGGCGGATAGGCGAGCGCGGAAATGCCGAGGATGATCATGAGAATCGACGACACCCAGCCGGCCCAGCGGCCCGGCATGCCCTTGCCCGGGTTGTTCAGCAGGATGCCGATCTGGGCGATGCCGCCGACGATGGTGAGCGCGGCGATGAACCACGAGATGGCCCCGGCAAACGCGAGCGGATGCAAAAAGCACGCGATGCCGAGGATGATATCCAGGATGGAGAACACGATGACGAAGGCGCCGCCCGGCGCTCCGCGCAGGTCGCGCAGCCAGCACACGAGCGTCGTCAGGCCCCAGATGACGAAGGAGGCCGCGACGAAGTAGGAGAAGACGACCATGGAAAGGCCGGGGACGAACAGCACCGCGAGCCCCAAGATCGCCGTAATTATCCCCGCTCCTATCAGGTCCATACCCGCTCTGCTCATGTCGTGTTCCTCCCATTCGGTGTGTAGGTACGTAGCGCCCCATACCCTACCATGAAGGCGGCGCGCGCGAATGCTAAAATTCGCACCCGTCACATATCGGGACGCCGACGAGGGGTGAAAGACCCGCGGCGGGCGCGGCGAGCGCGAAGGGTGAAGCACCCGCGAGAACCGCAGCGCCCACGGGTGCCCAAGCGCCCGCGAAAGCCGAGGCGCCCGCGAGGGGCAAAACGCCACAAGGGGCGAAGCCGCCCACGAAAGGACTGGTGAACAACGTGTCGACTCCATGCGCATACGCCTATCTGGGGCCTGCGGGCACCTTCAGCGACATGGCCTGCCGCGCATTTGCCGCCGAGGGGCTGCTGCCGCCGGGCGGCACCCCGCTGCCCAAGGCGAGCATGGACGAGGTCTTCGAGGCGGTGGACCGCGGGCAGGCGGCCTTCGGCGTCGTGCCCATAGAAAACTCGCTCGAAGGCCCGGTGACCTCCACCCTCGACGCCTTCGCCTTCTCGACGCGCGCCGAGATCCTGGGCGAGACCGTCCTCGACATCCACCAGGCGCTGCTCCTGGAAAAGGACGCCGAGCTGGCCGACGTGGCCGCCATCGCCTCGCACCCCCAGGCCATCGGCCAGTGCCGCCGCTGGCTGGCCGCGCACCTGCCCGAGCGCCCGCTGCGCCTCGTGGACTCGACGGCCGCCGCAGCCGAGCTGGCCGCCCGCGACAAGAG
>CAVAWX010000035.1:0-9460 GCA_963592385.1 Acidaminococcaceae bacterium | reverse complement strand
CGACAAGAGCGTCGCCGCCATCGCCTCGCCGCTTGCCGCCGAGATCGCCGGCGCGAAGGTCTACGCCGAGGCCATCGAGGACAACCTGTCCAGCCAGACGCGCTTCGTGCTGATCGGCTCCGGGCCTGCCCGCCACGAAGGCCCGGGCAAGTCCACGCTCGCGCTGTTCATCAACTCCGACCGCCCCGGCACGCTCAACATGATCTTGTCCGAGCTGGCCTACGCCGGCATCAACATGTCCATGGTGCAGAGCCGCCCCACCAAGCGCGAGCTGGGCGACTACATGTTCTTCATCGACATCGACGGATACGCCGACGAGCCCGACATCGCCTGCGCCCTGAACTGCCTGCGCATGAAGCTGCGCGAGGTGAAGGTGATCGGCTCGTACCCGCGCGCGGCGCAGGAGTAGGAAGCGCCGCAGCTCGGCATGGTGAAGCGGGGCATTGCAACCCGCCGTTGCGGTTCGATATGCGGGTGAAGGGTAAAGCGGAGCGCGGCGACTCGTGGTGGTGAAGGACGTTGCCGCAATGTGCCCCCGCCATTCAATGCGCGGGTGAAGGGTGAAGCGGGGCGCAGGTAAACGGACGCGGGTGAACGGGGTTATTCAGCGCCGGCCCAGCGGCCGTCGTCCAGGCGCACGATGAAGCCCTCGGCGGCAAGCTCTTCCAGCACGGCGGCGACCTCGCCCGCATCGAGCGCGGGCCGCCCCGCCTTGTGCTCGGCGGCGTTCAGCGCCTCGGCCAGCACGGCCAGCGTGTCCTCGCCTTCCAGCACGCAGCGCAGCAAAAACGCACGTTTTTGCCGATGGCTGCCCTCGAAGCGCGATTGGCGGCGGTAGGCCTTCGCGCGGCGCGAGGGGTTCACGCCGGCCGCCTTCAGGTGCGCCCCGTAGTCGAGCAGGGCGTAGTACCAGGCGCGGCAGTGCTCGTCGGGCGGGCAGGTGGCCTCCACCAGCGCGGCGATCTCGCGGTCGGCCACTTTTCCGCCGCCGGCCACTCCCCCGCTCTCGCCCGCGTCCGCGCCGCCGTCGCTTTCACCCGCACTGCCACGCCCGCCTTGGGCGCCGCCTTCGCCCGCGCCGCCACCCGCGCCGTTGCTTTTACCCGCACCCACGCCGCCGCCATCTTCACCCGCGCTGAAAAACTCGTGGATGAACACGGCGCGCACGTTCGTCTCGATGTAGACGTCCGGCTCGCCGAAGGCAAAGACGCGCACGCCGGCCGCCGTGGCAGGCCCTATGCCCGGCAGGGAGAGCAGCTCGTCTTTGCCGCGCGGCACCTGCCCGCCGAAACGCGCGCACAGCTCCCCGGCCGCCCGGTGCAGGTTCAGGGCGCGGCGGTTGTAGCCCATGCCCTGCCAGCGTTCCAGCACGAGCTGCACGGGCGCGGCGGCCAGCGCCTCGGGGGTGGGGAAATCGGCCAGCCACTTCTCCCAGCGCCCCTGCACGCGCGCAACCTGCGTCTGCTGGAGCATCACCTCGGAGAGCAGCACGGCATACGGGTCGCGCGTGTCGCGCCAGGGCAGGTCGCGGTAGAGCCGCGCGCCCTCCCGCCACACGCGTTCGGCGAAGGCCGCGAGCGCCTCGGGCGACGGCATCCGCGCCACATCTGCCGCTTTCCCCTTCGCCATCTCTATCTCCTTGGATATCTCGCCTGCACGGCCGCCTCGGGCAGTCCGCGCCGCAGCACGCGGCCGCCTCGCACGCATCCGGCCATTTCAACGACCCGCCCTGCAGCGCACGCCCGCGCAGTCCTTCGCCCGCCGCGGCGCTACGCCTCAGTCGTCCCAGTCGGCGATGTCCCAGCCGAGCCGCTTCGCGATGCGCTTGAGCTTGGCGTCCGGGTCCACCACGATGGCCTTCTCCGCCCACGACAGCATGGGCTCGTCGCTGTAGTGGTCGCTGTAGGCGCGGGCCAGCCGCCACTTCCCGGCGCCGAACTTGTCGTCGCACAGCTGCACGAGCAGCCGCAGCTTCTCGCGCCCCTGCACGGGCACGCCCAGCACGCGCCCCGTGTAGTGGCCGTCCTTTTCCTCCATGATGGTCGACACGTGCGCGTCGAACCCGTAGTCGGCCACGATGGTCGTGGTGATGGGCTTGAACGACGCGCTGGCCAGCACGAGCTTCATGCCCGCCTCCCGGCAGCGCTCGACCTCGGCCAGGGCCTGCGGGCGGATGTGCTTGCGCATGCGGCGCTCGAACACTTCCATGATCTCGGCGTCCACTTCCTCGACGCTCGGCTCGGTGAGCGCGGAAAACAGCAGCTCGCGCGGGGTGGATTCGGTCTGCGGCAGGCGCAGGCGGTAGGCAAGGCCCCACAGCCCCATGCGCGCGCCCGTGCGCAGCGGCAGCTCGCGGTGGCGCAGCAGGCTCGTCGTGAGCTTCAGAGGGCTCTCGCCGTCGAGTATGGTGCCGTCCAAATCGAAGGCGGCCACCTCCACGACCTTCTCGTCTGCCACGTCCTCTCCCCTTCCTCGGTGTTGTCCCGCGTTCGTCTCGCTCGCACATAGCGCGCCCGTGGTGAACGTTTCACCCGCAGCCGCGCCATTCTACTCGTTCAGCTCGTCGATGCACTCGGCGAACTGCGAGTTGTACAAATCGGCGTAGAAGCCGCCCTTCGCCAGCAGCCCCTCGTGCGTGCCCTGCTCCACGATGTCGCCGCCGTCGATGACCAGAATCGTGTCGGCCGCGCGGATCGTGGACAGGCGGTGCGCGATCACGAAGCTCGTGCGCCCGGCGGCCAGGCGCGAGAACGCGTCTTGGACCTGGCGCTCGGTGCGCGAGTCGATGTTGCTCGTGGCCTCGTCGAAAATGAGGATCTCCGGGTCGGCCAGCAGCGCGCGCGCGATGGTGATCAGCTGGCGCTCGCCGGTGGAGATGTTGGAGGCCTCCTCGTTCACCACCGTCTCGTAGCCGTCGGGCAGGGTGCGGATGAAGCGGTCCACGTGCGCGGCGCGGGCGGCGGCCTCGACTTCCTCGCGCGTCGCGCCGTCTTTGGAGTAGGCGATGTTCTCGGCGATGGTGCCGTTGAACAGCCACGTCTCCTGCAAGACCATGCCGAAGTGGCTGCGCAGCTCGTGGTAGCCCATCTCGCGTATGTCGCGGCCGTTCAAGAGGATGGCGCCGCCGTCGATCTCGTAGAAGCGCATGAGCAGGTTCACGAGCGTGGACTTGCCCGCGCCCGTGGGCCCGACGATGGCCACCTGGCTGCCGCGCGGCACCTCGACGGAGAAATCGCGGATGACGGGCGTGGCCGGGTCGTAGCCGAAGCGCACGTGGATGAAGGAAACGGCGCTGGTCGCGGGGGCTGCGGGCGTTGTAGTCAGGATGCCCGCGTCTGCCACGGTTTCACCCTGCGCCGTCGCCGCTTTACCCTGCGCGTCCGTTTCGTCCGCCTGCGTCGCACCCGTTTCACCAGCCGTCTCGTCCGCGTCCGCATCCGCGCCGTCCGTTTCACCGTCCGCGTCCGCGTCCGCCCCGCGCACGTCGGCCATACTCTCCGCGTCCATCTCCGGCGCGTCGAGCAGCTCGAAGACGCGCTCGGCTCCGGCCAGCGTGGCCTGCAGCGTGTTCACGATGCTCGCGATCTGGGCGATCGGCCGGGTGAACGAGCGCATGTACTGGGTGAATGCCTGGATGTCGCCCACCGCGATCGCGCCGGCCAGCACCTGTGCGGCGCCCAGCACGCACACCACGACGTAGGAGGCGTTGCCGATGAACTGGGTGAGCGGCCGGATGATGCCCGAGACGAACTGCGCGCGCCACGCGTGCCCGAAGTACTCCGCGTTCACCCGCTCGAACTCGGCAACGGCCTGCTGCTCGTGGGTGAAGGCCCGCACCTCCACGTGCCCGCCGTAGGTCTCCTCGATGTGGCCGTCGAGGGTGCCGAGCGCGGTCTGCTGGGCCAGGTAGAGCTTTTGGTTGCGCCGCGCGACGAACACGGTGGCAAACACTGACAGCGGCAGGCTGACGAAGGCCACGATCGACATGAGCGGGGAGATCATCAGCATCATCGCCACCACGCCCACGAGGGTGACGATGCCGCCGACCAGCTGGGTCAGGCTGTCTTGGAGCGTGGACGAGACGAGGTCCACGTCGTTGACCACGCGGCTCAGGATGTCGCCTTTGCTGCGCGCGTCGAAATACGACAGCGGGATGCGGTTGATCTTCTCGTCGACCTGGCGGCGCAGGCCGTAGACGACGTTTTGGGTGACGCGCGCCATGACGAAGGTCTGGAGGTAGGTGAACAGGCCTTGCGCGAGGTAGAGCGCCACGACGATGGCGAGTATGGTGCGCAGCGCGTCGAAGTCCACATGGGCGCCCTCCGTGCCCGCGGCGATGGCCTGCGCGCCCTCGAAGACGGTCGTGGTGGCGCGGCCGAGCTGTGCGGGGGCGAACACGTCGAAGAGCGTCGCCGCGATGCACAGCAGCAGCACGGCGACGATGCGGGGCAGCTCGGGGGCGAGCAGGCGGGCGAGGCGCCGCACCGTGCCCTTGGCGTCGCGGGCGCGCTCGCTGGGGTCTACCGGTCCGCCGCCCGGGGGGCCGCCGGGGTGCCCGCCGGCGGGGCGGCGTGCGGGGCGCTTGGGGGCGGCGGCAGGCGCAGCCTTCCCCTTAGATGTGGCGGGCGCGGCAGAGTTGGGCGCGGCACCCTCGGGCACGGCGCTCCCGCGTGCGGCGTCGTCGCGCACGGCGCCGTTGTCGGTATGCGCGGCGGCCCTAAGCATCGGCGTCCGCCTCCCCGTCGATCTGCGAGGCGACGATCTCGCGGTAGACCTCGCAGCTTTCCACCAGCTCGCCGTGGGTGCCCACCTGCACCACGCGCCCGGCGTCGAGCACCACCACCGCGTCGGCGTCCATGGCCACGGCCACGCGCTGCGCCACGATCAGCACGGTCGCGCCACCCGTGGCCGCCTCCAGGTTGCGGCGCACCTGCGCATCGGTCTTGAAGTCGAGCGCGGAAAACGAGTCGTCGAAGACGAAGAGCCCGGCCGGCTTGCACAGGGCGCGCGCGATGGCGATGCGCTGGCGCTGGCCGCCGGACAGCCCCGTGCCCGCCTGGGTGATGTGCGTGGCCAGGCCGTCCTCTTTTTCCGTGATGAAGTCCCAGGCGGCGGCGTCGCGGGCGGCCTGCTCTATCTGGGCGGGCGTGGCCTGCGCGTTGCCGTAGGCGATGTTGTCGGCGATGGTCCCCGAGAAGAGCACCGTCTTCTGCGGGGCGAAGGAGACGAGCGAGCGCAGCTCGTGCAGGGGCATATCGCGCACGTCGCGGCCGTCGATCTTCACCGCGCCGCTCGATACGTCGTAGAAGCGCAGCAGCAGGTCGATGAGGGTGGATTTGCCGGAGCCCGTCGCGCCCACGAGGGCGTAGACCCGCCCCGGCTCCAGGGTGAAGTTCACGTCGGAAAGCGTCGGCGCCGAGGCGCCCGGGAAGCTGAAGTCCACGTGCTCGAAGGAGACGCGGATGCGGTGCGCCGCGCGCGGCGGCGCCGCATCCGTGGCTTCCGCTGGCGCACCCTCGCCCGCCGCCGCGCGCGACCCATCAGCCGCCGCCGCCGCGCCGGACGTGCCCTGCTCCTGCACCCCGGCCTGCGCCGCCTCGCCCTGTGCCTCTGCGCCCTGCTGCTCCCCCGGCGCGGCGGCGGCTCCCGGGCTCTGCACCGTCGGCTCGCTGTCCAGCACCGCCTGGATGCGCTCGGCGGCGGCGGCGGCGCGCGGCCATATCATGAAGATGGCCGACAGCATCATCACGCTGATCAGCACCTGCATGGCGTACTGGATCAGCGCCATCATGTCGCCCACCGCAAAACCGCCCACGTCCACGAGCCCGGCCGCGCACCACACGATGGCCACCGTCGCGGCGTTTAACACGAGCGAAATCCCCGGCATGAGCGTCGCGACGCGCCGGGCGACCGACACGTTCGTCTCGGCCAAATCGCGGTTGGCACTCGCGAAGCGCGCCTCCTCGAAGCCCTCGCGGCGCAGGGCGCGGACGACGCGCACGCCCGTCAGCTGCTCGCGCGTGACGCGGTTCAGCGTGTCGATGCGCGCCTGCAACGAGCGCAGCAGCGGCATGACGAGGCGCATCACCGCAAATGCCAGCACCACGATCACAGGGATAGCGCAAAACACGATCACGGACAGCTCCGGGCTTTTCGCGTAGGCCATGAACGCCGCGCCCACGAGCATGATGGGGCTCATCAAGGCGATGGTCATCGACATCTGCACGAAGCGCTCGAGCTGCTGGACGTCGTTGGTGGTGCGGGTGATGAGCGAGCTGGTGCCGAACTCGTCGATCTGCGGGGCCGACAGCTCGAAGACGTGGCGGTAGAGGGCGCTGCGCAGCTCGCGGCCCAGCCCCATGCCCGCCCGCGCGGCGCACAGGTCGTTCAAGAGATCGGCCACCACGGCGCCGAGCGCCCACAGCAGCATGAAGCCGCCCGTGCCCACGACGAAGTCCATGTCGCCGCCCACGATGCCCGTGTCCACGATGTCGCTCATGAGGTTCGGGACCTCCAGCTCGCAGACGACGCGGGCAAGCGTCAGGAGGAAGGCCGCCAGCACAAGGGGGGCGAAGCGCGCGAAGTGGTGTCGGAACACGTATCCCATAGGGCACCCACGATAGGCCAACGCGGGCGGCGCGGGCGGCGCGACACCCCTACCGTAGCGCCGCCGTTACCGTGCAGGGCGCAGGCAGCGGCATGATGAAGCTGGGCGCAGCACCCCTACCGTGATTGCGGCCGTGTCTGCGCCCGCAACACCCGGGCCACTTCTCCGTGAAGTAGCCCGGCGTGCCGCACGCGCCTCTAGCTCTTTGCGGTGAAGTAGCCCGGGGTGTCTGCGGTGTCGATGCGACCGTAAACGGCGGTCACATTATCAGAAGAGTACTGGGTCCCGTTGCCACCTTCGAGACTTGTGGAGCCGCTGAAAACATCAGTGCCCAAAACGTTAGAGTACTTCGAGAAGTCGAAATTGCTCGTCGCGTATATCGTTTTCAGGCTCCCGCAGTTCTGGAACATAGCACCAACCCATATCGACCCCTCGGGCAGGGAAAACGAGCTCAAATCCAATGTCGTCAAACTGGTGCAGCTCTGGAACATAAAGTTGTAGGTCGTCGCCTTGCTCGTATCGAAGTTCTCCAACCCGACAATCGATGTCAGGCTGTTGCAGTCGTAGAAGAACGAGAAGAACGCGGTGATTTCACTTGTGTCGAAACTGCTCACGTCCACCGTCTGTAATTTCTTGCAGCTGTGGAAGAAGAGGTAGAAGCCATCGCCCGTGACACTGCTCGTATCGAACCCGGTCAGGCCCTGTATCTGTTCCATCGCCTCCTGATGCCAGAACATCCCCCTCATCTTCGTAGCCTTCGAGGTGTTCAGGTTGGAGACATCGATGACTTGGAGGCTCGCCCCCAGCTTTGTGTAAGCCGTTCCAACACCGGAGCTGTCGCCGCCCGCAAGAAGGTACTCGGAATCTGCCGGCGCGAAGATCTTCGAGGTCGAGTCGCTGCTCAGAGCGGGGGCGATGTAGACAGTACTGGTTCCCGACTCGTAGTACACGCCGATTTCTCCCGATCCGTCCGCTTGGATACTTGCAGAGCTGGTGAGGCCAGAAGGCACCTCGCTGCCCTTCACGAACTTCAGGCTCGTGGGATTGCTTGAAACAAGGTTCGCCAACGCCGTGTGCATGCTGCTTTTGTTAATGGTGTAACTCTGGAACACGCTGTAGGTCCGCGTCTCGTTCTGGCTGTTGTGGAAGGTGGCCAGGTCGGCGGGCGTGTAGCCCGTGCCCGTGGCCGTGTCGTACCAGTTTCCGTCCGCGCCCGTGATGTAGGTGCTGCTCGGCGTCGGCAGGTACGACGTCTTGCTCGTCGTGCTCGAGGTAGACGGCATGAACCTGAAATCTTTGCACAGCGTGATGCTTTGGAGCCTCAAGCACCCGTCAAAAGGACCGTTTGCAAAGTTCGTGCTTGCATACGAAGGGGTGTTGAAATTGGACAGGTCAAGCGACGACAGGTTTGAGCAGCTGCCGAACATGCCCGTCATGCTCGTAAGAGCCGTGCCGGTGAACGTCGACACATCAAGGCTCGTCAGCCCGGAGCACTCATAGAACATATTGACCATCGAGGTGACTTTGTCCGTGGTGAAGCTCGACAAATCCAACTTGGTCAAACCGCTGTCTCTGTAGAACATGGTAGCCATGTTGGCGACTTTTTCAGTATTGAAGCTTGAAAGCTCGAGCGAAGTGAGCTTGTAGCATTGGAAAAACATGCCGGACATGGTCGTGACATTGCCCGTGTTGAAATGCGACACATCGAGGGCGGTTACCGCCTGGCAGTTGTAGAACATGTTCTGCATGGTGGTGACCTTGCCCGTGTCGAACTTGCTCACGTCGAGCGAGGTCAGCGTGCTGCATCCATCGAACATGTAGCTCATGGTGGTGACCTTGCTCGTGTCGAATTTGCTCACGTCGAGGGAAGTCAGCGCGCCGCATTCATTGAACATGTAGCTCATGGTGGTCACGTTGCTCGTGTCGAATTTCTCCTTGTCGAAGATCAACGACTTCATGGCCGTGTTGCGGTCGAACATGTAGTGCATATCCGTCACCTTCGAGGTGTCGAGGTCGCTTATGTCGAGCGTCTCCAACGCGGACAGTCGCCCGAACGTCCCTCCCATAGACGTGACCTTGCTCGTGTCGAGCCCGCTCACGTCAAGCGAGGTAAGAGCCGAGCAGTAGTAGAACATGTAATCCATGTTGGTGACGTTGCTCGTGTCGAGGCCGCTCGCATCCAGCGAGGTCAAGGCGGTCAGGCGGTTGAACATGGACGTCATGTTCGTGGTCTTCGAGGTGTCCAGGTTCTCCAGGTCGAGCGTGGTGAGGGACGAGCCCAGGCCCGTGCTGCTGTCGAGGCCGTTGAGGAAGTTCTCGCAGCTCGCCGGCGCGTACATCGCGCGAGAGTTGGACGCGGGGTCCGTGGAGTCCTCTTCCATCGGCGCGATGTAGACCGTGGAGGCGTCGGCGCTCTGGAACACGCCTATCTTGTCGGAGCCGGCCTCTTGGATGCCGTCCGTGGCGGCGGCGACGCAGGTGAGGCCGCTGATCTCGCTCGCGTCGCCGGTGACGAACTTCAGCGACGTGGGGCTGATGGAGCTCGAGAGGGTCCGCAGCGCCGTCTGCATCTTGCTCTTGTCGATGGTGTAGTTCACGCCCTTCATCGCGCAGGTCAGGGCCACGCCGCGGGTCACGGTGGCGAGGTTGTGGTCGAGGCGGCCGTCGTTGTAGACGCGCGTGTAGGTCTTGTCGTTGTAGGCGCTCGGGCTGCGCAGCCACCAGCTGGCGTAGTTCTCCGTGCCCGAGCTGCCGCCGTGGTAGTCGGAGTAGTCGGTGGACTGGCCGGACGGCAGGCCGCCCGCGCGGGTGCGGTAGGCCAGGCACTCGTTGGTGGCGTCGCCCTTCTCCACG
>CAVAWX010000034.1:0-16896 GCA_963592385.1 Acidaminococcaceae bacterium | reverse complement strand
CAGCGACGCGAACAGCCCAGTGGGCTGTTCGCCAAAGCGAGGACTGTTTGAGCACGGGGTACGCCCCCGCGCCCCTCCTCTTTACCAAAAAAGAAACGCGCGTCCTGGAAACGGATATCCGGGATGCACCGACTCCCGAAGTTTCTCCGGTGCCCATAGCGGCAACGCGCGTTTTCTATCGTGCCGCTTCCTACAGCGAGCCGATGCGCTCCGTGCCGCGCGGTTCAGCGGTACACGTCGCGCCTATGGCCGATTTCGAGCGCAAGCACTACGAGCCGCTCGTCTTGAATCTCGCAAAGCACGCGGTAGTCCCCCACCCGATAGCGCCATTCGCCGGACCTGTTCGCGACGAGCCCTTTTCCATGCGCGCGCGGGTCGGCGCAGCCGTCAACGTTTTTCAGCAGCCAGGCGATTATCATGCGCCTGACCCCGGGGTTCATCTTCGAGAGCTGCTTGTCGGCCCTCTTCGAGAATTCCAGTCGCCACATGCTAGAGGTATTTCCGAGCGATGTCGGCTGCGGAGAGCGTGGCCGGATCCTTCTCGAACTCGGCCTTGGCCTTCTTCCACGCCTGCAGGTCGAGTTCGTCTTCGATGCGCTCCAAGGCGGCGCTGCGCATGAACTCCGAGGCGGAGGTCCCGAACGCGGCGGCATAGTCGGAGATGAGGGATTTTTCCTCGCTGTCGAGCCTGATTGTCATCGTTGCGCTTGCCATGTGCCTTCTCCTTCGAACGTGTAAGACACTGTAGCACAAGCTCTGAGCCGTATGCGCTTCCCCGCGCGAAAAGCAACATCGGGGCTTCGCACGAATCGGGGTTTCGTGCAGTCGCAAGCCCTACAGCGAGCCGATGCGCAGCGCCGCAAGGCGCGAGCAGGCGCGGATCCCCCTTACCTCCACCAACTAGGAAACGAAAGGCCGCTTCAAGAGCGGCCTTTTTTTATGCAGGGTCTTCCTGGGGATCGAACCCCTGACAGCCCAGTGGGCTGTCAGGCCTCAATCTTGGGGCTAGGTTTCGGATTACGCCTCAGGAAACGAAAGGCCGCTTCAAGAGCGGCCTTTTTCGTGCGCTATGCGCAAGCGTGGCGTGAACGCGCCGAGAGCGCGCCCCTCCGCCTCTACAGCGAGCCGATGCGCTCCATGGCCCGCGCCGTGTCCTCGGCGCTGCCGAACGCGGTCAGGCGCACGTAGCCCTCGCCGGCCGGCCCGAACCCCGCGCCCGGCGTCGTGATCACATGCGCGCGCTCCAGCAGCTCGTCGAAGAAGTCCCAGCTGGGCATCCCGTCGGGCGTCTTGCACCACACGTATGGGCTGTTCACCGCGCCGTACACGCTCCACCCGCAGCTCTCCAGCGCCTCCTTTATCATGCGCGCGTTCTCGCGGTAGTACGCGATGCCCGCGTCCGTCTGGCGCTTGCCCGCCTCGGTGTAGATGGCAGCCGCCCCGCGCTGGATGATGTAGCTCGCGCCGTTGAACTTCGTGGTCTGGCGCCGCAGCCACATCTTGTTCAGGCTCTGCCCGTCGCGCTCCAGCTCGCGCGGCACGACCGTGTACCCGCAGCGCGCGCCCGTGAAGCCGGCCGTCTTGGAAAACGAGCGGAACTCGATGGCGCAGGTCCGCGCCCCGTCGATCTCGAAGATGCTGTGCGGCACGCCCTCTTCCACGATGAAGCGCTCGTAGGCCGCGTCGAACATGATGACCGACCCGTGCTCGTTGGCATAGTCCACCCAGCGCTGCAGCTGCTCGGCCGTCAGCACGGTGCCCGTCGGGTTGTTGGGCGAGCACAGGTAGACGATGTCGACCGGCTCGGCGGGGATGGCCGGCGAGAAGGCGTTTTCGGCGGTCGTGGGCATGTAGCGGATCTTCGTCCACGCCTGCGCCCCCTCGCTCCAGTCGCCCGCGCGCCCGGCCATCGCGTTCGTGTCCACGTAGACGGGATACACCGGGTCGCACACGGCGATGGAGTTGTCCACGGAGAAGATGTCGCCGATGTTGCCGCAGTCGCTTTTCGCGCCGTCGGAGACGAAGACCTCGTCCGGGTCCATCTCGATGCCGCGCGCGTGGAAGTCGTTTTCGCAGATGGCCTCGCGCAGGAAGTCGTAGCCCTGCTCTGGGCCGTAGCCGTGGAAGGTCTCGGGCCGCGACATGTCGTCCACCGCCGCGTGCATGGCCTCGATCACCGCCGGCACGAGCGGGCGCGTCACGTCGCCGATGCCCATCTTCACCAGCTCGACGTCCGGATTCGCCTCCGTGAAGGCCTGCGTGCGCCGCGCTATCTCGGCGAAGAGGTAGCTGCCGGGAAGCTTTGCGTAGTTCTCGTTCATATGGGCCATGTGTCTGCTCTCCTCGATGCTTGCCGGTCATGCATGCGCGAATTCGCGCGATGGTGAACCTGAAAACCGTCGGCCGCCGCGGTGCGTGCCGTGTGTGCCGCGGCGCGTGTCGCGCTCGCCGCCTCGGCGCACGGTGAAAAGCCCAGCGGCCATTATCCCATCAGATTGCGCCGCGCCTAGCGGCCATTATCCCACTTTCCGTGCGCGCCGTAGCGCTCGTAGTAGGCGTCGATGCGCCCCTTCACCCCATCGTCGATGAGGACCTGGCCGCCGAGCTCGCGTCCGTGCAGGTAGTCCACCACTTCGCGCATGTCCACGATCGACGCGCACGGCATGCCGTAGCGTGCCGACACCTCGTCGATGGCGCAGTCGCGGCCCTCGCGCCCCACCTCCAGGCGGTTCAGCGACACCATCAGGCCGACCACCTCGACGTCGGCCTGGGCCTTTATCAGCGGCCAGGTCTCGTCGATGGACTTGCCCGAGGTGGTCACGTCCTCGACCATCACGACGCGCATCCCGTCTTCGAGCGGCGCGCCCAGAAGTATCCCCGCGTCGCCGTGGTCTTTGGCCTCCTTGCGGTTCGAGCAGTAGCGCGCCTCCTTGCCGTAGAGCGCCTCCAGCCCCATGCAGGTGACGACCGACAGCGGGATGCCCTTGTAGGCCGGCCCGAAGACCACGTCGAAGTCCAGTCCGAAGGCGTCGTGGACGGCGCGCGCGTAGTACTCGCCCAGGCGCCGCAGCTGCGTGCCGCTGGTGTAGGCGCCCGCGTTCATGAAAAACGGCGAGGTCCGCCCGCTCTTCAGCGTGAACTCCCCGAATTTCAGCACGCCGGATTCGACCATGAAGTCGATGAACTCCTCTTTGTATGCCTCCATATCCGCGCTCCTTTCCGCTACATTTTGGCTTTGCGCCCGTCGCGAGGTCTACAATGGCTTCCATCATAGCCAAAGCCCGCGCGTCGCGCCGTGCACGCCGCATCGTGCGTGCCAAGCCTGGCCGCATCGCAGCGCATTGCAGGTGTCGCGCAGCGCACGCTCCATCACGCGCCGCATGCGCGTCGCGGGCGCCCCACAGCGGAGGTGTTGTCCCATGCCGTCGTTTCAAGACCTGCTCGCCAGCTCGCGCAAGAAGGCGTCCGCCCAGGACAAGCGCAACGCCTCGGCGCGCTTTCGCGAGATCCTGAAGATCCTGCACGAGCACAAGGTGAACGAGGGGCTGACCCCCGAGAAGGCCGTCGCCGTCCTCGAAGACCTCGGCGCCACCTTCGTCAAGCTCGGCCAGATCGCCTCGACGCACCCGGACATGCTGCCCGTCGAGTACTGCGAGGCCTTCGGGGCGCTGCGCTCGAAGAGCAAGCCGCTGCCCGTCGAGGTGGCGCGCGAGAAGGTGGCCGCCGAGCTGGGCCGCCCCCTGGAGGAGGCCTTCTCCGAGTTCGACGACGCGCCGCTGGGCTCGGCCTCCATCGCGCAGGTGCACCGCGCCGTGCTGGCAGACGGCGGCCAGGTCGTGGCCGTGAAGGTGCAACGCCCGGGCGTGGTCGAGCAGGTGACGCAAGACCTCGCCATCATGGAGCGCCTGGTGGACCTCTACGGCAAGGTCGCCTCGGGTCAATCGCGCCTGTCGGTGAAAGACCTGGTGGATGAGCTGGTGCGCACCTCCAACGACGAGCTCGACTTCACCGTGGAGGCCAAAAACCTCGAGCGCTTCGGCAAGAACAACGCCGGGCGCGAGGGCGTCAGCTGCCCGCGCTGCTACATGGAGCTGTGCCGCCCGGGGCTGCTCGTCGAGGACTTCGCGGCCTGGCCCAGCGTGGAGGACGCCGCGCAGATCGAGGGCTTCGACGCCGAGGCCCGCGAGCAGCTGGCCTACCTCGTCGCGGACAACTACGTGCGCCAGATGCTCGAAGACGGCTTCTTCCACGCCGACCCCCACGCGGGAAACGTGCTGGTCGCAGGCAGCGCGGAGACCGGCTTCGGCGTCGAGTGGATCGACTTCGGGATGATGGGGCAGGTCTCGGCAAGCGAGCGCGCGGTGCTCTCCGAGCTGGTGGAGGCGCTGGCGAAATCGGACGCCTACGCGCTGAAACGCGCCATGCTGAAGGTGGCGACGCCGACGGGCAACGTGGACCACGGCAAGCTTCTGGCCTCGTGCGAGACCGTGATCGACAAGTACATGAGCGTGGATTTGGCCGACTTCGACACCGGCGCGCTGCTCTCCGACATGATGGGCGGGCTGCAATCCGACGGCTACGAGATCGCGCCCTTCCTCGTCACGCTCGGGCGCGGGCTGGTCACGCTGGAAGGCACCATCCACTTCATCTCGCCGCAGCTCAACATCATGCGCGTGCTCGTGGACTACCTGGCCGAGAGCTTCGACGCCGAGGCCGTGGCGCGGCGGGCGCGGCGCTTCGTGGGCTCGGGGGTGGAAAGCGTCGAGGCGGCCGTCGCATTTCCCGCGAAAGCCGCAGAGACCCTCGACATGCTGCAAAAAGGCCAGGTGAAAGTGGGCATCGACTTCGACTTGGAGCATCGCGCGGCCGGCTTCAAGACGGTGCTGGACACCTTCTCGCTGTCGCTGATCGCCGCGGCGCTGTTCGTCGGCTCGTGCATCATGTGCACGACGTCCATGGAGCCGCACGTGCTGGGCGTGCCCTTCATCGGCGCGGCGGGCTTCGCGTGCGGCCTGGCGCTGGCCATCTACGTCTTCGTGCGCATATTCCGCGACGTGCGCAAACGGTGAGGGCGCGGACGCGTCGGCGGGCGGGCGCGGCGGCGCATGGTGAAGGCGCGCGGCGCATTCCCGCGCCCCGCGTGCAAAAACTCGCGGCGGAGAGCTAGAAGCTCGTGGTGACCTCGCCGTCGTCTGCGCCGGCGTTGCCGCTGCCCGAGTTGTGCACCTCGATGGTGCGCACCTCCTGGCGCAAAAGGTCGAGGTCTTGCTCGGACTCGCCGTTGTCCGGGTTCTTGTGCAGCAGCGCGACGATGTAGGCGAAGTCCTCCAAGATGACGTGCTTGCGCGCGAAGTTGTCGATGCCGCTCTCGAACAGGCAGGCGTCGAACTCGCGGTCGGCAAGCTCGCGCGTGTCGCAGCGGCGCGGATGGTCGACCTGCTCGGCGGAAAACAGCGGCTGGCCGTCGGCGCCGCACGCGCATTGGGCGACGAACCACGCCTCGCCCGGGGTGTCGGCGATGGTCTCGGTGCGCAGGGACGGCTTGTAGTTGACGCTCATGGATCCTCCTTGGATACGGCGGCGGGTGAATGTGGTGAAACTGCCCGCCATTGTAGCGCGTGAGCCCCGTGCAGCGCGGGGATGCGCGGCGCCGTGGGTGAAGGTGCTGCTGATTTTTGGTGAAGCTGGCATGCGCCCGCGCGGCGTTGCGGCGCGGGAAGCTATAGGCGCGAGTCTGATATAGTGCGGTTTTCAGGCACGGCGTTTCACGAAAGAAGCGGAAAAGGAGGGCGCCCCATGCTCGACAGGCGCGTGGAGCAGATAGCAGACGCGGCACGTGCGGGCGCGTGCCCGAGCTTCGACGAGCTGGTCTTTTTGTGGGGCTTTTCGCCCTATTCGCCCGAGGCGGCCTACGTGTGCGCGACGGCCCGCGCGATGACGCAGGCGGCATCCGGCGGCCGGGCTTTCATCCACGCGCAGATCGGGGTGGACCGCCTGCCCTGCCCGGTGAACTGCGCCTGGTGCTCGTTTGCCGAGCGAAACGTGCGGCGCCTGGTGCTCGTTTGCCGAACGCAACGTGCAGGCTGCGGCCGCGGCACACGGTGCGGACGGTGAAGGGGAGGCTTGCGGCGGCGCGGGCGGTGCGGGCGGCGCGCGTGGAGCCGACGAGGCCATAGTCCCCCTCGACGAGATAGTCTCCTACGCCCGCGTTTTCGACGAGCACGGCGCCCAGCTCGTCTCGCTCATGGCCACCGCCGCGCTGCCCTTCGAGCGCTACCTGGAGATGGTCGCCGCCGTGCGCGAGGCCGTCTCGGCCGACCTGTGCATCATGGCGAACTACCGCGACGTCACGGCCGGCGAGGCGCATGCCCTCGCCGAGGCCGGCGCCCGCGCCTTCTACCATGCCCGCCGGCTGGGGGAGGGGCAGATGACGCGCATCGCCCCGGAGCGCCGCTACGCGACCATGGAGCACGTCCGCGCGGCCGGCCTTGCCCTGATGACGGGCATCGACCCCGTGTGGCACGAGGTGCCCGCCGACGAGATGGCCACCTGCCTGCTCGGCGTGGCCGACTCGGGCGCCTGGTGCGTGGGCGCGTGCGGCGTGGTTCCCCTAGAAGGGCGCTCGATACCGGGGCACGAGCCGCCGCAGACCGCCGAGATACGCTATGCGGGGGCGCTCGCGCGCCTCGTGTGCGGCCCGGACGTGGCCGTGGGCGGCGCGGGCAACGCGGCGTGGGTGGACGCGGGCTGCGACGCCCGCGAGCGCGGATTCGATGCGGGCGCGGCCGGCGAGAAGCTTGCCCGCCGGATGGCGGCGGCAAGGGCGCACCTGGAAAAAGACGGCTGGACGGTGCCTGCGCGTCCGGTGCCCGACGTGTTCGAAAAATGCGCACGGCGGGGCACGGCACCGCACGCACGCTGCTGAAACGCCTGCGCGTTTCAGGCGCTGTTGAAAGAGAGCAAGTTTGTCCGCGCCGTCGAAAAGAGGCGCAGGCGACAAGCGAGAGAGAGGCAGGGATCTTCACCATGCACAGAAGCGAACACCAGCCCGTGGCAGGACCGGTCGCACGTCCGGCGCGCACGGCGGCAGAATACGCCGAGGCCTGCGGCACGGCGGCCGTCCTCATCCTGGCCCACGAGGCGGGCACCACGCCGCTTGCCGTCGCCTTCGAAGACGAGGACATGGCGCCCGAGGTCCTGGAGGCCGGCCCGCGCCCCCTGCAGCTCTACCGCGGGCGCCCGGTGTTGGCCTATGCGCTCGAGGCCGCCGCCGCCGTCTGCCCGCGCTCCATCGCCGTGCTGGCGCACCCGTCCATCGAGGGTGAAATAGCGCAGGTGGTCTCCGCGTTCACCGAGAAGCACGCGCAGGCGCGCCCCGATGCCGATGCCTGCGGCAGCGCCCCCGGCACCGCCGTTCCCACCGTGCGCATCGTCTCTTACGATGAAGACGCCGCCCTCGTCGCCGCCCGCGACGCCGCCTTCTTCGATATCTGCGACCTCGGCTTCGGCGTGCTCGACGCGGCGCGCGCCTGCCTTCTTGCCGACGCGGGCGCAGAGCGCGTCGTCGTCACCCGCGCCGACACCCCGCGCGTCACCGCCGACCACATCTTCGAGATCGTGGCCGACGCGAAGAGCCGTCCCGAGCTCGACGCCATGTGCAGCTGGGTCGTGTGGCTGCGCCGCACCCCCTTCGTCTTCGAGCGCGCCTTCCTCGAGGGGCTGTCCGCGTCCGCGCTGGCGCGCCCCAACGCGCGCGGCATGCGCCCCGTGCCCCGCATCGCCTTTGCCGACCACGTCTTCGGCGAGGAGATGCTTGCGGCAAACGACGTCGTCGCCGAGTCCGTCACCGCCTTCACGGGCGAGGTGGGCCTGGCCGGCCTGCAGGCGGTGGGCCTTGCCCGCACGCACCGCGACGCGCCCGACGAGCCGCTCTCGGACCCCAACGCGCCCGCGCCCCTCATCGGCCCGGCACGCGTCGCGCCCCTGAAACCGGCAGACGCCCTGCTCGAAGCTTGCGCCGAGCAGGCGCTTGAAGACGAGGCGGCCTATCTGGCCTCCTGCACGCCCGCCGAGGCAGACGAGCTCGCCTTCGCCGACGCCTTCGGCAAGCGCAACCGCCTCGACTTCCCGCTGCTCAACGATGCCGTCCACGCGGGCCGCCTGAGCTATCTCGACACGGCGGCCACCGCGCAGCGCCTGGGCGCGGCCCTCGACGCGCAGGCCGCCTTCGACCGCCACGCCAACGCCAACGTCTACCGGGGCGGCTACGAGCTGTCCACGAAGTCCACCTTCGCCTTCAACGACGCGCGCGCGACGCTGGAGCATTTCATCGGCGCCGAGCGCCGCAGCGTCGTCTACACGGCCAACACGACGGGCGCCTGCAACCTCGTGGCCAGCGCCTGGGGCGAGTGGAACGTCCACGAGGGAGACTCGATCGTCACCACCATCGCCGAGCACCACTCCAACATGCTGCCCTTCCTCATGCTCGCGAAACGCAAAGGGGCGCGCATGGTCTACGTGCCCGTGGACGGCGACGGCCGCATCGACCGCGAGGCCTGGCGCGACGCGCTCTCGCAGCGCCCGAAGCTTGCCTGCATCGCCCAGATCGGCAACGTCTTCGGCATGGAAAACCCCGTGGCCGAGCTGGCCGCCGAGGCCCGCGAGGCGGGCGCGCGCGTGCTCGTGGACGCCGCCCAGTCCTTCGCGCACCTGAAAATCGACGTCTCCGAGCTGGGGGCGGACTTCCTCGCCCTGTCCGCGCACAAGGCCTACGGGCCCATGGGGCTGGGCGCCCTGTGGATCTCGGAGGCCGCGTTTGCCGAGATGGACCCCCTGGGCAGCGGCGGCGGCGCGGTCAGCCACGTGTCGTGCGACTCGTGGTACCTGCGCCGCAAGGGCATCCAGTACGAGCTGGGCACGCCGCCCGTCAGCCAGGCCATCGGCTTCGCGGCGGCCGTCGGCTACCTCGACACGCTGGGGATGGAGCGCATCGCCCGCCATTCCCGCGCCCTCACGCGCCTGCTCGTCAGCGGCCTTGCGCGCATCGACGGCGTGACGGTGTGGGGCGACCACGGCGTGGCGGACGGCCAGACGGGGCTCGTCTCCTTCACCCTCTACGGCGTGCCGCCCGCCAGCCTGGCGAAGTTCCTCGGCGCGTGCGGCGTGGCCATTCGCAGCGGCGGGCATTGCGCGCTGCCCCTGCACGCGTCCATGGGGATGATCGGCACGGGCCGCGCGAGCATGGGCGTCTACACCACCAAAGACGACGTGCTGGCGCTGCTTGCGGCGGTGCGCGCGTGCCGCGAGGTCTACTGGGGCTGCTGGGACGCGGAGAAAGGCGCGCAGCGGTGAAAGGGGGCGGCGAGATGCAGGAGCCGGACGCGCGGGAAAAGGAGGGGGTGCCGGGCATGGTGAAGGGGGAGGCCGCCGCACGGCCTGCCGTTGATGCTGTCGCCGCCGATGCTGCCGCCGACACCGATGCGGCAGGTGATGCCCAGGCCCGCGTGCGCGCGCATTACGCCGAGGTCGCCCGCATGGTCGCCGAGGCCGAGGAGACGCCCGAGGGCTTCACCATCGTGTCGGAGACGCGCGCGGCCTGCGGCATCGACGCACGCAGCGAGGCGCTGTCCATCTACGACGAGACGCTCGTGGACGGCATCCCGAAGCGCGCCCTCGTCGCCTCGCGCGGCTGCGCCGACCCCGTGAGCCGGGCGAACCTGCAGCCGGGCGAGCGCGTGATCGACCTCGGGTGCGGCGGCGGGGTGGACGCCATCATCGCCTCGCGCATGGTCGGCGCGGCGGGGCAGGTCTTCGGCCTGGACATGACGCCGGAGATGCTGGAGCTGGCCGCGGACAACGCGCGGACGGCCGGCGCGGGCAACATCGAGTTTCTGGAAGGCACGATCGAGGCGATCCCCTTGCCCGACGCCAGCCTCGACGTGGTGCTCTCCAACTGCGTCATCAACTTCGCCGCCGACAAGGAGGCGGTTTTCTCCGAGGCGGCACGCGTGCTGCGGCCCGGCGGGCGCCTCGTCGCAAGCGACATCGTGTGCTTTTCGGAGCTGCCGGCCGGCACCGAAAACGACATGGCGGCTCTCACCGGCTGCACGGCGGGCATCCCGCAGGCGGGCGCCTACCTGCGCATGTTGAAGGACGCGGGCTTTGCCTCGGCCGAGCTGGAGCCCAAGACGCTCTACACCATGGAGGTGCTGGAGGAAAAGGCGCGGCGAAAGGGGCGCATGGAGGCGTTCTCGCGCCTTGCGGC
The DNA here is from genome assembly GCA_963592385.1 of Acidaminococcaceae bacterium. GTDB lineage: Bacteria > Actinomycetota > Coriobacteriia > Coriobacteriales > QAMH01 > CAVAWX01. The sequence goes on along the minus strand of CAVAWX010000034.1, from coordinate 6,632 downwards.
CCGCGATGTGGGCGCGAAGACCGGCTCGGTCGTCATCGTCGCGGTGAAATAGCCGTCCGCGCCTTCGCGCTGAATTTCGCCGCCCGCGCGTGGTATCGTTTTCGCTCGAAGCGAGAAACGACGCCGCATCCACGCGCGGGGCATGCCCCATCCGCCCTCTTCGCGCGCCGTGCGCATGCGGCCTCAGAAAAGGGAGGGACGACCCGTGGACACCGTGCAGTTTTCCTGGATAGACTCCTATACGGCGATTGCCGAGGCCTTGCGCGCGCGCGGCCGCGACAATGCATCCGACCTGCACGAAGTCCTCGTCGCGGCAGGGGCGCTCGCGCCGGACGCGGACGCCGTGGTGGCCGACCCCTTCACCTTCTTCACCGCCTTCAACCGCGGCGTGCTGGCGCCCGACCGCGCGCGCATCGTCGCCGCGATTCTGGCCGAGCTGGGCCTGGACGCGCCCACGCCTGCGGATTTCGCCGGCCTGCCCACCGCCAACCACGAGCTGTGGCAGTACTTCGACACGAGCGCCGAGGGCACGGCGCAGTGCTGGGACCTCTTCGAGCTGGCGCTGGCCGTGGCAGAGGAGGCCGAGCAGGGCGCGGCGGGACGGGAGGCGGTCGAGCACGACGCCGCGCAGCTGAAGGCCTGGGGTGCGGCGTTCGATGCGGTGCACGCGCAGCCCAACATCAACAAGGCCAACCTCACCCGCGCGCTCTACTGGGTCGCGCCGCGCGCCTACCTGCCCCTCGGCGGCAAGACGCGCCCCTTCATCCACGACCGCTACGGCGTGAACTCGCCGTACTCCATGACGGGCCTGCGCTACCTGCGCCTTTTGCAGGAGCTGCACACCGTCGTGGACGACCTGTCCTTTCCCGAGATCGCGGCCAAGGCCTACCTCGCGGCCCACGCCGACAGCTGGTGGCCGCCGGAGGGCGACTTCGACCCGTGCCTCACGGCCGCGCAGCTGCAGGGGCTCTTCGCCGAAGGCGGCCCCATCGACGACGACATGAAGACGGCGCTGCGCCGCCTGCGCGACATAGGCGGCCAGGCCACGCCCGAGGAGCTGGCCCACGAGTTCGGCAAGTCCCGCGACTTCTACTCCGAGCAGCTCCAGGCGGCCGCCGCGGCCGTGTGCGCGCAGATCGGCTCGAAGGGCTTCAAGGGCTCGATGTGGCCGGTGCTGTTCACGGGGCAGCCGGCCGGCGAGGACCGGCGCGGCGACTACGTGTGGAAGATGCGCGCGCCGCTTGCCGAGGCCGTGCGCGAGCTGTAAGGCGCCGGGCGCCCTGTTCACCGCCGGCTTTTACATGGTGAACCAGCCTGCCTTTTTACCGTTCCCGCCACGTTTTCACGCAAACGGGCGCCGCTAGGCAAACGAGCGCTTCCGCGCGTCGCCCGCGATGAAGTTCGCGACGTGGCGCACGCGCCGAAAGCCCAGCGCCTCGATCTCGGCGGCCGCCTGCTCGATGGCGCCCGGCAGGCTGCGGCACAGCTTGCCGTAGTAGTCCCAGGCCAGACGCTCGCCCACGCCGCACTGCACCCCCGCGGCGCGTATGTCGTCGGCCCGCACGTCGTCGATGCGCGCCTTGCCCAGCCCGATGTCCATCACGCGCGGTTCGCCCTCGTAGATGGTCGTGCACGCCAGGTCGTAGGCCGGCGCGAGTATGCAGCGCTTCCACTCGGCGTCCCACAGCAGCGCGTGCTTCTTGAAGCCGTTGTCGCAGTTGCCCACGAGGAAGCTGAAGAGCAGGCGCTTGAAGAAGCGTATGCGCGCGGACAGAGGGTTGCACGCCGTCGCGTTGATGATGCGCATGGCCCGCTCCAGGCCGCCCGCCGGTTCCGGTTGGCCGACGAGCGCGGGGAAGATGCCGGCGGCCTGGCAGAAGTCCTCCTGGTGCAGGCGCGCGGGCAGCGCGTGGTCGCCGAGCACCATGGGCACGGCCATGTAGGGGCGGTCGAAGCGGCGCACCGCCAGCAGCGGCTCGCGCGCGCGCAAGGCGATGAGCGAGGTGTCGGACACGTGCAGGCCCAGCAGGCGGGCCGCCCGCATGCACAGGGCCTCGTTTAGGGTATGGCCGGGGCGTTCGTCGTCGGGCGCCTTCACGATGTGGGTGGACGGCGCGCCTGCCGCGGGCAGGTACCAGCGCGTCTTCGGGTCGTCGCCCTCGTGGAACAGCGCGAGCTTGAACTGCCCGCCGCCGAGCGCCAGATGCGACTTGCACGCCATGCGCACCCCGAGCAGGTGCGGGTGCGCGGCGTAGGATTCCAGGTCGGAGGTGTGGACCCGGTCCAGGCGGCCCTCCTCGGGCAGCGCCTCGCCCTCCGGGCAAAACATCAGGGCGCCGGCGCTGGCAAAGCCCAGCCGCGCGAGCATGGACATGTAGTCGGCCTGCGGGGCGTCGATGGCCGCCGCGAGCATCTTGCGCGAGAGGCCGGACGGCGCGAGCTCCGAGAAGAAAAGCCGCGTCTCCTCCTCGGGAAAGGGACTGGGCTTCAGGCGCAGGCGCGTGCCGATGGGCGCGGGGTCGTCTGTGCACATGTAGGAGAAGTCGTAGGAGAAGCGCCCGTCGACGCTGCGGGGCGCCCGTGCGCCGGCGTCGCCGCCGTTGCTGCTGTCTACGCCGCCGTTGTCCGGCGCGTCTTCACCGCCGCTGCCGGCCGCAAGCTTGGCACCCGGCGCGGGGGAGGGGACGATGCGGCCCACGAGCTGGCGCGCGCCGTGAAAATCGCGGTAGACCGAAAGCGAGCCGTCCATCTTGCGCCCACGACCTCCCTTTCACCCCTCGTCGCGCATCTGTTGTCTGCGTGCAGACTATAGCAGAGCGTGCGCGTCGCGCCCGTGCGTGGTGCGCCACTGCGACGAGGTGCTGGACGGCGAGCTGCCCGTGGCGTGCGCGTCGCGCCCGTGCGTGGTGCGCCACCGCCCCCTTCACCGCACGCCCGGCGCCGCCGTGTTTTTCACCGTGCGTCCGCACGCGTCGCGCTTCCCGTTGCGACCCTACGCGGCCTCGCCCTCTTTGCCCGGCAGCTGCCGCGCCGCGTGCTCCTTGCGCGTGAGCAGGTAGAAAAACGGCGTGTCGAGGGCGGCCAGCACGAACTTGCACAGATACTGCCCGACCATCATCGCGGCAAGCGTCGGCCACATCGCCGCGTCGAAAAACCAGCCCATCCCCAGCCCGAAGGCCACCGAGATGTAGACGAGCGTGTCGATGGCCTGGCTGGTCATGGTCGAGGCGTTGTTCCAGATCCAGCGCTTGGAGACGGCCTGCTCGTCGCGCCCCAAAAAGAAGTTGCGGATCTTGTGGAAGACGAAGACGTCCCAGCTTTGCGAGAGCAGGTAGGCGCCGAGCGAGGCCGCGACGAAGACGGCGTTTTGCCCCAGCAGCGCGTCGTAGGCGGCGCCCGTCGCCGTGTCGGCCGCGGGCAGCACCTGCCCGAACGCCACGAGCGCGGTCGAGAGCAGCTGGCACGCAAACCCCGCCCACACGATGCGCTGGGCTTCCGCGCGCCCCCAGATCTCGCCCACCACGTCGGTCATCAAGAAGGTCAGGCAGTAGCACAGGACGGCCGCCGGGACGACGATGGTAGTGCCGAACAGCGGAATGCCCGTCTGGATGGTCTTTGCGGCGATGACGTTGGAGGTGACGAGCGCGGCGACGAAGACCATGCCGCACAACATCAGGTTCTGGTTGGTTTTTCTCATGTCAGATCACGTGTCCTTAGTGTTTTTTAGGTTGGATGTCGCGAACAACCCCCGCCCGCGGGCGGGATGCCCTTCCCCCTTCGGCCCTGCGCCTTTCGGTGCTGCGCCCATCGGTCCCGCGCCTTTCGGCACGCAGCTCCCAGACGCGCGGCCCCCAGACATGCAGGCCCGCGAGGAAACGGCGAAGGTGAATCCTAGCGCGCCCCGTCGCCGTTGTCGAGGTCGGACAGCTGCTCGAACATGCGCCGCGCCGCCATGTCCTCGTAGCCCGCGCCCGGCTTCGCGAAGTTGGCGAAGGGGTAGATGGAGATGCCGCCGCGCGGGTAGAACATGCCGCGCACCTCGAGGTATTTCGGCTCCATCAGCGCCGCGAGGTCGTCGCAGACGATGTTCACCACGTCCTCGTGGAAGTCGCCGTGGTTGCGAAACGAGAACAGGTAGAGCTTCAGGCTCTTGGACTCGACCATCCGCGTGGCCGGCACGTAGTTGATGTAGAGCGTGGCGAAGTCGGGCTGGCCGGTGATGGGGCACAGGGTGGTGAACTCCGGGCAGCGGAAGGTGACCATGTAGTCGCGGTCCGGGTGCTTGTTGTCGAAGGTCTCGAGCACGCTTGGGTCGTAGTCGCTCGGGTAGTCCGTGTGGCCCGCCCCCAGCTGCGCCAAGTCTGCGCGCGCCGCCTGCTTTTCGCTGTTCGTCTGCGTTGGTTCCACGTTCGCGTTCTCCTTTGCCTTGCGTCGGTTTCGCATATCTCGCGCTGCGCATTGTAGCGGTGAACGGGGGCGCGGACAGGTGAACTCCGCCGCGAAAAGCCGGTGGGGGGGTCGTGCCGTCTGCGGGTGAACTTGGCTGCGGGAGGGGTACGCGAATGCAGGGCGTGCGGGTTGTGTGGTGAATTTGGCTGGTGACGTGCGCGGATGCGGCTGTGTAGTGTACACTTTCGACTGTATATCCAGATGAAGGGCACGGCGGCGCCATGCGGCGCGTGCGTGCGAGAGTGAACGAGGAGCGGCGACATGCCGATGCAGGAGAAGGAAACAGCGGTGAAGCGGGCGGCGGCCGGGCGCAAAAGCGGCCGGCGTGGCGGGCGGCGGCGCATGCCCCGCGCGCGCAAGGTGCTCGCGGTGTGCGCGTCGCTTGCCCTCGTGGCGGCGGCGCTGCAGCTGACGGCGTCGCTGGCACTCGGAACCGAGGGGGGGGCTTTTCCCTGCCTGAGGGGACGAGCGCAGGCACGAGCGGCGTAGGCACGGTCGGCACGCAGGCGACCGACACCTCGACCGACACCGCCGCCGGCGACGAGGCCGCGCATGCCGAAGCCGCGCAGGCCGACACGGCAGCCGAGGCCGCCGCCCAAAACCAGGCGGCCGAGGCCGCAACCCAGCAGGCCGACGAGGCCGCGCAAAACAGCGAGACCTTCGTGGAGGTGGACGACCCCGTCGCCCTGGCCCCCGTCACGGTGGACGACCCCGTGTGCAAGGTGGTGGACACGAACGGCGTGAACACCTTCGCCTCGATTGCCGATGCCGTCACCTACATAGGCGCCGTGTCCACATCCAGCTTCGCCACGCAGTTTGCAAGCAGCGGCGGCACGGCGACCATCGAGATGCTGAAAGGCGAGACCCTGATCACGGCGACCACCGCCATCGCCACGGGCGCGAGCCGCCCGATAAAGATCACGACCGCCAGCGCCACGGCCGGCGACGGCTACCCCTACGAGGGCGATGCGAGCGCAGAAGGTGGCCGCGCGGTCATCAAGTTCGGCGCAAGCAGCATAGGCGCCTTCAAGATTTCCGGTTCCAGCAACGTGACGCTCGAGAACTGCGTCATCGACGGCAACAAGTCGGCGGGGTACGTGGCCCTTGGCGATGATAACGGAGCCGTTTACATGAATTCCTCCACGTTCACGATGAATAGCGGTGCCGAGATTAGAAACGTCAATGCTGCCTCTGGCGTCGGCGGCTCGGCTGTAACGCTTCTTAACGGCTCTGTGCTCAACATGAACAGTGGGTCTGCGATTAAGGACTGCGAGGGCACAAATCATGGCGCCGTCAGAGTAAGCACAAGTGCCAATGGCTTAGCCGCCGCGAGCGAGGTGACAATCGACGGGGGCACCATATCCGGTTGCTCGGGAATGTATGGCGGCGCCATGTACTTCCTCAAGGGAACCGTCACGCTCAAGGGCAACACCCAGATCCTCAACAACACGGGGACGAACGCTTCTGGCGCGATTTTCTTCTACGAGGGCAATTACGGAAACAAGGTTCTAAACATCGAGGGCACCACGACGATAACGGGGAACACGTCGCAGTCATCTCAATACAACTCATGCGGGGCTATCTCGGGGAGCAATGTCGCTTCATCGAAGATCTACGTGAGCGGCTGCCCCTACATCTACAGGAACTGGAACAGCGCCGGCCAGGAGTACAACATGCAGGACTTCAGCGACACCTCCGCGGGCTCTATCATCACGGTGGGCGAGGCTGGTCTGGAACGCGGGGCGAAGATCGGCATCTACTCCACGAACTACTACACGACGGGGAAGATCTTCGCCAAGACGGCGGCGGCCAGCGCGAGCACTGTATCCGGGCTGGGCGCCTTTTTCAACGACCGCAACGCGTCGCTGGTCGGCGTGGCGGGGACGGGCAGCACGGTTGTGTGGACGGAGGCTGTGGTGAAGGAGACCACGACGGCAAACGTGGTGAACTACTACAAGAGTCTCGATGAGGCCATCACGGGTGCCACCGACGGCAGCACGCTCGAGATACTGCGCTCGCACGCCCTCACGGGCGACGCTACGACGGGCACGAAGAACCTCACCATCCAAAACATCGTCACACCGGCGACCAAGGCCGAAGACCCGCTGGAAAACGGCTCGGTCAACGACGATGCCGGCGAGCCCATCGTCTTCTTGGACGACATCCATGTCACCTTCAAGACG
>CAVAWX010000033.1:0-18018 GCA_963592385.1 Acidaminococcaceae bacterium | reverse complement strand
AGCGCGAGCGGACGATGTCGAGCACAAGCTGGCGCTGCCTCGTGTTCCTCCTCGGTCCCATCGCACCTCACCATCCTTTCGCGTATGCATCTTTCCCGCGCGCATTCCCGCGCCGTCGTTTCCCGGACACAATAGTAATCGTTCTCGATAGGACTGCAACCCCCGCAGCCTCTTCTCTAGGAAACGGCGTCTGCGAAGGCAGATTCGAGGGCGCTGGCGCGAGGGCCCAGGCCCGTCACCTCGATGCGGCGCAGGGCGGCAGATGGCGCGTTGAAGGCGGCACCGGCACCAGCGGACGCATCGTCAGGGGCGGGGGCGGAGCCGGGCGCGGCGGTGTTGGCGGCAGCGGCGGGCGCAGAGCCGCCGGCGCGCACGTGCAGGGAAAACGACACTTCCAGATAGTCCTCGGGCAGCGCCTCGGGGAACTTGTCGCCCCACTCCACCAGGCACACCGCGCCGGATTCGAGCATGCCGAAATAATCGATGTCCTCGAGCGCCTCGACGCTTTCCAGCCGGTAGAGGTCGAAATGCAGCAGGGGCAGCTCGTCGCCCACGTACTCGACCATGATGGTGAAAGTGGGGCTCGTCACCTCGTCGTCCACCCCGAGCCCTGCGGCAAAGCCCTTCGAGAACTGGGTCTTGCCCGCGCCCAAGTCGCCCGTCAAGACGACGACGTCGCCCGCCTGCGCCAGCCGGCCGAGCCTGCGGCCGATCTCCATCGTGTCGTGCGCGGACGCGCTCTCGCAGCTCAACATGCGTTCTCGCCTTCCTCTTCACCATCGGGGCACACGTGCCCGACACGCGCATCGCGCGCGCCATCTTCGCCATGCGCGGCATCCGCGCCGCGCCCGGCATGCACCTCTGGACCGAGATGCACGCCGCCACTTCCCTCTTCGCCTGCCAACAACGCGCCAAGGCGGCGGAAATCCTCGCGGACAAACTCCGTCTTCGAGCGGTCGTAGATGACCGCCGCCGGATGAAACATGGGCACGACGGCAAGCGGCCCCACCTGGTGCACCTTGCCGTGCAAAGCGCCGATGCCCTCCTTCACGCCCAGGACAAGCCGCGTGGCGAAATTGCCCAACGTGACGATGAACACGGGGCGCACGGCCCGGACCTGCGCGGCAAGCCAGGGGGCGCATGCCTCGACCTCGGGCACGCGCGGGTTGCGGTTGGCGGGCGGCCGGCATTTCAGCACGTTGGCGATGTAGATGTCCTCGCGCGCAAGGCCCGCCAGCTCCAGGAGGGCGTCGAGGTTTTTGCCGGCGCTGCCCACGAAAGGCGCGCCTTGCTCGTCCTCGTTTTTGCCCGGCGCCTCGCCCACGAACATCACATCCGCGCGAGGGTTTCCCGCGCCCACCACCACGTGCGTGCGCGTCTCGCACAAAGCGCACTTGCGGCACTCCCGCATGCGCTGCGCGAGGGCGTCGAAGCCGTCCGCGCCGTCCAAACCAAGCGCGCCGCCCGCTTCACCATCCGCATCCACCGCCGCACGCAACCATGGCGGCAGCTCGTGCAGCTCGCGTGTCGGCTCGGGTGCCTCGTGCGCACCACGCAACTCGGGCGCCTCGTGTGCGCTATGCGCCTCATACGCATCGCCCGCTTCACCATTCCCGCACGTCGGATGCCCCGACGACCGCCCCGCTGCGCTCATACGTATATGCGCGGCAGGCGCATGCCGAAGCCGCAGACGATCTCGTAGTTGATGGTGCCGATCTGGTCGGCCATCATGTCGGCCGTGATCTCCTCGCTGCCCTGGCGCCCCACGAGGACGACCTCGTCGCCTTCCTGCACGCCCGCGCCGCCGCCGTCGCGCCTGTGGGTGAAGGGGACCTCGACCATGGTCTGGTCCATGCAGATGTTGCCCACCTGCACGCACACCTGCCCGTGTATCAGCACGTCCATGCAGTTGGACAGCGAGCGGCGCAGGCCGTCGGCATAGCCCAGCGGCACCGTCGCGATCTGGACCGGCGTGGCCGTGCGGTAGGTGAAGCCGTAGCTCACGCCCTGGCCGATGCGCGGCTCGTTGACGGCCGAGACGAGCGCCTTCACGCTCATGGCCGGCCGCAGGTCCTCCTTGCCGCGCAGGTTCGGGCTGGGGGCAAGGCCGTACATCGTGCAGCCCAGGCGCCCCATGTCGTAGTGCGCCTCCGGGTAGCGCATGATGGTCGCCGAGTTCGCGCAGTGCACGAGGCCGGGGTCCATGTGCGCGTCGCGCATGGCGGCCAGCGCGTCTTGGAAGCAGGCGAGCTGCTCGCGGAAGTCCACGTCGGTCGTGTCGTCGGCGCAGGCGAAATGGGTGAAGGTCCCTTCCAGCATGATGCCGCGGTGAAAGCCGACGGCGCGCAGGAACTCGACCACGTCGGTGTGGGGCACGCCGATGCGGTTCATGCCCGTGTTCACCGCCAGATGGTAGGGCGCGACGGTGCGCTGCAGGTCGGCCGCCTCGCCCAGTGCCAGGGCGAAGTCCGTGCTGTAGACCGCCGGCGTGAGCTTGTAGGCCAGCAGGTGGGGAATCGAGCGCGTGGTGGGCTGCGAGAGCACGAGTATGGGCGCGTCGATGCCCGCCTGGCGCAGCGCGGCGCCTTCCTCGACGGTCGCCACGCCGAGCATGCTGGCCCCCGCCTTCAACGCTGTGCGGGCCACCTGCACCGCCCCGTGTCCGTAGCCGTCGGCCTTCACCACGGCCAGAAGACGCCGGGCAGGCCCCAGGCGGCGGCGTGCGAGGGCGACGTTGTGGGCGATGGCCGACAGGTCGACCTCGACCCATGCACCGCGCAGGAGGGCCGAGCGCGTCGTCTCGCGCGAAATCGGCGCGGAGGTGTCCACCTGGAGAAAACCCGGGGCGGCGTCTTCTGCCGCGTCCTTGCGCCTGCGTATGGGCTCGACCTTGCTCTTCTCGAAGGCCTCGCGCCCGCGCTCGAGGCCGCCCGGCAGGTGGGGGTCTGCCCCGAAGTAGTTGATGCCGTCGTCTGCCACGCTACATCTGCTCCTTTGCCAGCGCGAGGATGGCAGGGCCTATCTCGTCGACCACGTCTTCGGGCAAAACGGACAGCGCGGAGGTCCCGGCGGCCGCACGTGCGCCGGATGCGCTGTGGAGATGCACGGCCAGGCAGGAGGCGTCGAAGGGCTCCAGACCCTGCGCCATGAACGCGGCGACCATGCCGCCGAGCACGTCGCCCGTGCCCGCCTTGGCAAGCTCCGGGCCTCCCGTCTCGTCCACGAAAAAGGCGCCGCTCGGGTCCGCGACGACGGTGCCCGGGCCTTTCAGCACGACGACGGCGTTGAAGCGAGACGCCAGCTCGAGGGCGTCGGCCTCGCGGTCGTTCACCTCGCGGCCCAGCAGGCGCGCGGCCTCCCCCTCGTGCGGGGTGAGGACGTTCACGCACGACTTGCGCCCCTCGAGCACGTCGGCGTCCTGCGCGATGATGTTGAGCGCGTCGGCGTCGAAGACCGTCGGCGTCTCGCGCGCGCCGGGATGCCCGCCGTCGGCGCCCGCGCGAAAGACGAGCCCCTTCAGAAACGAGGCCGGCCCTGCGCATGCGCCCATGCCGGGCCCCACCACCAGCGCGTCGCAGGCCGCCACCCGCTCGATCACGTCCTCGACCGCGCCCGCGGAGAAAAAGCCGCCGCTGCCCGGGCACTCGTGCACGGGCACGCTCACGAGGTGCGCGTGCGCCGCCGCAGCCACGCCCTTGGGCACGCACAGGCGCGTGTAGCCCGCCCCGCAGCGCGCCGAGGCCATCGCGGCCAGCACGGCGGCGCCGGGATACTCGTGCGAGCCGCCGACCACCACGACCCTGCCGCGCGTGTACTTGTTCGCGTCTTTGTCCAGGCGCGGGAGAAGCGCCGCCAGGTCGGCCGCGCCACGTTGCATCTTCTTGCCCATCGCACTCATCCTCTCGACTGCTCGCCGCTTTTTGTCTGCGCCTACAGTATCTACCTTTTGGGCGGGGCGTGGGCGCCTCATGCGGCGTCTGGCTCCCCTTTCGGGGCGGGCGTTTCGCCATCTGCGGCGTGCGGCGCATCTGCGGCGGCTGCGTTTGCGGCAGACGCGGCCTCTTCACCGGCAGGCGTTTCACCTGCCGCGCCCTCTTCACCAACCACCTCGTCTGCCTCGTCTGCCTCGGGCTGCGGCGCGTCATCGAGGTCGGCCAGCCCCGTGGCAAGCGCGTCCTCGAGGTTGTCGAGCATGCCGCGCAGCCTCTTGAACTCGGCGGCCAGCTCCTCGCGCGGGCTAGGCCCTGCCTCCTCCTTGGGCTGCGGGCGCGTCTCCTTCGTCGCGGCCAGGGCGTTTGCCACCGCCGTCTCGTGCGTGCGCGAAAGCGACAGGTGCATCTCGAGCACGCCCTGCTCGTCGGCCAGCTCGCGCGCCTTGCCGTGCAAGACGACGTGCGGGCGGCCGTTGTCGTCGTGGGTCACCTCGATGTCGCGCGGGGCCACGCCCTCGGCAAAGCCGGTGCCGAGCGCCTTTGCCACCGCCTCCTTCGCGGCGAAATGCGTCGCGTAGTGCAGGTGCGCCTTCTTCTTGTAGGCGTCGCAATATGCCTGCTCGCCGTCCGTGTAGACGCGCGTCTTGAAGCGCGGGGTGCGCGCGAGGACCCGCTGCATGCGCTCGATGGAGACGATGTCGACGCCCAGCCCCGCGACGGGCAGGGAAAAGCCGCCTTCGTCCAGGGGCGCCGTCGCGCCCGGGGATGCCGCCTTCGCGTCCCGGGAGGCCGCCCGCACAGAGGGCACCCCTTCACCCGCCGTCGCGCCCGGGGATGCCGTCGCGCCTTCTTCGTGCATGCCCATCCCCTACTCCACCGTCACGCTCTTGGCCAGGTTGCGCGGCTTGTCCACGTCGCAGCCGCGCGCGAGCGCCACGTAGCGCGCGAGCAGCTGCAGGGGCACGCTGGCCGTGATGGCCGAGCACCAGTCGCGCGCCCTCGGCACGAACAGCACCGCGTCGGCGATGCCCGCCACCTCGTCGTCGCCCTCGCTTGCCACCGCGATGATGGGGCTGTTGCGGGTCTTGGCCTCGACGATGTTGCTGACCGTCTGCGCGCGCGTCGGGCTGTCGCAGACCACGGCCACGACCGGCGTGCGCTCGTCGAGCAGCGCGATCGGCCCGTGCTTCATCTCGCCGGCCGGGTAGGCCTCGGCGTGCAGGTAGCTCAGCTCCTTGAGCTTCAACGCGCCCTCGTTGCACACGGTAGACGCGATGCCGCGCCCCACGTAGAGCGCCGAGTGCGCCCCTTCGAGCAGCTTGGCCGCCGCCTCGATGTCGCCCAGGTCCTGCAAGATGTCCTCGATCATCGACGGCGTCTCGCGCAGCTCGTAGTACAGGCTGTTCACCTGCCGCGTCGTCAGGCGGTTCTTCTTCTGGCCGAGAAACATCGCGATCAGCGCGAGGCAGGCGATCTGCGCGAGGAAGCTCTTCGTGGCCGCCACCGAGATCTCCATGTTGGCCTTCACGTACAGCGTCGCGTCGGATTCGCGCGTGATGCGGCTGCCCACGCAGTTCGTGATGGCGAAGACCCGCGCCCCCTTGCTGCGGGCCAGGCGCACGGCGGCCAGGGTGTCGGCCGTCTCGCCGGACTGGCTGATGGCGATGACCAGCGCAGACGAGCTGACGATGGGGTTGCGGTAGCGGAACTCGCTGGCCACCTCGACGGTGGTGGGGATGCGCGCCCAGCGCTCGATCAGCTCGCGGGCGACCAGGCCGGCGTGGTAGCTCGTGCCGCAGCCGATGATGTAGACCGTGTCGATGGCCTCGATGTCGTCTTCGTCGAGGTCGAACTCGTCGAGGAGCACGCGGCCGTTTTTCACCTTGCCCGCGATGGTGTCGCGCACGGCGCGGGGCTGCTCGAAGATCTCCTTGAGCATGAAGTCGGGGTAGCCGCCCTTCTCCGCGTCCTCCACGTCCCAGTCCACGTGCGTGACGGGCGGGGTGAAGGGGGCGCCGGCGGCGTCGAAATACGAGATGCCGGACGGCTCGAGCAGCGCGAACTGGCCGTCCTCGAGAAAGACCACGTCGCGCGTGCGGTCGATGAAGGCGACGACGTCCGAGCCCACGAAGGCCGCCTGCTCGTCCGGCGCATAGCCCACGACCACGGGCGAGTCCTTGCGCGTGACGGCGATCTGGTCCGGGTGGTCGGCGTGCACGGCGGCCAGCGCGTAGGCGCCCGCCAGGCGCTCGGCGACGCGGCGCAGGGCCAGGGCGATGTCGCCGTCGTAGAAGCGCTCGAGCAGGTGCGCGGCCACCTCGCTGTCCGTGTCGCTGGTGAAGGTGTGGCCGTCGGCTTCAAGCTCGTCGCGCAGCTGGGTGAAGTTCTCGATGATGCCGTTGTGCACGACGGCTATCTTGCCCGTGCAGTCCGTCTGCGGGTGCGCGTTGGCCTCCGAGGGCTTGCCGTGCGTGGCCCAGCGCGTGTGCCCGATGCCGCAGCAGCTCTGCGACGGGTGGGCGGCGGCGGCGCGTTCCAGCTCGACGACCTTGCCCGCGCGCTTCACCGTCGAGATGGTGCCGTCGCCTTCGGGCAAGGCGATGCCCGCCGAGTCGTAGCCCCGGTACTCGAGCTTCTTCAAGCCCTCTATGAGCGTGGGCGCCGCGGGCTTCGTGCCCGTGCAGCCGACTATTCCGCACATGTGCCTTCAAGCCTCCTCGACGCGGCGAACGTTTCATCTGGTGAATTCTAGCAGAGCGCCCCTGAAAACGAAGACGCCCGCCGCGTGCGGCGAGCGCCCTTTTCGTGAATTTTGGTGCTGCCTTTCGTCGCGCGTGCGCCCGGTCGCGGGCGGCGGCGGCGAGAGGATGCGATGCGCGATGCGCGATGCGCGATGCGCCTCTAGGCCTCCGCGGGGATGACGTGCACCTTGCGCTGCTTGCCGCGCGTGTACTTGACGGTGCCGTCTGCCAGCGCAAACAGCGTGTCATCCTTGCCGCGGCCGACGTTTTCACCGGGGTGGAAATGGGTGCCGCGCTGGCGGACGAGAATCTCGCCGGTGCCGACTTCCTGGCCGCCGAAGCGCTTGCAGCCCAGACGCTGCGCGCGGGAGTCGCGGCCGTTGCGGGAGGAAGCTTGGCCTTTCTTGTGTGCCATATCGCATCAGTCCTTTCTGAGAATGCTATCTGAAAAACGCGCTTAGGCGTTCTCGATCGCCGTGATGATGTCGGCCTTGCGCGCGCCCGACTCCAGCTTGACGCCGCGCTCCTTGGCGAGGTCTTTCAGCTGGGCGACGGTCAGCTTGGAGAGGTCCTGGGGCGCGTCGGCCTTGTCGGCCTTGTCGGCCTTGGCCTCTTTGGCGGCCTCGCCCTTCTTCGGCTCGGCGGCCTTGGCGGCGGGCTTCTTGTCCGCAGCCGGCTTCTTGTCGGCCTTCTTGTTGGCCTTGGCCGCGGCGGGGCGCTCCTCGCGCTTCTTGGGCGCCTCGGCCTTCTCGCCGTTCAGCTCGACGATGCAGATGCGGGTGAGCTGCTGGCGATGGCCGCGCGTGCGCTTGTAGCCCTTGCGCTTCTTGAACTTGAAGACAAGCACCTTGTCGCCCTTGTGCTGCTCGACGATCTGCGCGACCACCTTGACGGCGGACAGCTTCTCCGCGTCGGCGATGGTGGTCTTGCCATCGCGGACGAGCAGGACTTGCAGTTCGACCTTGTCGCCTTCGGCGCCCTCGAGCTTCTCGACGTCGAGCACGTCGCCGGCCTTGACGGTGTATTGCTTGCCACCGGTTTTCACAATCGCGTACATCTTCGCTTACCTTTCCAGTTCAAATGAGCACACATGCACCCGCACGTGTGCAGACGCAACGCTGCATGCTAGCAAAGACCCACCCCTCGCGCAAGGACGATTTTTCAATTTCGTGAAAGTCCGGGCGGGTTCGCGCGCAGGCTATGGTAAAAGCCCGTGCACGCCCGCAATCATATAGGTTTCGTTCGGGTTTTGCTCAGGTTTCGTTTAGGGTCTGTTCGGATTTCGCTCCAGATTCATTCTGTGTTTTGTTCAGGTCCGCCTGCCACCATGCAATGCACGGAAAGGGCCGAGCAGGAGGCGGGGCGATCCCATTGACCATCCACATAGCGAACTTTGGAAAGACAGATGCCGCAGGCACGCATGCACGTGCGCTCGCGAGGTTTCTCTCGGCGCTGTGCGCGGCGGCGGCATGTACATTCATCCTTTTCCCGGTTCCGCTTTTCCCTCTCGATCCGGCTTACTCTTTGCCGGAAAAAGCCCAGGCCTCTAGCGTCTGGCCGCTGCCGTCCCCTCGCCTTTCCGTCGATCTCGGTTTTCTCGAGCGCTACGAGTTCTCGGGCGCGACCTACACGCATAGGGGCGTGGACATCGAGGCGGATGCGGGCGCATGCATCTCCTCGCCCGTAGACGGCACGGTGAGCTTCGTCGGCGAGGTCCCGGCGGGAGACGCCGGCGCAAATGGCGGCAGCGGCGGGGACGGCGCGACCATGCGGGCGGTATCGGTGAAGATGGACGACGGGCGCAGCGTCACGCTCATGCCCGTGCAAGATTCGCTCGTGCAGGAAGGGGCGCACGTCATGGCCGGGCAGGAGCTTGGCCGCCTTGCCGCCTCGGGGGACAGGTCGTCAGCGTCCCCGCACCTGCACATGGGCCTCAAGCGCGGGAGCAGCTATTACGACCCCCTCTCCTTGTTCGGGCTCGAGGGCATGTCGTCGGCAAGCGCGGCCGTGCGCGTAGACGACGCCGTCTCGGGGGCGGCAGCGGCGGCGGCAAGCGGGGCGGAAGCCGGCGCGTCTGCGGAGGCGAACATGGTGGACGCGGCGGCGCCAATCTCGACGGGGGCTGCAGCAGAGTCTGCGCGCGCCTCCCAGGGCATCGAGGCTGTGCGCGGCGCCGACGCGGCTCAGAGCTCGGAGGCGTACGGCCAGGCGCAAGAAGGAGCCGCCGCCGAGGCTGCGGCAGGCGAGGCTTTCGGCACCATCAGCTCGGGGGATGCAGCCGTGCAGCCTGCCGCGCAGCAGCAAGGCGCATCCCCGCTAGATGGCGTCCGCGCGTTTCTCGCGTCCGCCCTCGAGGCGCCGTTGCAGCAGCTCGACGGGCTGTGCCAGGCGCTCGCGGCGTCTGCCGCCGCACCGTGGCTTGCCGTCGCGGCCGGCGTCGTTGGAGCCGCGGGGGTTGCCGGCCTGGCAGGCGCCCGGCGCCTCGCGGGCAAAAAGGCAGACGAAGGGCGGGCGGGCGAAAAGCAAGCCAGCCGCCGCCCGCGTCTTTCCAAGCTGCGCACCGGCGCAGGTGGCGTCGTCGTATGGGGGCACAACGCGTTCACCGCTGCTACATCTGCCGCCATCGCACGGCTGCGCGGCATACGCGCCGCATGCGCCCCCAAGAACGTGTTCAGCCATGCGTTCTCGCAACGTCGCAAAATTCCTCCTTGTGAAGGGGAAAGCGGGGTGGTAGGATAGTTCGGCAATTTTTCTCCTGCTCCGGGCTTTCCTTCAACATGTCCCGGGGCCGCGAAGTCCGAAGGAGGTGAAACATGAAGGATTACGAACTGCTGTTCTTCGTCAGCCCGAGCATCGACGAAGAGACGCGACTCGCCACCGAGAAGCGCATCGACACGACCATCACCGAGCAGGGTGGCAAGGTCGTCAACGTCGAGGAGTGGGGCAAGAAGAAACTTGCCTACGAGATCAACGGTCTTCAGGATGGCGACTACACCCTCATCGATTTTCAGGCCGAGCCGCAGTCGATCGCAGAGCTCGATCGTGTTCTGCGCATCATGGACGCCGTCGTGCGCCACATGATCACGGTTCGCCCGGCAGCTGCCGGTTCGGTCGAGGGCGAGTAAGACACGCCGCAGACCACCGAAAGGAACAAGCTATGAGCATCAACAAGGTAATAGTCACCGGCAACCTGACGCGCGACGCCGAACTGCGCTCCACGCCCAGCGGCGCCCAGCTGCTCAACGTCGGCATCGCGGTGAACGACCGCCGCAGGAACAGGCAGACCGACCAGTGGGAAGACTACGCGAACTTCTTCGACTGCACGATGTGGGGCGAGCGTGCCCAGAAAATCGCGCAGTACCTGACGAAGGGCACGAAGGTCGCCATCGAGGGACGCCTGCACTACAGCGCATGGGACGACAAGAACACCGGCCAGCGCCGCAGCAAGGTGGACATCACCATCACCGACATCGAGTTCATGTCCTCGCGCAACTCCGGCAACGGGGGCGGCATGGGTTCGTCCGGCGGCTATGCAGGCGGTGCCCAGCAGCAAAGTTCCGACACCTATCCGCAGGCTGCCACGCCTTCGGCATACAACGACGAGGACATCCCCTTCTAGGGGCTGTTGCTCGCAGAGATTCGATTAGGAGAGACCATGGCTGAATACGCACGTCAAGCCAGCCGCAAGCAGTGCCCGTTCTGCAAGGACAACGTCGACTACATCGACTACAAGGACACGCAGACGCTGCGCCGCTACGTCACCGACCGCGAGAAGATCAAGTCTCGCCGCGTCACGGGCGTCTGCACGCAGCATCAGCACAAGCTGGCGCAGGCCATCAAGCGCGCACGCGAGATGGCTCTCATCCCCTACACCTCGCGCATCGCCTCCAACAGCGCCGGCAGGCGCGGGCGCTCGTAAGGGAGCAGGGCACAACAGCACGATGGGGCGAGCCGTCCCGAGAGAGACAACTCGCCCGCACACGTAGAGGCACTTGCACATGTGCAAGCAGTCCCCGCCATAGTGGGGCACATTGAAGGACATGAACATGAAGGTTATTTTGCTCAAGGAACTGAAGGGTCGCGGCGGCGAGGGCGACGTCATCGA
Source organism: Acidaminococcaceae bacterium (assembly GCA_963592385.1). Classification (GTDB taxonomy): domain Bacteria; phylum Actinomycetota; class Coriobacteriia; order Coriobacteriales; family QAMH01; genus CAVAWX01. Next base: position 7,240 of record CAVAWX010000033.1, on the reverse strand, counting down.
CGTGGCCCAGGGCTTCGCGGTGAACTACCTGCTGCCGCAGGGCATCGCGCTCAAGGCGACCAAGGGCGAGCTGAAGCAGCTCGAGCAGCGTCGCGGCAACATCGAGAAGCGCGAGCTTGCCCGCACGACCGACGCAGGCGTCATCAAGGACGCCCTCGACGGCAAGACGGTCGAGGTCACGGCAAAGGTCGGCGAGGAGGGCCAGCTCTTCGGCTCGGTCACCCCGTCCATCATCGCCGAGGCCATCACCGAGCAGATCGGCGTGACGATCGACCGCAAGAAGGTCGACCTCGGCAAGCCGATCAAGGTCGTCGGCGTGCACCAGGTCGCCGTCTCCATCTACCGCGAGATCAAGGCGACGGTCAACGTCAAGGTCGCCGGCGAGGGCGGCGAGCTGGAGATGCTCGACGAGGCCATCGACGCCCTGCAGGGCGAAGAGGCGGCCGAGGGCGCAGCGCAGGAAGGCGCCGGCGAGGCGCAAGAGGGCGCGGCGGAGCAGGCAGACGAGGCTGCTGCAAGCGAGGGCGAAGAGGCGGCTGCCGAGTAGGCGTACCTCACACCCCTCACCTCTCCCGTGCACTGCACGGGCGCCGAAAAGACCAAGGGTCGTCTCGTTTCAAGCGAGGCGGCCCTTTTTCTTCATTACAATGCCCGATGAGAGAACTGCGCGCCGCGAGCCGGCGCCGAGCCAGACCTGCCCGAAGGGAGCCATGCCATGACCGCCGCCACATCCGACATCACCGGCCTGAAGGCCAACGCCGAGGCCGTTATCTTCGACTTCGACGGCACCCTGGCCGACTCCATGTGGGTGTGGGAGCACGTGGACAGGGAGTTCTTCATACGCCACCAGCTGCCCTACGACCAGGAGTACGCGGAGATGATCGCCGTGCTGGGCTTCGAGAGCGGCGCGGACTACACCATCCAGAAATACGACGTGGGCGCCACGCGCGAGGAGATCATCGAGGAGTGGAAGTCGATCGCGCAGCACGAGTACGCGACCAAGGTGCGCCTCAAGCCGCAAGCGGCAGACTACCTGCACAAGCTCCACGACGCGGGCGTGCCCCTGGGGATAGCGACCTCGCTGCAGCGCAACCTGCTCGAGCCGGCGCTGAAGAACAACGCCGTCTTCTCGCTGTTTTCCGCCATAGCGGTCTGCGACGAGATCGTGGACACGGGCAAGTCGACGCCGGCCGTCTACCATGCGGCGGCTGCCACGCTCGGGGCGCAGCTGGAGCACTGCATCGTCTTCGAGGACGTGGTCACGGCCGCCAACAGCGCAAAGCGCGGCGGTGCCTACGTGGTGGGCGTCTACGACGAGCACAAGCAGCAGGCCACCGACGAGCTGCGCGCGATCGCCGACGAGTTCATCGAAGGCTACGACCAGCTGCTCTGAGGCAGCCGATGCCGCCGAGAAACGCGGACGGCGCACGGTCAGGCCAAGGCGACGGAAGAACAGCCGGCAAGGCACGTGGGAGGCCAACATCGATGCCGGCATTGGCGGCACCATCCCCCGTTTCACGAAAAATGAACTCGAATCGCGCCCCGCAGCGCGCCGAATTGTGCTTTGATACGCATAGTTTGCCCACAGGCAAACCTCTTCACCCGCGCACCACCGCGCGGGCGCCGCGCACATTCGCGCCACATGCACGCACCGCGAGAGGGCTTGCACGCCCGCGATCGTGCGGGCATGTGCGCCGACACACGCGGCGAAGGGCTTTGGCACAGACACAAGGAGGCGTTCATGCGCGACCATTCCAAGCACGTGCAGCTCAGCAGGCAGGACTGCATTGCAAAGCTCATCGAAACCAGCAAGTTCACCCCGAAAACCGAGACCGTGTCCCTGCACGAGGCGCTCGGGCGCGTCACGGCCGGGGACTGCACGTCGAAGATCGACATGCCCAACACCCTGTGCGCGCGCCTCGACGGCATCGCGGTGCGCTTCGACGACTTCGCCGACGGCATCCCCGACACGAGCGCCTGGCAGCTCGGCCGCGAGTTCGACTGGGCCAACACCGGCACGGCCATGCCGGCGGGCTTCGACACCGAGATAGCCATCGAGCAGGTGGAGGTCGCCGAGGGAGACCGCATCACGATACACGAGGCGCCGCGGGAAAAAGGCCAGCTGACCAAACCCGCGGGCTCGGACTTCGCGCAAGGCGACATGGTGGTCGAGGCCAAGACGCGCCTGACGCCCGCGCGCATCGCCGCGCTTGCCACCTGCGGCTACACCGAGGTCGAGGTCGTCGCGAAGCCGCGCGTCGTCTTCATCCCCACGGGCGACGAGCTGGTGCCTATGGGCACGCCGCTTGCCGAGGGCAAGGTCTACGAGACCAACGGCATCCTGCTGGAGAGCAAGCTGCGCCTGTGGGGCGCCGAGCCGTGCATCTACCCCTGCCTGCCCGACGACTGGGACGAGATAAAGGCCGCGCTGCTGAAGGCCGCCGGGGAAGCCGACATCGTGTGCATCAACGCCGGCTCGTCGAAGGGCTCCAAGGACTTCACCATGGAGATCTTGGAGGAGATCGGCAGCGTCTACTGCCACGAGACCAACCACGGGCCGGGGCACCACACGAGCGCCTCGAGCATCGACGGCGTGCCCGTGCTGGGGCTGTCCGGCCCGCCGTCCGGCTGCGAGATCACGGCCGACTGGTACCTGAAGCCGCTGGTCGACTGGTTCCTCTTCGGGTGCGTGCACGACTTCACGACGGTGAAGGCGCGCCTGGCCGAGGACCTGCCGCGGCGGGGCAAGCCCGGCGGACCCGGCAAGGGCGGCAAGCCCGGCGGACCTGGCAAGGGCGGCAAGGGCCCCTCGCCCGACTTCTTCGCCATCAAGCCCGTGCACGTGGCATTCGAGGGCGACGAGTACGTGCTGTCCGCGGTCGAAGGCGGCGCGCACCTCTCGCTCGCGCAGGCCGACCTGGCAAACGCCTACCTGGAGAAAAACCCCGCCGAGCTGGCCGGGCTGTCGGCAGGCGACATGGTGGACGTCGAGCTGCGCTACCCCTACACGCAGATATAGGGTGAAAGGTGCGGCGCGCGGACCGCGCGTGAATGTCGCGCGCGGGCTGCCTGCGATGCGGGTGAACCGCGTCGCGCGCCGCGAGTGAATTGCATATGGCACGAGACGCGCCCTCGGATTTTCACGGCAGCCGCTGCGGGAATCCGGGGGCGCACGCATGTCGTGTGGCACATGCGCGCTCGCAGCACGTGCGTGAGCATGTCACGACGTGCGCGCAAACGGCGGCACCTGCGCGAATGTTTTTCGTGAACCGGCTCCAGAAAGCCGAAAAGGCCCCGGTCTTTCGACCTGGGGCCTCTCCGACGTCAAGAGAGAAAGAGGAACAAAACACGCAAACCAAGAGAGGGATTCTCGATTCGCAAGGCTTATTATAGTTTTCAAAAAATAAAAGGCAAGTACTATTTTTTCAACGAATTAGTAACGGCGCAGAATGATACACGCCGTGTCCGTGCACAGAGCACTTGCGGCGAAATGCGCTCAACGTATGCACGTGGCACGCGCCGAGATGTGCGCGCCCGCACGCGGCACACGCCGTGCGCCGTGTGCCTCGCACCTCTTCGCGAGCATGAGAATCGCGGTACAGTCTAGAGCCGTGCCGCGAGATAGGCGCCCAGCCCGTCCAGGCCGACGAGCTCCTCTTCATGCGAGGCCATGTCGCGCACCTGCGCCTCGCCACGCGCCAGCTCGTCGGGCCCCACCACCACGGTGAAGGCCGCGCCCGCCTTGTTGGCCTGCTTGAACTGCGCTTTCAGCGAACGCCCCTGCAAATCGGCCTGCGCGCGCAGCCCTGCATCGCGCAACCCCTGCAAGATGGCAAACGCCTGCGGGCGCAGCTCGTCGCCCGCGCAGGCGACGTAGACGCACGGCCGCTCGCCCGCGCCCAGCTCAACGCCCGCCGCCTCGAGCGCGAGCAAGATGCGCTCGAAGCCCACGGCAAAGCCCAGCCCCGGCACGTCGCGGCCGGCCACCTCGCCCATCAGCTTGTCGTAGCGCCCGCCGCCGCCGATGGCGCTTTGCGCGCCCGTGCCCTCGCAGGCCTCCACCTCGAAGACCGTGCCCGTGTAGTAGTCGAAGCCGCGCACGAGCCGCTCGTCGACCTCGTAGGCGATACCCGCCGCGTCGAGCAGCGCCCGCAGCTGCGCGAAGCGCTCCCGGCAGCCCTCGCACAGGTTGTCGGCGAAGCGCGGCGCACCCGCCATCACCTGCGCGCACGCCTCGTTTTTGCAGTCGAAGCTGCGCAGCGGGTTTTCCTCGATGCGCCGGCGGCACTCCTCGCACAGCCCGTCTTCGTGCGCACGCATGTACGCGCGGACCTTTTCCGTGTACGGCCCGCGGCATTCCTCGTCGCCCATGGAGTTCACGAGCAGGCGCATGGACGCGCGCGGGATGCCCAGCTCCTCGAAAAAGCGCATGCACATGATGATGGCCTCCGCGTCCGAAGCCGCGGAATCGGCGCCCAGGCACTCGACGCCCACCTGGTGAAACTGGCGCAGGCGCCCCTTTTGCGGGCGCTCGCAGCGAAACATCGGGCCGGCGTACCACAGCTTGGCCGGCGCCCCGCCCTGCGCCACGAGCGAGTGCTGGGCGGCCGCGCGCACGATGCCGGCCGTGCCCTCGGGGCGCAGGGCCAGCTGCTGGTCGGCCTTCAGCTGCTCGCCGCGTGCGAGCGCGTCCATCGCGCCCATGCTGCGCACCGAGAAAATCTCCTTGCGCATGATGTCGGTGCCCTCGCCGGCCGAGCGGGCGAACAGGTCGTGCCGCTCGAAGATGGGCGTGGCGGCGAACTCGTAGCCGTAGAGGGAAAAGACGCGCTCGGCGCAGGCCGTGAACTCGCGCCACGCGCGGGCGCGCGCGCCGATCAGGTCCTCTGTGCCACGTGGTGCCTGGAAAGCCATGGTTCAAACGCTCCTTGTGTCTTCGGGGAAGCTGCGGGCCGTGCGGGTGGCGCGGGCCGTGCGGGTGATGCGAACAGTGCGAGCCATGCAGAAAGCGCGGGCCGCGCGGACAGTGCGGGTGATGCGGGCAACGCAGGTGATGCAGATGCCGCGCAGGTCGCACGCGCCGCGGGCGCCGCGCCCAACAAAAAAGGGACCTTGCAAGAAGGCCCCTTCACGTTGCGCACGTGCCGCGATGTCGCTGCACGAAAAAGCTTACGCGCGCTCCACCTTGCCGGCCTTCAGGCACTTCGCGCAGACGTTGGCCTTGCGCGTGGCGCCCTTCGCGTCTTTGATGGTGACCCGCTGGATGTTCGGGCGGAAGACGCGGTTGGTCACACGGTGGGAATGGCTGATGTTGCGCCCCGCGGAAGGGGACTTGCCGCAGACTTCGCATACCTTCGACATCTTGAAACTCCTCAACTGCCTTGCCGTTTCGCACGCCGCTCGAAAAAAGCGGCGCCGACGTTTCCTTCAACATGCGCGCGACTCGGCACAAGCCTCGCCACGCGAATTCAAGACTATAGCACATCGGCACGGCGAATGGAGCGGCGTTTTCGCACAAGATTTCACCCGCCCCCTACGCGCGCAGACGGAGCATCGCACCGCTAGCAAAAATCCCCGTGTATCTCGTCATGAAGCTGCTCGAGGTTTTCAAAAAGCTCTGGCGGCTTTTCAACGCCATCCTCGAATTGACGAACGGTGGCACGTGCCTTTGCCGTTCTGCCGAAGGCCGGTTCTACAACGCCCGCTCGCCCGCGATGCGCTCGACGAAGTACTCCCTGAATCCGGGCAGGCAAAACTCAAGCACGCCCCTCGAGCGCTCCTGGATAATCCCCTGTTGCAACATGCGCTTCTTGTATTTCGAGACGTGCCCGCTCGGCTTTCCCAGGCGGCCGACCAGGTCCGCCTGCCGCGTCGCCGCCGTATCCTTCGTCATGGCCAGGAGAAACGATTTGTCCGCCTCGCTCAACTCGAACCAGACGGCCTCGTACACCCGCTGCTCGAGCTCTTTGCGGGCGACGCCCGTTGCGTCGCGCACATTTGCCAAGTTCACGACGCCCGAATCTTCGGCCATCCGCCACGCGCGGTATCCCACCAGCTGGAGCATGAAGGGAAAGCCCCTGACCGCCTCGACCGCGGCCTCGAGAGCATCGGACTCGAAACTCTTGCCGCCGTCCCGCATCGTCCTCACCAGCGCTTCTTCCACCTCGTAGTCGGCAAGCGCCTGCAGCTCGTATCGCGCAGCCCTTCGCAGAAACGAGGTCGATGTGCCCGAAAGCAGCGACGAGACCCCGTACGGAAGGCCGGCCATGATCAGCGCGACCTTCTTGCCCTCGTCGAGAAAATGCTGGAAGGCCGCGACGAGCGTGGTCATTTCCTCGATGTTGGGGTTGACCTCGTCGATCGTCACCAACAGGCCGGTGTCGAGCTGCGCAAGCGCCTCCAAGACGTCGTCCATCCTCGAGCGCCAGTTCGCGGGTTCTTCCGGCGAATCCTCGAGCTCGAGAGAAAAGACGTCGGCTATGCTCGCCCCCTTGACCTTGCGCGGAGGCTGAACCTCCACCAGATGCCGGGCCGCCCGCCGGGTCCGGATCAAGACGTCGTCGAGCACGCCCTTGACACTCGTGACGCGAGCCGAGATCCAGCCGCACGACTCGGCCGTATCGGCGAAATAGGACAGCAGCGCCGTTTTGCCCATGCCTCGCGGCCCGACCAGCAAGCTGATGATCGCCGGGTCGTTGCCCGCGCCGGCGAGCGCGGCTTCCACGTCGGCGATGATCGCCCCGCGCCCGGCTATGTGCAGTGGAACCTTGCCGACGACGGGGGTGAACGGGTTGGTGAAATCCTCGGTCATGGCAGCCTCCTTCACTACGTGCATCTATTGTAAGGCAGCGGCTTTCGTTTTAGTTAGCATGCGTTAGCTTTTTTAGCATGCGTTAGCTTTTTTAGCATGCGTTAGCTTTTTTTAGTTTGCGTTAGCTTTTTCAGCGTCGCATCGACGTTCCACGGCCTCGTATGCAACCGCAACGCACACAACGCCTCCTATCCCGCAGAATCGCCGGTACAGTGTTTAACCTCACGGGATACCTGGCGCGAACCTTCGGTTTGAACTATTAAGTATTTCTTAATAGTTGAAGCGGGCTCCAGCTCCAAACCGTCATTTGAAGTGCAAGGTGTGAAAATTAGAAGTACTACTTCTAATTTTCACCGCCAACGCATCAGGCGAAGGCGCGCTACGAGCTTCGCGCGCTGAAATCGAGTCCCCTGCCAATCAGATTATGCT
>CAVAWX010000032.1:11365-18780 GCA_963592385.1 Acidaminococcaceae bacterium | reverse complement strand
TTTGTCACCCAGCTGTAAGAATCTGATAGGATGCGACTTAGATTTTATGCGACGCACGCCGAAAGGCGCGGCGGCGGAGTATGGTGAAGCAGACGCGGCGGATGAAACAGGCGCGGCGGCGAAAAAGGAGATGCGGCTCTTGAACGGAAACCAGCTGAAGGTTCTGGCCTTGGCCTCTATGACGCTCGACCACATCGGCTACATACTCTTTCCGCAGCTCGTGTGGCTGCGCGTCGTCGGGCGCCTGGCCTTTCCGATTTTCGCCTTCATGGTGGCCGAGGGCTGCTTCTACACGCACGACAAGCGCCGCTACCTTCTGACGATGTGCGCGTTTGCCGCCGGCATCCAGCTCGTCTACTGGGTGTGCATGCACAGCCTCTACCAGTCGATCATGACGACCTTTGCCCTGTCGCTGGCGACCGTCTTCACCCTGCAACGCGCCGTCGCGCGGCGGGATGCGCCCTCGCTTGCGGGCGCGGTGTGCATGCTCGTTGCCGACGTGTTCGTCTGCTGCGTGGCTCCGAGCCTGCTCGGCGGCGGCTTCGGCGTCGACTACGGGCTGTGCGGCGTGCTGCTGCCGGTGTTCGCCTATCTCCCCCACTTCTTTTCCGGTGCGGCGGCCGAGGGCGGTGAACAGGGCGAACTCGCGGCGGGCGGCGGCGCGGCACGGCGCAGCATCGACACGCGCACGCGCCGCCTCATGCTTGGCACCTTCGCCGTCGGCCTCGTCTTCTTGTGCGCCTCGCTCGACAGCCCGGCCTGGCACGTGCAGTGGTTCAGCCTGCTCGCGCTCCCCTTCCTCGCGTTCTACGACGGCACGCGCGGGCGTCTGCGCATGAAGTACCTCTTCTACATCTACTATCCCACGCACCTGGCAGCGATCTACGCCATCTCGCTGCTGGTGAAATAGGGCGGCCGCGCGCGCCCCTCAGGCCGAGGCGCGGGTGAAGACGGCGGCGAAATGGCCGTCTGATTCACCTGTCGCGTAGTGGGGCTTTCGTTTAAGCGGGGTGTAGACGGCGTCGAGATGGCCGTCTGGTCCATCCTCCGCGGGAAGGCTGTAGAAGGAGCCGCTGCGGGAGACGTACCAGTTGGGCCTGCTGCTCCAACGTTCTCTCTCGTCGCGCAGAGGCGGCGTGCCGCGGTATTCCTCGCGGAAGGTGCCCCACAAGCCCGCATCCCTTTTCGGGGAAGGGCCCTCTTCGTCTCCCGTGGGGCGCTCGGTCGGCGCCTCGTAGCATGCGTCCAGCACAACCTGGGTGAAACCGGCGCCCGCCTCGCTGTCCAGAAACGCGCGCACGACCCCCTCGTTTTCCTCGGGCAAGATAGAGCAGGTCGAGTACACGAGCGTGCCGCCTGCGACGACGCGGCCGGCGGCGGAAGCCAGAAGCTCGCCTTGCAGCGCGACAAGACTCTCCATGTCTTTTGCGGCAAGGCGCCAGCGGCCTTCCGGGTGGCGGCGGAAGGTGCCGGTGCCCGAGCAGGGGGCGTCCACGAACACCGCGTCGAAAACGGGCGGCAGGCCGTCCACCTCGCCCAGGCGCCGCCCGTCGCCCGTATAGGTCTTCACAGGCGGCAGGCCCAGCTCCTGCAGGCGTTTTCGCAGGATATCGCGCTTGAACGCATGGACGTCGAGCGCGTGGATGTCGGCGCCGTGGCCGAAATCCCATATGGAGCGCACCTGCATGAGCGCCGTCTTCGTCCCGCGGCCGGCGCCAATCTCGAGCACGCTGCCGTAGAGCGGCACGAGGCTGGCCACGTACTGCGCCGCGATGTCGCTTGTGAGCGAGGGACGCGCGTGAGAGTCGGGGCCGTCGGGCTTCACGAGCTCGAGCTGCCGTTGTTCCTCTTTCGCATCTCGTGCGGCAGCTTCAGGAAGGCTCCAGCCCCCCGGAAGATGCTCTGCCTCGGATTCGTCCCCCATTTTCCCGCACGCCAGGTCGGGCACGTACACCTGGTAGATCGGCGCCTTCGCGAGCATCGCGGAAAACATCCGGCGCGTCGCCTCGACGCCGTGCGCGTCCACGAAGCGCCGCGTCAGCCATTCGGGCATCCCGCCGCTGCGGGCGAGCGCCGCCATGTCCGTCTTCGGGTCGCCCCAGGGGAAATCCTTCGCGTCGGCGGCCATCTTGCGCAAGACCGCGTTGGCAAGGCCTGCCGCCTTGGGCGCGGCACGTCGGGCAAGCTCCACGCCCTGGTGCACCACCGCGTAATCCGCGCGTTCGGAAAAGAGCATCTCCCAGGCGGATATGCGCAGCGCGTCGCGCAGTTTCGGCTTCACATCACGCGGGGAGTTCAAGTTGCGGTCGATCAACTCGTCGAGGGTGCCCAGGCACGCCGTCACCCCGATGCATATGGCCCGGGCAAAGCCCACCCCGTCGGAAAAACCCATCCGGGCGACCTCCGTCTCGGAAAGCCGCGCCTGCCGCGCGTCGAATATCTCGCGCACGTACCCCTCGCGCTCGCGCGTGGCGCGCAGCACGTCGTATGCGAAGCGGCGTGCGGGCGTGAGCCCGGACCGTTTCCCCTTCTTCACCATGGCAAAGCCCCCTCTATGCGCCCAGCCCGCGCCAGGCCTGCTCGGAGGCGCCGGACAGGCCGGACGCCCAGGCAGACGCGCGCATGGCCTTCTTGCCCTGCGGCTTGACCTCCACCAGCTCGACGGCGCCGTCCGCGCAGCCGAGCGCGATGCGCTTCTTGCCCACCGCGACCTCGCCTGCCGCCAACGCGTCGTCGGCCGGACGGGCGGCCATGACCGCCGCCTCGCGCCCGCACACCACGCAGCGGGCAGGCGCGCTCGGCCCGGAGGCCTGCACGCGGCGCATGAACTGCGTGCACGACAGGCCGGGGTCCAGCAGCAGCTCGGCCTTCTCGATCTTTGCCGCGTAGGTCGCCTGCGCGTCGTCTTGGGCCTCCCACGTGTAGCTGCCGTCCTCGAGGGCGGGCAGCGCGCGCGCCAGCTCGGCGGCGCCCAGGCGCGCGACCTCGTCGGAGAGCTCGGCGGCGCCCTTCAGGCCTATCTCCACGCGCCCCGCCTCGTGGAAGTCCCCCGTGTCGAGGCCTTCCTCCACGCGCATGAGGCATGCACCGGTCTGCGCGTCGCCCGCAAGCACCGCGCGTTGCACGGGGGCGGCGCCGCGCCAGCGCGGCAGCAGCGACCCGTGGATGTTCACGCAGCCCAGGCGCGGGATCTCCAGCACCTCGCGCGGCAGTATCAGCCCGTAGGCGGCCACGGCGACCAGGTCGGGCGCAAGCGCGCGCAGCGCATCGAGCTCGCCTTCGTCGCGCAAGCTGTCCGGGCAGCGCACCTCCAGCCCCAGCTCGGCGGCGCGGGCCTTCACCGGCGAGGGGCGCAAGGCGCTGCCCCGCCCGCTTCTCGCGTCGGGCCGCGTGTAGACGCAGACCAGCTCGTGGCCGCTGTGCGCCAGCGCGTCGAGCGCGGGCAGCGCGAACTCGGGCGTTCCCATGAAGACGATGCGCATGAACGCCCCCTACTCCACGTCGCCCGGACGCGCGCCGCTGGCCAGCGCCTGGTGGTAGGCGTCGAGGGCGGCGATGCGCGTGACGGGGTCGAGTTTCTCGAACAGGGTGATGCCGTCGAGGTGGTCGAGCTCGTGCTGCATGCAGAAACCGAACAGCTCGCCGCTGCGGTAGCTGTACAGGTCGAAGTCCTCGTCGTAGGCCTCGACCTCGACCCACTCCCAGCGCTCGACCTCCACCTGGATGCCGGGCAGCGACAGGCAGCCCTCCTTGCTTTTCACCTTGTGGTTGGAATGCGCGACGATCTCGGGGTTTATCAGCACATGCGGGTTGCGCCCCACCTTGCGCCCGTTTTCATCCTCGTCGTTGTATTCCGTGTCGATGACGACGATGCGCTGCAAAACGCCCAGCTGCGGCGCGGCCAGCCCCACGCCGTTGCAGCGATACATCTCCTTGAGCATCTGCTTCGCGAGCTTCTTCACGGATTTGTCGCCGTCCTCGACGGGCGCGCACACCTGGCGCAGCCTCTCGTCGGGGGACAGCACGATTTTCATCGCCATATGCATCCTCGCCTTTTCGGTGCCGGCCCTCCGCCGCTGCGGGCGGGCCGTCGTTTTCGTTTCGCGCAAGTGTAGCACCCGCACCTTACGATGCGGCACCGTCCGCGGCGCTGTCCGTTTGCGGCGCCAGCTATTCGCGGCGCTGTCCGCCTGCGGCGCTACCCGTTCGAGGCAGCGCTGCCGGAAAGGTCGCTTGCCGCCTTCGCTTCCACCCCCGACATGTTCGCCTGCGCGCGCGCCGCGCTCTCCGCGCTCATCCCCATGTTCGAGAAGCGCTCCCGCATGAACTTGTCGTCGAAGTGCTCGGCGAAGAACTGCTGCTCGGCCGTCTGCACGGGAACGCCGGCCTGCCGCGCCGACCAGCAGTCGAGCGCCACGAGCGTCGTCATGCCGTCGGCCAGAAACACCACGAGCGCTATCGTCGTGACGAGCGCGCGCCAGCGCAGCGGGACCGCGCGGGCCGTGCGCAGGATGACGGGCAGCAGGATGCGCATCCAGACCAGGCCGAGCAAGCCCCAGGCCAGCATGTGCGCGAAATCCGTGCGCCCCTGGATGTTCAGGAACTCGTCGCTGTAGTCCCAGGCCAGCACCCCGAACGCCGTCTCCATGTACCAGCTGACGCCGAACTCCACGGCCGCGCCCACGATGCCCGCTATCACGTAGATGAGGATGGCGCTCTTGTTCCACACGCGGTTCAGCGCGAAGGTCATCAGCGTCGCGCCGGTGCCGTAGATGGGCGACAGCGGCAAGAACACCAGCCCCGCGCGGCATTCCCACACGTTGTTCACGAACAGGCAAAACACCATCTCGACGCACAGGCCGGCAAACGAGCCGATGATGAAGATCCAAAAGACGTTGAAGAAGTCGAGCGGGATGTAGGCCTTGCGGTTCGGGTCGGGGTCGGATTCGGCGACGCGCTTGAAGGGGTTGGCGAAGCGCAGCGGCCGCGCGAGGTTGGGGTCGTTGTAGAGCTGGTAGGCGATCACGCACACGAACTGGAAGAGGTAGGTGAAGATGATGGGGCAGACGCCGTTGACGACGATGTTGATCAAAAAGCCGGCGACGAGCAAGACGACGATCACGCGGGTGAGCATGCGCGCGCGGTGGATCTGGCCGCGGCGGTCGAGCACGAAGAGGTAGACGAGCGAGGCGCCCGTGAGGAGGAACAGGGCGTAGTAGCCGATGGTGAAGGCGTTTATGGAGCTGACCACGCCGTGGAACATGTCGACCAGGTTCGGGTAGGACAGGATGGTCTGGACGACGGCCTGGAAGACGACCAGGGCGACGTTTATGATCAAAAGCGTGGTGATGAGGGTGTTCGCGTAGCGCCAGTGCAGGGCGCGGGCGCTGTGTTCCTCGTCTTCTTGGATCGGCGAGAAGCTGTCGAGCCATTTTCCGATGTATTCGCCAAATGACATGGTGCTAGACCTGCTCTTTCCTTCGGGTGCGCAAAAGCGTGGCCAGCGCGACGCCGGCGATGGATATGGCTGCCACGGCGCCCGTGACGACGGCGGCGACAAGCGTCGGGTCGGCGTCGGGCGCGACGGTCTGCGCGGGGGCGCGACAGTCTGCACGGAGCCGCGGGCGCTTGCCTTCTCGCCCGTGGCGAGGCCGTCGGCGGCGGGCTGCGGGCGCATCTGCGGGGAGGCCGTCGTGTCGGCGGACGTGGACGCGCTGCTGTCGTCTTGAGTGCTCTGGGCGCTGCGCCCCGTGCCCGCGTTTTGCGCCTCGGCTTCAGCCGCCTCCTGCTCCTCGAGCGTCAGCGGGCCCACCTCGACGCCGCGTTCCTGCGCAGACGATTCGTCGGCCGCGCCGGATCCTTGCGAGCTGCCCGCGCTTTGCGCCGCGCCGTTTGCGGGCAGGCGGTAGGAGTTGGTGAACACCGCCTGGTCTTGCTGCTGGTCGTCCTTTGCCAGGGTCTTGGTCGCCGACAGGCCCTCGTCTTTTTGCACGACGACGACTTTCAGCTCGTAGACGGACGTATCGTAGCTCCAGGCGGCGTCCGCGCCGGCCTCCTGCGAGATCTCGTAGGTGTAGACGCCGGGCTTCTCGAAGGAGATGGAGCCGAAATCGACGTTGCCCGCGCCCTGCAAGGTGCAGCTCTTCCCCGCCGCAGCCGCGTCGGCGGGCATGGGGTAGCCCACCTTGGTCGGCTTCAGCCAGAAGACGAAGTCGGGGAACTCGAAGGGCGAGTCGCCCGATATCTTGAAGACCATGCTCGTGCGCGGCAGCTCGACTAGGACGGCGGGCTGGCTGGAGCCGGAAAGCACCGTGGCGTCGTCGCCGGAAAACGCGGAGAGCGCGGACAGGAGGCTGGAGCCGGAAGACGAGCCGGCCGAAGAGGAGGCAGACGAGGCCGCGCCCGAAGCCGCATGCGCGGCAGCCGGGCACAGCATGCACGGCACCGCAAATAGCAGAAAGACGGCCGTGGCGAAGGCCAGGCAGATACGCCGCGTGCAGGCCGCGGCGAACGTAGAAGTAGACGTCTGCTTCATGAGCACACAGAGTGCCACGACGTGCCCGTTCACGCAAGTTCTTTCAACGTCGAACCGCATGTGCCGCACCGCCGGGCCTACTCGACGGACTTGAGGCTTTCCACCATGTCGATGCGCGCGAGCTTGCGGCGCATGAACAAAGTGACGACCAGCGAGAACCCGATGGTGAGCGCAAGCGCGATGGCGAAACTGGGCAGGTGGATCTCGCGCCCGAACATCACCTGGCTGACTTCTGCCGTCTGGATGACGAAGCCCTCCATCCATATGCCGAGCAGGCAGCCGACCAGCGCCCCCACGACGGTGAGTATCAGCGTCTCGCGAAACACGTACATGTTCACCTCGCGGGAGGTGAACCCCAAGACCTTCAGCGTCGCGATCTCGCGCACGCGCTCGGTGATGTTGATGTTGGTGAGGTTGTAGAGCACGACGAAGGCAAGCAGCGCCGCGGCCGCGACCAGCACGTAGACGACGGTCTCGACGGTGGAGAGCATGGTGCGGTAGGTGCCGATGGCCTCGTCGGTGAAGCTCGCCACGCTCACCCCGTCGATTGCCAGCAGCGTGTCGGCCAGCTGCGTGCGCGCGGACAGGTCGCCCGGCGCGGCGGCAAACACGGAGTTCATCTCGGGCGCGCTGCCCATGGCCTCTTCGTAGACGGCGCTCGTCATGAACACGTAGTTGCCGGTGTAGTACTCGCAGACGCCGCATATCCTCAGCTCGCGCACCTGGCCCGTGCGCTCGCCGGCGTCGTCTTGGGTGAAGAAGCGCAGGGTGTCGCCCGCCTTCACCCCCGCCTGCGAGGCGAGTTTCTCGCTGACGATCGCGCCGCTGCCGAACAGGGAAAGCGCCTCGCCGCTCACGCGCTCGCGCAGGCGCACGTACT
>CAVAWX010000032.1:4204-11355 GCA_963592385.1 Acidaminococcaceae bacterium | reverse complement strand
GGGTCGTTCGGCACCACGAAGGTCGTCTGCTCGTCGGCGGCGCCCGCGCACTCCACGAGCACGCGCTCCTGGCCGACGCGCGTGAAGCGCTCCACGAGCGAGCTGTCGGAAAGCGCCTGCTCCATGGCCTCGTGGCTTTCCTCGCCCGCGCCCTCGTCGAGCTGGACGGTCAGGTTGTAGGTGTTCAGCTCGCCGAACTGCTTGTCGATGATGTCGTTTATCCCGTCGTGCAGGCCCAGTCCTGTCAGCAGCAGCGCCGTGCAGCCCGCGATGCCGACGACGGCCATGAAGAAGCGCTGCTTGTAGCGGAAGAGGTTGCGCGCCGTGACCTTCGCCGAAAACGAGAAGCGCCGCCACAGGGGGCGCACGCGCTCGAGCAGGATGCGCTTGCCCGGCTTGGGGGCGCGGGGCAGCAGCAGCGCGGCGGGCGTCTCGCGCAGGGAGGCCGCGACGGCGGCGAGGGTAGCCAGCAGGGTGATGCCGATGGCAAGTCCTGCCGCCAGGGCGGCAAGCGGCAGGTCCACGGGCGAGAGGCACACGGGCAGGGCGTAGACGATCGAGTAGGCGTCGATGATGAAGCGGGGCAGAAACTGGGTGAGCGCCGCCATGCCGACGACGCAGCCCGCCGCCGAGGCCACGAGCGCGTAGACGAGGTATTTCGAGGCGATGCGCGCGCCCGTGTAGCCAAGGGCCTTGTGCGTGCCAATGACGAGGCGCTCCTCGTCGACCATGCGCGTCATCGTGGTGAGCGAGACGAGCGCGGCCACGAGGAAGAAGATCAGGGGGAAGACCTGCGCTATCTTGTCCATGCGCTCCGAGTCGGCCTTGAAGCTGGCCGCGCCCTCGTTTTTCGTGCGGTCGAGCACGTAGACGTCCGGGGCCTCCACGTCGTCGATCTCTGCCTGCGCGTCGTCGATCTCGGCTTGCGCGTCGGCGAATTTCGCGTCGGCTTCGCTGCGCGAGGACTCGTATTCCGACAGGCCGGAGAGCCACTTCGCATAGCCCGCCTCCCACGATGTGACGCCCGCATCCGATTGGGCGACGCCCGCGGCGTAGGCATCGAAGCCCGCGGAGAGCTGTGCGGCGGCCTGCTCTATCTTGGCGGAGCCCGCGTCGAGCTCGGATTGGGCGGCGTCGAGCTGCGCCGTGGCCGCGCTGCGTTTTTCGGCGATCTGCGCCAGGGCAGCCGCCTTCGCCTGCCCGGACAAAAGGCTTGCCTGCGCCGTGGCCGCGTCGAGCTCGGCTTTGGCCTGGGCGCGCATGTCGGCAAACTGCACCCGCGCGTCGTCGAGCGCGGCTGCCTCGGCGGCGAGCTTCTCCTGGTTGGCGAGCAGCTCCGCGCGGGTCGCGTCCAGCGTCTCCTTGCCCTGCGAGAGCGTTTCTTGCGAAGCGTCGAGCTCGGCTTTCGAGGAATCGAGCTGCGATTTGGCCTCGTCGAGCTTCTTGTAGGCGTCGTCGCGCTCGCGCTCGAAATCGGCTTTCTTGTCGTCGAGCGTCGCCTGGGCATCCGCCTTCACCGACGACAGCCGCGCCTCGCCGAGCCGCCCCTTCAGCTCCTCGATGCGACCCGCCACCTCGCCCACGCGCGCGTCGTATTCACCCGACGGATACGACAGCTGCGCCGCGCCGGCCACCGTGACAAGCGCGCTGCTGTAGGGCACGTCGTCGGCAAACGCGCCGCGCCCCACATAGAGGTAGTCGTCGATGTTGCCGTCGCCGAGGTCGCTCGAGCCGAGGTCGCTCGTGGAGAGGTAGGCGCTCGAGCGCACCAGCCCGACCACCTTGAATTTTCGCACGGAGAAGGTGTCGGCCACGTCGTCTTTCATCTGCACGATCTCGACGACGGAACCGACCTTCGGCGCGGCGTCGAGCACGGCGTCTGCCCCGAGCACGCACTCGTCGTCGGCAGCCGGCCACGCCCCCTCCACCAGCACGGGGCGGTCGATGTAGTCCGCGTCGCCCGAGACGGCCGCCACCCCGCTCGAGCAATCCGACGCACGCGCCGCGTCCATGTCCAGCTCGTGCACGCGCACCACGTAGCGCGAGCCGTCCAGCTCCGCGAAGGCGTCCGCGCGCCGCTGCCCCTGCACGCCCGAGACGCCCTCGACGTCGCGCAGCAGCTCGATGCTGTCCTCGTCGAGCCCCAGGCTGGAGGCCACGCGCAGGTCGCTGAAGTTCGTCTCGTCGAAATAGCTGTCCGCCGACAGCGCCATGTCGATGGGCGTCATGCGCAGGCCCGCGTAAAAGCCGCAGCCCAGCGCCGCCATGATGGCGATGGCAAGGAAGCGCCCGAGCGACGAGGCGATCTGGCGGCGCACCTCTTTGCCGAATGCCGAAGCCACGGGCGCCCCCTACCACTCCAGCGTGAGCGCCGAGTCGGGGTGCGCGTTGCGCTCCACGCCCACCACGTGCCCGCTGTGCACGTGCACCACGCGGTCCGCGATGCGGGTGAAGGCCTGGTTGTGGGTGATGAGGACGACGGTGCGGCCGTGCTCCGCGCTCGTCTTCTGCAGCAGGGCCAGGACCGCCTTGCCCGTCTCGTAGTCGAGCGCGCCGGTCGGCTCGTCGCACAAGAGCAGCTTGGGGTTTTTCGCAAGCGCGCGGGCGATGGCCACGCGCTGCTGCTCGCCGCCGGAGAGCTGCGCGGGGAAGTTGTCCACGCGCGCGGACAGGCCCACCTGGGCCAAGACCTCGGCGGCCGGCAGGGGGTCGGTGCAGATCTGGGCGGCCAGCTCGACGTTTTCGAGCGCCGTGAGGTTTTGGACGAGGTTGTAGAACTGGAAGACGAAGCCGATGTCGTGGCGGCGGTAGGCCACGAGCTGCTTTTGCGTGTAGGCGCTGATCTCGGCGCCGGCCAGAAAGATGCGCCCGCCCGAGACCGTGTCCATGCCGCCGAGCATGTTCAGCAGCGTCGTCTTGCCCGAGCCGGACGGGCCGACGATCACGGCCAGCTCGCCTTGCTCGACGCAAAAGCTCATGTCCTCGACGGCGTGCACCTCGACCTCGCCCATCTTGTAGGTCTTGGACACTCCCTGAAACTCTACAAACGGCATGGCGTGCAGGTCCTCTCTGCTCTGCTCTGCGCCGTGCTTCGCTCCCCGCCGACGCGACGGCTCCTCTTCCCCTTCGTTCGCGCTGCGCTGTGCCTTGAGCCGCGTTGCGCCTTAGCGCCTTGGCGTGTGCCCGGCGCCCCCTCTGCGCCCCCGCGGCTTCCTTGCGTCCGCGCACGCCGCGAGACGCCGCGCAAAACGACAGGGCAAACGGCGAAGGCGGCGCTACTTCTTGAAGGCGGCGAGCTTGCGGCGCCACTCCTCCTTGGGAGACGCGGCACCGCACGCGGCGTCGGCGGCGTCGGCGTCGTCCGCGTCGTCGTCGGCATCACCCTCGTCTGCCGCGCCGGCCGTCATGTACGCGCGCCAGTCGTCCGCGTCGTCGTCTTCACCATCTTCCGCGTCCGCCGCGCGCGCGGCCTCGTCGGCCGGGGGCGCCTCGGCGATGCGGGGGAACACTTCCTCGAACACCGCCGCGTTGGGGCCGCCCGGCACCGCGAAGACGACGTGCTCGAAGACGCCGGGGTGCGCGTCAAGCCACTCCTTGAACAGCCCCGCCACACGCCGCGCGTCGTTGCCGAACACGCCGCAGCCGAAGGCGCCCAGCACCAGGCCGTCCACGCCCTGCGCCGCCGCCACGCGCATCACGCACTCGACGCGCCGCGCGAGGTCGTGGTCGATCTCCACCTCGTCGCGCCCGTTTTCAAGCGCGCGCGTGCGGTTGGGCGCCGCGCACACGACGACGCCGGCGGGGCGTATCGCGTTGCCCTCGCCGAACATGACGTCGGGCACGTACATGCACTTGTCCGTGAACAGGCCGCCGCGCCACATCGAGCGGTTGCCCGCATAGAAGCTGTCCTGGCAGGCCTCGAGTATGGAGAAGAGGTTGCTGCCCGCGCACAGGGCCTCTTCTTGGGCCCATGCGCCGCGGTCGTAGCCGCCGCCGGGGTTGGTGAAGCTCGCGAAGTCGAGCACAGCCGGATGCTCGCCGGGTATGCCCACGACCGCCTCCACCGCGTCGATGCGCAGGGTCTGCGCGCGCGTGGCCTCAAAGCGCGGCTCGGGGATGTCGAGCACGCGCCCGGCGCCCTCCTTGTACACGGTCGCCGCCGCAGCCGACGCCTTGGTCTGCTCGGCGAACACGACGTTCATCGTCGCGATATGGCGCTTTGCCTCCGCCGCGCGGGCGGCCCTCCTGTCTTCGGGCATGCCTTCATCCTCCTCGTCGCGTGCTGCATGTTCAACCGCCCCATGATACCCCGCCGTGCGCGCCGTGGGCACGCGCGGGCCGCAAGCAAACGCGCACAACACGCGAAAGGCACGCTATACTTCACCCGACAACATTGCCCGAACAGCAAGGATGCCCCCGTGATTTTCAACAAGGTCTACTTTCCCGCCGACTGCATCGCGCGCCACGCCGACTTCGACGGCTGGTACGAAGACGGCGACCGCTTCATGACGGTCAAGAGCCTGAACAAGGAAAAGCCCTGGTCGACCGAGAAAGACCGCGTCGCCATCTACTCGCGCCTCGACGCCGAGATGGCCTGCATCAAGCCCGACCACAAGTGCCTGACCTACGCCGTGCGCGTCGAGCGCTGGACCTACACGCTGCACACCTTCACCATCTTCAAGCACTATTTCCTGGAAGGCATGCTGTGGCAGATCCACGGCACCCCCTCCGACCCGCCGTTTTCCTTCGAAAACGAAGACACCGGCAAGAAGGACGTGCGCGTGCGCCGCGTCGAGTTCAACGGGCAGGACTGCTTCGAGGTGAAGGTGCGCGACATCGAGAAGCTGCGCATGGCCGTGTGCGCGGTGCTGGCCATACTCATCAAAGAGGAGTACAAGGGCGTCTCGGAGGGCGAGCCGAACAAGGACGCGCCCTGGTACAAGAAGCTCAGGCGCTACTTCCTCGAGCAGACCATCTCCTACGAAGAGATACAGGCAAACCCCGACGCGACGAAGCTCTAGGGCGCGCGCTGCGGGACTGCGGGCGGGACTGCGGCGCGATGAAGTTGTAGGTGCGGGACTGCGGGCGCGCGCTCAGGCGTCTGCCGCGTCGCCGCCGTCGCGCTCGGCCACGAGCTCCTTGCGGCGCATCTGGCATATGGCCACGGGCTTGCCCTCGTGCAGCCGATACATCCTGTAGCCGCAGTTGCCGTAGCCGCTGCACGCGCGGCACTTCAGCTCCTTCAGCGGAAAGCCGGAGAGGTCCTCTTCGGTGACCTCGCCCATCACGCTCGTGTCACGCGGCATCTTCACCAGCCCCTTCCACGACCTCGACCTGCGCCGTCTCCACCAGCCAGTCCGTCGCCTTGTTCTGGCGGCACATGCGGCGCAGCTCCGCCATGCGGTGCGCCTTCTCCCAGCTCGCGCGGACCTCGGCCGCAGGCGTGTCGCCGGCGCTCAGCTGCCCGTCGATGTCGTCGTCGGTCAGCTCCCAGCCCTTCGCGTCCCACAGCGCCGCCAGCGCCATGTCGAAACGGGCGCGCGAGAGCGCCTCGGCGGCGAAACTCGCCTTCAGCTTCTCGCCGTCTATGTTGTTGTTCAAGATGAAGTCCTGCAGGTTGGTCTTCTGCTCCTGGAGGCTTTGCATGAACTCGAACTGCACGCCGGCGCGCATGTGGTCGGCGAAGTAGGTCGGCACCTCGCCCTCGAGGCGCTCGACGAGCGCGTCCAGGCAGCGCTGCTCCTTCAAGACGGGCAGCTCCTTGGCCTTCTCCATGCCTATCTCGGTCTTCACCTGGCGGCGCAGGTCGGCCACGTCGGCGGCGCCGAACTTGGCCGCGAACTCCTCGTCGAGGTCCGGCACGAGGCGGCGGCGGATCTTGTCGACGTGCGCGCGCGCGTGAAGGGTCGCGGTGCTCGTGGCGGGCGCGTCGTCTGCGGCATCCGCGCCGTCTGCGGCGTCCGCGCCGGGCTCTTCACCCTCGACCTCTATCTCGAAGTCGAACTCGAGGTCGGCGCCCGCGCACGCGCCGAGCAGATGCTCGTCGAAGCTTGCCGGCATCGTGCCCGCGCCCAGCTCGACCATGCGCTGGGTGTCGGCGATGTTGTTCATCACGCGCCCGTCTTGCTCGATCGTCATGGTGAGCAAGGCGAAATCGCCTTCACGCAGCTCGTGGGCGGCGTCGTCGATGTCTTCGTAGACGTAGTAGTAGCTGCGCAGGTCCTCGATGCGCGCGTCCACCTCCGCGTCCGTGACCTCCTCGGGCGGCATCTCGATGGCGACGGGCTCTGCCGACGAGAGCGTGCCCGCAGGCGCGACGGCGCCGCTTGCCGTGAAGGAAAATCCCTTCTCCGCGTCGGGCAGCTCCCCCACGTTGAAGTCGGGCTCGTCCAAAAAGACCACGTCGGCCATGTCGATGCCGGCCGGGCCCTCGCTGTTCACGATGGTTTCCGCGACGCGCGCCAGCACCTTGTCGCGGCCGCCCATCCCGCGGTCGAGCACCTCGCGCGGCGCCTTGCCGCGGCGAAAACCGGGGATGTCGTTTTGAGCCAGCTCGGCATAGCAGGCATCGATGTAGGGCGCGACCTCGGCGCCCGTCATGTGCATCTCGACGACGGTCTCGAGCTTGTCGCCGTCGTTTTCCGTGAAAGTATCGACTATCTGCATGCATGCCTCCTCGACATGGTGTTCCTCGCGTGCTCCTCTTTTCAAGACAGGGGGATTCTAGCGCATGGGGCGCACGGCGCGTGCGAGGGCGGGTGAAAGGGGTCAGCGCCGGGCGGCGCGGGCGAGGGCGGCCAGCGCGGCGTCGGCGATGTCGAGGGCCGGCTCGCCGGATGCCACGGGCACGATGTAGGTCTTCTCGCGCGGCGACCATATGGCGCGCATGCCGTCGAGGGCGGCCTTGGCCTCCACGTCGCGCGAGACGCGCCCGGCGAAATCCGCGTTCACGGGCGATATGCGCAGCTTGCCGCCCGTCTGCACGATGCGGTCTATGCCGCAGGAAGCCGCGCGCGCCTTTATGCGCGCACGCGCGACCATGTTCGCCGCCGGCAGCGGCAGGCCCCCATGCCCCTCGCGCATGCGCGCGGCCAGCTCTTCAAGCTCGTGCTCGTCTTCGACGGCGGCCAGGCGCCGGTACCACGCGACGC
>CAVAWX010000032.1:0-4194 GCA_963592385.1 Acidaminococcaceae bacterium | reverse complement strand
TCGATGAACTCCTCGGGCAGGTAGAAGTCGGCGGCCAGGTCCACATGGACGTCGGCGCAGGAGAGGGCGCCGGCCGCCGCGCCCGAGGCCGCCTTGCCCCGCGCTTTGCCGCGCGCCCCTTCACCGTTTCCGCGCGCTCGATCACCCTGCCCCGCGTCCGCCTCCTCGCCGCTGCGCGCGCTCGCAACGGCCTCGGAGAGCATGTTCGCGAACAGATCGAAACCCACCGCGCTCATCTGCCCGCTCTGCTCCGCGCCCAGAAGGCTGCCCGCGCCGCGTATCTCCAAGTCGCGCATCGCCACCTTCATCCCGCTGCCCAGTTCCGTCAGCTCGCCCACCGCGACGAGCCGCGCGGTGGCCTCGTCGGACAACGGCCGCGACGCCGGGAATAGAAAGTACGCGAAGGCCTGGCGCTCGCTGCGGCCCACGCGCCCCTTCAGCTGGTAGAGCTGGGCCAGCCCCAGGCGCTGCGAGTCCTCGATGATCAGCGTGTTCGTGTGCGGGTTGTCCAGGCCGCTTTCCACGATGGTCGTCGCGACGAGCACGTCGATCTCGCCGGCCGAGAAACGCTCCATCACGTCTTCGACCTGCGCGGCGCTCATCTTGCCGTGCGCCACGCCCACGCGCGCCTCGGGGGCGGCCTCGGCCACGCGCGCCACCGCGTCGTCGATGGTGCGCACGCGGTTCGAGACGTAGTAGGCCTGCCCGCCGCGCTCCATCTCGAGGCGTATGGCCGCAGACACCACGTCGGCGTCCCACTCCCCCACGTGCACCTTCACCGGCAGGCGCTGCGGCGGCGGGGTGGTGATGAGGCTCATGTCGCGCACGCCGGACAGCGACATCTGCAAGGTGCGCGGGATGGGCGTGGCCGACAGGGTCAGCACGTCCACGCTCTCGCGCAGGTTCTTCAGCTGCTCCTTGTGGCCGACGCCGAAGCGCTGCTCCTCGTCGATGATCACAAGGCCGAGCTCTTTGGGGTTGACGTCGCGCGAGAGCAGGCGGTGCGTGCCCACGAGCACGTTCACCGTCCCGTCCGCAAAGCCCGCCAGCGCCGCCTTCTGCTGCGCCTTGCTGCGAAAACGGCTCAGGACCTCGACGCGCGCGCCGAAGGGCGAGAAGCGCTCGGAGAAGGTCGTGTAGTGCTGCTGGGCGAGGATGGTCGTGGGGCACAAGACCATCACCTGGCGCTCGTCTGCCACCGCCTTGAACGCGGCGCGCAGGGCCACCTCCGTCTTGCCGAAGCCCACGTCGCCGCAGATCAGGCGGTCCATGGGGCGGTCGCTTTCCATGTCGGCCTTCACGTCGGCGATGGCCGCGAGCTGGTCGGGGGTCTCCGTGTAGGGGAAGAGGCGCTCCATCTCCTCTTGCCACATGCTGTCCGGCGAGTAGCTGAAGCCCTTGGCCGTCGAGCGGCGGGCGTAGAGGTCCACGAGGTCGAAGGCCAGCTTGCGGGCGCTTTTGCGCGCCTTGGCCGTCGCGCGCGTCCAGTCGGCCGTGTGCAGGCGCGTGAGGCGCGGAGCCGCACCGCCCGGGCCGACGTAGCGGGTGATGCGGTCGATCTGCTCGACGGGCACGTAGAGCTTGTCGGATTCCGCGTACGACAGCAACATGTAGTCGCGCTCGGTGCCGGCCACCTCCTGGCGCACGAAGCCGGAGAAGAGCGCGATGCCGTGGCTCGCGTGCACCACGTAGTCGCCCGGCGCGAAGGGAAAGCTCGTCTCGGTGATGTCCACGCGGCGGGCACGGCGGGCGCGGGCGCCGTGGGCCGAGGAGCGCCCGGAGAGGTCGTCGATGGAGACCACGGCCAGGTGCGCGTCCTCGACGATGAAGCCCGCCGGCACGTCGACGTCGCCGATGTTGAGCACGCCGGCCTCGAGCGCCGCCTTGTCGGCTTCGATGCACTCGCGAAACGACAGGCCCGCGTCGCCGAAGAGCAGCTCCATGTCGTCGCGCACGCGGCGGTCCGCGGCGGTGAAGAGGGTGAAGTCGGAGGCGGCCACGTGCTCGCGCAGGCAGGCGAGCAGCTTGTCGATGCTGCCCTGCAGGCTCGGGCGCGTCACGGCCAGCTCGGCGTCCACCTGGCCGCCCGCGCGCACAAGCGACAGCAGGGTCAGGCGCTGGCCCGGGCCGAAGTCGAGCTTGGCCGCGCTCGAGAAGAGGCGCTCTGCCTCGGCGGGCTTCACCTTCGCGGCCTCGGCCATCGCGGAGATCTCGTCGCGGCGGCGCGAGGCGTCGTCGAAGAGGCTGCGCGGCTCGACGAGGACGGTGAGCGTGTTCGGATGCGCATGCGCGAGCGGGCAGGCCATCTTGCTGTAGAGGGCGGGCACGTAGCACTCCATCCCCGCGCCCGGCCGCCCCTCCTCGAAGGCCTCGAGCGCGGCGGCGGCCTCGGGGTCTGTGGCGGCGCGGGGCGCAAGCTCGCGGCGCATGCGGGACAAGCCGGTCTTGGAGATGGAGAACTCGCGCGCCGGCCATATCTCGACGGCGTCGAGGGTGCGTATGGACTGGCCCGTCGAGGCGACCGTGCGGCGCAGGCCGTCCACCGCGTCGCCGAAGAACTCGATGCGCACGGGGGAGCTGTCGCCGGCGCCGAAGACGTCGATGGTGTCGCCGTGCACGGCAAAGAGGCCGGGGGCGTCGGCTGCGTCGGCGCGGACGTAGCCCCGCTCGACGAGGCGGGGGGCCAGGTCCTCGTAGGAGAGCAGCTCGCCGGATCCCGCGTCCACCGCGCCGTCGGCGCACGAGATGGAGATGGGCGAGAACAGCCGCGTCTCGGGCGGGGCCACGTGGCGCAGCAGCGCGCGGGCAGATGCCACCACGACGACGGGGCGGCCGGCCGAAAGCATCCCCACCGCCTTCGCGCGCTCGCCCACGGCGGCCAGGTCGCAGGGCGTGTCCGCCCAGGGCATGTCCTTGCGCTCGGGAAAGACGAGCACGCGCGCGATGCCGATCCAGGCGGCCAGGTCGCGGGCGAAGCGCTCGGCGGCCTCCTCCCCGCTCACCACCACGGCCATGGGGCGCGGGCGGCGGGCGAAGAGCGAGGCCACGGCGAAGGGGCGCACGGAGCCGGCCACGGCAAGCGCCGCGTCGTCGCCTGCGGCGAGCTTGTCGCGCAAGGGGCGCAGCGAGGGCGCGGCCAGCAGATGCGAGGAAAGGGAATCTATCAACATAGTCCGGCAAGGATAGCGCACCCGCCGCAGGCCGGAGTGCGCCGCGCGTGGAAAGGACGGAGAAAACGCGGGGGACAGCAATCCCGGCGACGCTCCGGCGAAAACGGGCGAAAAATCGTGAAAAACACCCTTGACGCGAGGGGGGCACATCCCTAATATAGTTGCTCGCGCCATTGCGGGGTTGCTCGATTGGAGCGCACGTTTCGCCCACTGGGGTATCGTCTAATGGTAGGACAGCAGATTCTGGTTCTGTCAGTGCGGGTTCGACTCCTGCTACCCCAGCCAAAGGCGCGCTACATAGCACGGCCCGTTCGTCTAGCGGTTTAGGACACCGCCCTCTCAAGGCGGAGATCACCGGTTCGAATCCGGTACGGGCTACCAAAATCTCGCAGGTCGGGTGCTTCAAACCCCGGCCTGTTTTTCGTTATCCGCCCGCCAGGCGCACGCAAGCCCAGCCACACGCGGCCCGGACACTCAGCCGGGTGCTCAGTAGTCGAGCAGGCGGCCGTAGTCGTTCATTTGCCTGCCTTTTCCCTGAAGCGGCACAGGCGTTCAGCCGGCGATGCGGCCGCCGCCTAAGACCAGCGCGTCGGAGTAGAAGACGCAGGTTCCGCCCGGCTCGATGCCGCGCCGCGCTTCGGAAAAGCTCACCAGCACACGGCCCTCGCCGGCAAAGCTCAGCTGCGCGGGCACCGCCTTGGCGTCCCATGCGGTTTTGACCCGGCACGAACGCGTCTGGCCCGGCTCGCGCACGGCAGGCTCGACGCTCGTCCAGACCACGTCGTCTGCAAGGCAGGTCTCCGCGGCGGCCAGCGCGGCAGGGCCCACGTAGAGCGTGCGCGAGGCCGCGTCTTTCGCCACGACGAACAGCTCCTCGCCGCCGGCACCGCGCAAGCCCTCGAAGACCTCCCCCGGCGCATGGCGCAGCAGACCCTCGTGCATGGCGCCCGACTCCCCCTGCGCTCCCAAGACGACGACGGGTCCCGGCGCGTCGTCGATGCCGCCCGGCCCGCAGGCCCACGCG
>CAVAWX010000031.1:6783-20006 GCA_963592385.1 Acidaminococcaceae bacterium | reverse complement strand
ACCTCTAGAGGGGCGCTTCCATGAAGCTCAGGCTTGTTCCGACGACGCGATTCAAAAAGTGAAGTGTGACAAAGGAACGCATCCGATGCTTCTTGCCCCGTCTATGCGAGGACGGCGCCCCCTGCCGCTGCTTAGTGAATTCGACGCGGCATCCAGAAACGGCATTAACGTTCGCGGCATTACCTGCTGCTTGTCTGAGCACAAGACGCGCCTGAGGAATAGCTGCTGGGGATATTCGCTTGATGGCTGTCGGGCCTCGGCGGCTTGACGGCCTAGCTGATGGCAGGGCGGGATAGTATCGGTGGCGACATGGGGGTCAACCTAAACTTGTGAAAGATTCTTGGTAGCACTCGCGTGATTCCGTCTTGCTCGGGTCGCACGCTGCCCCGTTTCCGCTCACGATCGCCTTGCGGTTGGCGCCAGCTTGTCGAGATGCATATCGATTCCCTAGAACCGCGTTTTATCGCTTTTGGGGAATCGAGCCGCTCAGCCATTCGGCGGCGTCCACGATACGTATTCCCTCATGCTGGTATTCGGGCTGGTAGGTGCGCGCGATCAGCATCTTGGGAAAAGCGTCCTTTATCGCCAGCAGAGGGGATACCTCGCGCTCGAACGTCTTCTCCTCGGATATGTCGTTCGCAACCTGAATGTAGAGCTTCTCGCCCTGCTTGATCGCAACGAAGTCGATCTCCTTCTTGTACAGCACACCGACGTAGACCTCGTAGCCGCGGCGCAAGAGCTCCATCGCCACGATGTTTTCCAGCACGCGGCCGTAATCCATGTTCTTGGTGCCGAGACGCGCATAGCGAAAACTCTGGTCGACGAGGTAGTACTTATCCTCCGACCTCAAGTACCTCTTCCCGCGGACGTCGTAGCGCCGGATGCGGTAGAAGGCGAAGGCCTTGCACAGCGCGTCCACGTACTTGCTGATCGTCTTGTGGTCTGCCTTCATCCCGCTCGACCCGAGCGTGCCGGCAATGGAGCGTATGGAGGTGAGGTTGCCCACGTTGTCCATGAGGTAGTCGATGAGGGCGTGGAGCAGCTGCTCGTTCTTCAGCCTGTATTTGCTCACGATGTCGCGGACCACCAAGGCGTTCAAGACCTCGGAGTTGATGTAGCGGTGTTTTTGCTCCTCTGTTTTGTAGAGGTACGAGCCCGCCATCCCGCCATCCGTGACGTAGGCGGTCAGACTGCCGTAGATGTCTCGAGACGGGAAGTACTCCAGGTATTCCGCGAACGAGAACGGGTAAACAGGGATTTCGTAGGTCCTGCCCACGAACAGCGTCGCCAGGTCGCTGCTTTGCAGGAAGGCGTTCGATCCGGTGACGAATATGCCGTACTTCTCTCTGGCGTGCAGGCTGTTTATCGCCTTCTCGAAGGACGTGCACATCTGCACCTCGTCGACGAGCAGGTAGTTTTGCCGGCCGGGCGCATAGCGCTCCTCGACGTACGCTTCCATGGAGCGGTAGTCCATGATGTCCTCGAAGTCAGTCAGGTTGTAGTTGATGTGGATGATGTTGGCGTCCGGCTGCTGCTTGAGGATTTTGCGCGCCAGGGCCTCCATGAGCTTCGACTTGCCCGAACGGCGAACGCCGGTGATGACCTTGATGTCGGGCGTGTCGGCAAGCTCCAGCAGCTCCGAAAGATATGTCGTGCGTTCTATGAGCTTCATGCCAGCCTCCGCGGCGTTGGAAAGTCATTCCCCAAATTCGAAAAAATTTGCATTTTGGGGAATTATACTCCCGGGTTCGGTGCTTGCTGCGCAGCTCATGCGTGCGGGAGAGAAAATATGCTCGCGTGGAAGCTCTTGGAATCGGGAAAATTGTTCAACGCGTAGAGCAGTTTTGCGGTGAAAGTGCTCAACGCAGAGAGCAATTTTCCCTATTTTTTGTTCAACGTACAGAGCAGTTTTAGCGTAAAAATGTTCAACGCACAGAGCAATTTTGCTTATAATTTGCTCACCGCACAGAGCAATTTGTGAGGCAGGCGGTGAATGCGCGATTTTCAGGAGCCAGTGCCAGCCTCAAGGAAAGGAGCAGGCAGTGGACGAGTTGTTCGAGTTCATGCGGATCCAGATAAAGCTCAAGTGCGGCGGCTTCACCCGCTACATGTACGACAAGCTGCCATGGGATGCCCAGATGTTCGCGCTCGTCGGCCCCAGGGGCGTGGGCAAGACGACGCTTTTCTTGCAGCACGTGAAAAACGAGCACGAGAAAGGCGGCGCTCTCTACGTCTCGCTCGACCACGTGTATTTCGCCGAGAACAGTATCGTGGCCGTCGCCGACGAGTTCTGCCGGATGGGCGGCACGCACCTCTACATCGACGAGGTCCACAACTACCCCAACTGGTCGCGCGAGCTGAAGAACATATACGACGCGCATCCCGACCTGCACGTATACTTCACGGGCTCGTCTGCTCTGAACATCCTGGCCGGCGAGGCGGACCTGAGCCGCCGGGCGAGCGTGCACACGATGCAGGGTCTTTCGTTTCGCGAATACCTGGGCCTTCGGCACGGCGTCGAGTTCGCCCCGTTCACCCTGCAAGAAATCGTGGGCGGCGACGCGCAGATCCCGGGAGTCGAGCACCCCCTGCCCCTGTTCAGGGAGTATCTGGAGCGCGGCTACTATCCGTTCATGGGCAAGCCGGCAGGCGACGTGCTGGTCGAGCAGACGATCAACAGCACGCTGCAATACGACATCCCGCTGTGCGCGAACCTGAGCCTGGCGACGGGCAGGAAGCTGAAGAAGCTGCTCGTGGCCATCGCCGAGAGCGTTCCCTTCAAACCCAACGTCTCCAAGCTGGCGAAGAGGATCGAGGCCAGCCGCAACAGCGTGAACGAGTATCTGGTCCTGATGGAGGACGCGGGGATGATCGCGCGGCTGCGGAGCGCTTATTCAGGTTTTGCCGACTTGGGGAAAGTGGAGAAGGTGTATCTGGACAACCCGGTGCTCGTGCATGTCCTGGCGGGCGGCGGCGCGAACGTGGGCAACGTGCGCGAGACGTTTTTCTTGAACCAGATGCGCGTGAATAACACGGTGTGCGCGTCGCCCGTGTCCGATTTCGAGATCGACGGCATGACGTTCGAGGTGGGTGGCAGGAGCAAGACTGCGGAGCAGGTGCAGGGGGTGGAGCGCGCCTACCTTGCCAAGGACGGGATCGAGGCGGCGTTTTCCAACACCATCCCGTTGTGGTGCTTCGGGCTGAACTACTGACGCGGCCGTGCAATTTGCCGAGCAGGGGTTGTGCAAATCAGCTGGTGGAGGGGGGAGAATCGACGCAGCGCTCTCGCGCTGCATGGGCCTCGCGCCTTCGGCGCTCGACCCGCAACAGCCCGCTGGGCTGTTGCGCCTTCGCGGAGTTCGATTCTCCGTCTGCGCTGTATCTTGTGGAGTCGGGACACGGCCTCGTGGCCCGAGCGTGGTGATGGTGGAGGCGGAGGGAATCGAACCCTCGTCCACGATAGCCTCCCGAGAGGTGTCTCCAGGCTCAGTCGCCTTTCGATGAGGGCGCGCTCGGAACAGGCGACGGACGTCGCGCGTCCTTGCCGGTTCGGTCTTGGGCTGCGGCATACCGGCTACGTCCACAGCTGCAATCCCCTGAATTTGATCCCGCATGCGCCGCGCGGGGATTCACGCGGCGAGCGGGAGGGCTGAACCTAAATTAGGCAGCCAGGGCGACAGGACGAGCCTGCGCACCCTTGAAAGAAACAACTTTGTTGCCGTTTAATTGGCGGTACCCCTGTTTTGCGTGGCGAGGAGACCACGGCCTGCTGCCCCTCTCGAAGCTATCAGTGTCGAAACCAGTCGCCCCCGGTGTCGAACGTTGTCAACGCGCGTC
Source organism: Acidaminococcaceae bacterium (assembly GCA_963592385.1). Classification (GTDB taxonomy): domain Bacteria; phylum Actinomycetota; class Coriobacteriia; order Coriobacteriales; family QAMH01; genus CAVAWX01. The sequence goes on along the minus strand of CAVAWX010000031.1, from coordinate 16,169 downwards.
GTCGCCACGGCTGCAAGTGCGATGCTGCCGTCGGCGTTTTCACTGAAAATACGGTACGCGCCCCGCGCCCGAAAGGCAAGCCGCACCGCGCAAACGTGGACAAGCTGCCATGTTCGGCCGCGCCTTCGCCCTTCCCTCGCTTGCGACTATCTTCGTTGCATTCGCTCGCCTTGCCGCAACAGCCCCCACGCGTGTGCGCACGCCGTTCCTGCGCGTCTGCATGTCGTGCGCCCCTGCCGCGTGCTGCGGCCCCTTCAACCCTCGTGCGCACGTCGCGCCCGCGCGCTCGCTAGAATGGGCGGGTGAAAATGACGGGCGCCTGGCAGACGGCGGCGGGCGCTGCGGCGGGTGAAGGCGACGCGAGGCATGGTGAAAGGGGCGCGCATGCAGGGCATGGATGCGGCGGAGAAGCTGGAGCAGGCGCGGGCCTACCTGCGCGAAAACGCGGCGCTGCGCGAGGCGCTCTCCATCGCGGCGGACGCTCCGCTGGCCTGCGAAGCGCTCGGCGCGGGCGAGCACAACGACAACTACGTCTTCTCCGCCGCCGACGCCGCGTACGGTGCCGGCGCTGCGCATGGTGAAAACCGCCTCGTTGAAGGCGCCGCTGCATTCGCCCCCGACGCGCCTGGCACCCCCGCCGCGCGCTACGTCTTGCGGATAAACGTCGCGCCGCAGCCCTTCCACGCCGACCAGGTGGCCTACGAGGAAGCCGCCCTGCGCGCGCTTGCCGAAAGCGGCCGTACGCCCCGCGTGCTCTACCGCGACAGCTCGCCTGATGCCCCGGGCGCCGGCGTGCTCGTCATCTCGTTTTGCGAGGGGCAGATGCTCGACTTCGACGCCCTGCGCCCGGGCGATCTGCGCTGCGCGGCAAAGATCATGGCCGACATCCACGCCGTGCCCGTCGCGGTCGGCTGCCCCCTTCACCGCCCCGCCGAGCCCCTGCGCGAGCTGTTCGACGAGTGCATGGCCCGCTACGAGGTCTACCGCGTCTCCGGGCACGCGGACGCGCGCATCTCGCGCCCGGCCGAAGAGCTTGCCTGCCGCGCCCGCGCCCTCATGGACAGCGCGCCCGCGCCCGACACGCCGCCTTCCATCGTGAACACGGAGACGCTTGCCGCGCACTTCCTCATCCCGCGAGAAAGCGCCGCAGCCGCCGCAGCCGCCGCCCCGGACGCGCCTTTTTGCGGCGACCCCGGATTCTTCGTCGATTGGGAGCGCCCCCTTGTGGGCGACCTCGCCCAAGACCTCGCCTACTTCACCGCGCCCACGACGACCTTCTGGGACAGCGAGCGCTTCCTTACCACGCGCGAGGAGGCCGACTTCATCGAAAGCTACTGGCGCGAGGTGGACGGGCGCATCGACCGCGGCAACTTCGACGCGCGCTATCCGGCGTGGCGCGCGCTCACCGCCCTGCGCTCGACGACGTGGTGCTGCAAGGCCTGGGCGCAATGCGGCGGGCACCCCGAATCCCACCCCTCGGCCAAGGCGCGCGAGAAGCTTGCCGCCTACCTCTCCGACGCCTTCTTCGAGCGCCTATTGTCCTGAAGGCGATTCATCCATTTCCACTTCACCATGAAAACCCCAGCATGAAGGCACTATCGCGGCTCCTTCTCCCTCGTCCGATTTATAGTCGGCAACATTTCATTTCCGAAGCGGTTCATCTGCAAGTAGGTTAAAATGGGCGCTTGTATGCACGCGCGGCGCCGCATCGTCGCGCCGCAGCGCGCGGGCATATCGTCTCTATCCAGCGAGGGGGAGCGAAGGGTTATGGACGACGCAACGACGAAGAAGAGCCGCCCCGGCATATCGCGCCGCCGGTTCATGGAGTGCTCGGCCGGCGCCCTGGCCGCGACCCTGCTGGGCGGCGGGCTTGCGGGCTGCACCTCGGATCTGGGCGACGAGATCTTCCGCGGCACGCGCAAGATCACCGACCACGCCGGACGCGAGCTGTCCATCCCCACGGCAAGCGAGTTGAAGAAGGTCTACTACACCTCGCCGCTCGCGCAGATCTACGTGTTCTCCCTAAACCCCGACGTCATGGGCGGCACCTGCGCGAAATACAACAGCGACCAGCTCGAATTTTTGCCGGCGAACATGGCCGACCTGAAATCCATGGGCTCGCTGTCCAACGGCGGCCAGATCGACCAAGAGCAGCTGATGCAGGAGGGCATACAGGTCGTCTTCAGCGTCTCGGGCGTCGAGCTGTCGGCCTCCAACATCTCCGACGCCGAAAAGCTCCAGGGCAACACCGGCATCCCCGTCGTGCTCGTGGACGGGTCCTTCACCAACATCAAGGAGGCCTACCGCTTCCTGGGCGACATCCTGGGCTGCGAGTCGCGCGGCAACGAGATATCGGCCTACCTCGACCGCGTCTACAACGACGTCACCGCCGCCGTGGGCGACATCCCCGAGGACCAGAAAAAGCGTCTCTACTACGCCGAGGGCACCTTCGGCACCTCGACCGAGCCGGAATCCTCGCAGCACGCCAAGGCCTTCCAGGTGGCCGGCGCCTACAACGTCGCGACCGTCCCCGAGGCCACGGGCAGCTTCGGCATGAGCAACGTCTCGCTCGAGCAGATCATCGAGTGGAACCCCGAGATCATCATCTCGTGGGACGAGGAAGCGCGCGGCGGCGCCGTGAACCACATAAAGTCGAGCACGGACTGGGCCTCGATCGATGCGGTGAAAAACGACCGCGTCTACGCCATGCCCAACCTGCCCTTCGCCTGGTGCGACCGCCCGAACGGCGTGCAGCGCTGGCTGGGCATACAGTGGCTCGCGAACCTGATGTACCCGGACCGCTACGACGTGGACATGGTCGAGGAGGCCAAGTACTTCTACAACCTCGTCTACCACATCGAGATAAACGACGAGCAGGCAAAACGCATACTCGGCGACAGCTACCCCGTGAGGAAATGGTAAAGGCGCGAATCGACAGGAGATGACGCGGCCCGAGCGCGGCGCGTCGCAGAAGGGAGACCCATGGAAACTTTCGTGCAACAGATGACGGACACCTACCTGCCCGACATACTCCATGTCATTGCGCAGGGCCTGCTCATCCCGACGATGGTGGCCTTGCTGCTCCTTCTGGCCGTCACGCTCTTCTTCTTGGGGCAGGTCATCTTCGAGTTCATCACCGAGCGCCGCGCCTACAAGCAGAACATGCCGCGCATCGTCAACGACATCAACGACGCGGGCTACGCCGACATCGAGCAGGTGGTGCTCTCCTCGAAGCTCCTGCGTTTCCAGAAGGCCGCGCTGCTCACCTGCACGCGCAACATGGGCCTCGACGACGAGGCGCTGTTCGCCCTCGCGCAGATTGAGATCGGCAAGGCGGAGAAGCGCTATCGCCGCAAGCTGGCCTGGACCGACACCATGTCCAAGATCGCCCCGCTGCTCGGCCTGATGGGCACCCTGATTCCGCTGGGGCCGGGCATGGTGGCCTTGGGTAAAAACGACGTGACGGCGCTGTCGTCGTCGCTTCTGCTCGCCTTCGACGCGACGGTGTGCGGCCTGGTCTGCGCCATCATCTCGCTGGCCATCTCCAAGATCCGCTCCGGGTGGTACTCCGCCTACATCAGCACGCTCGAGTCGCTGATGAGCGTGGTCGTGGACCGTGCGGCCCAGGCGCGCGCGGCCGGCATCTCCTTGCCCAAGGGGTACGCGGGCGACGTGATGCAGGAGTTCAAGGAGGCCGAGAAGGCGCAGGTGCCCGCGGGCGCGCCGCCGAAGGCCGTGGAGGCGAAGGTGGAGCCGCTGGCAGGCGCGCAGCCCGTCGCGGTGAAGCCCGAGGCGGCAGTGCCGGGCGAGAAGCCGAAGGGCGCCGAGGCGGGCGCGAACCCCGGCGGCAAAGCGCAGGGGGGCGAGTAGCATGGCGCGCTCGTTTCGCGAAAGCCGCTTTCGCTCGCGCAAAGAGGTGGGCGAGGACGTGAACCCGTCGGCCTATATCGTGAACCTCGCGGACTGCATGCTCGTCTTGGCCTGCGGCTTCATGGTGGCGCTGATGGCCTTTTGGAACATCGACTTGAGCGCGGTCGAAGACGTCGAGGAATCCGACCTCGAAGAGGTGCAGCCGGAGGACGCGGAAAGCGAGATCCAAAACGGCGGCTCGTCATATGTGCAGGCGGGCACGGCCTACCGCGATCCGAAGACCGGCAAGGTCTACATCGTCACCGACGAGGAGCTGAAAAGCGACGAGTCGTCCGGCAGCGGGCAGTAGGGAAGGGGCGGCGCCGTGAGCGAGCAAGACGAGCGCATAGAGGGCGCCGGGGCTGCCGAGGGCGTCGCGGCTGCCGAGCCTGCTGCGGACGCCGAAACCGCCGCGCCTGCTGCGGACGCCGAAACCGCCGCGCCTGCTGCGGACGCCGAAAACGCCGCGCCTGCTGCGGGCGCCGAAACCGCCGCGTCCGCCGAGAAGGCGTCGAAAAAAGGCGCCTCGACGGCCGCCGATCCCGACTCCGCCTTCTCCGAAGAAGAGGTGAACTCGGTCTTTCACGCGAAGGTCAAGCGCTCCGTGAAGGTCGCGGTCGCCTTGTTCGTGGTGGGCGCCGTCTTCCTCTCGCTGTTCTTGGGCCGCTACAGCATGAACCCCGTCGAGGTCGTCCTCGCGGCCGCGTCCTACATCCCCAAGCTGTGCCTGCTCGCGTGGACCAACCTCAACATACTCATCGATTTCATCGGCGCGCAGATCTCCGGCTCTGCGGCTGCCGGCGCCGCGCCCGCATTCTACACGATAAACGACATCAAGATCACCGACCCCGAGCGCGTGCTCTTCCTCATACGCCTGCCGCGCGTCATCGTCGTCATGCTCGTGGGCGCAGGCCTTGCCGTGGCCGGCGCGAGCTACCAGGGCATGTTCAAGAACCCCCTGACCTCGCCGGATTTGCTCGGCGCGTCGGCCGGCGCGTCGCTTGGCGCATGCCTTGCCCTGCTGTGGAACTGGGGCGGCACGGGCGTGCAGATCGCCGCCTTCCTTGGAGGCCTGGCCGCCGTCGGGCTGGCCGTGTGGCTGAACAAGCTCGTGGACTACGACCCGACGCTGGGCCTGGTGCTGGCGGGCATACTCGTGTCCACGCTCTTCCAAAGCGGCATGTCCATCGTGAAGCTTCTGGCCGACTCCAACGACAAGCTGCCCGAGATCACCTTCTGGCTCATGGGGTCGTTCCACGACATCACAGTGCAGGACGTGCTCGTATTCATACCCATGGCCGCAGGGTTCATCCTGCTTCTCGTGCAGTCGTGGAAGCTCAACGTGCTCTCCTTCGGCGACGAGGAGGCGCGCGCGATGGGCGTGAACACGAAGCGCACGCGCTTTTGGGTCATACTCGGCTCGACGTTGCTGGCCAGCGCGTCGGTGGCCGTCGCGGGCATCATCGGCTGGATCGGCCTGGTCATCCCGCATCTGGCGCGTGCCGTGGTCGGTCCCAACTACCGCGTGCTCCTGCCCACCTCCATGCTCATCGGCTCGGCGTTTCTGCTGCTCGTGGACAACCTCGCACGCATGATGCTCTCCGTCGAGATCCCCATCGGCATACTCACCTCGATTTTGGGCGTGCCCTTCTTCATCTTTATCTTCAAGAAGAACATGAGGGGGTGGAACTGATGGAAAAAGACGTGCTGTTGTCGGTGTCTGACGTGCGCTGCGGCTACGGCAAGAAGCACCCGGTCGAGATTGTGCACGGCGTGAGTTTCACCGTGCGCGTCGGCGAGTTCGTGTGCATCATCGGCGCGAACGGCTGCGGCAAGACGACCACGTTGAAGTCCATCATGGGCCTGTTGCCGCTGCTGGGAGGCTCGGTCACCTTCGAGGGCGAAGAGGTCGCCCAGATGGACGAGCAGGCCCGCGCGCGGCACTTCGCCTACATCCCGCAGGCGCACACGCCGCCGTTTCCCTTCACCGTGGCAGACGTGGTGATGATGGGGCGCACCCCCTACGTGAACCTGCTCGCGCGCACGACGCGCCACGACCGCGAGGTGGCCATGGAGGCCCTCGAGCTGCTCGGCATCACGCACCTCGCGCACACCGACTACACGAGCCTGTCCGGCGGCCAGCAGCAGCTCGTCTTGATCGCGCGGGCGCTCACGCAGGAATCCGACATCCTCGTGATGGACGAGCCCACCGCCGCGCTCGACTTCGGCAACCAGCAGCTCGTGCTCTCGCGCATGCACATGCTCTCGCGCATGGGGAAATCGGTGATCATGGTCACGCACGACCCCGACCACGCGCTGTTTTGCGCCGACAAGGTGGTGGTCATGGACGAGGGGCGCGTGTTGAAGGAGGGCAGCTCCGAGGAGTGCATCACCACCGAGATTTTGCGCCACATCTACAACGCCGAGGCCTACGTCATGGACGTGCAGGTGCCGAGCGGCCAGACGGTGCGCGCCTGCGTGCCGCTGAACGTCGCGCGCTGACTCCAGGCCCTACGAGCTTTTCTCGCGCAGCATCTGCTGCAGCTTCTCCAGCGCGTCGCCGCCGATGCGCGAGCCCAGCGTGCGCTTGCCCGCCGCCGCCTCGCGCGCCTCCTCGTGCCACTCCTGCTCGCCGGCCTCGCTTGCCGTGCCGAACCCCAGCGCGCTCATGCGCGTGACGCCGCCGCCGAACACGGTGGTCTGTATGGTGTAGTCGCTGCTGACGACGACGACTTCCAGCCCCTGGCTGCGCGCCTCGTGGGCCAGCCGCTCGATCACGGTGTCGGCGCTTTGCCCCGCGGGCGAGAAGATCACGTCGATGCCGGCCACCTGCCGTGCCTGCCCCGTCGAGGCCGCGTTGCCCGCCCCGTCGAAGACCACCGTGCAGCGCTCGTAGCTTTCGTGCGCGAGCAGGGCCGCGTCGTTTACCAGCGTCTGGCGCGCCTTGTTCCACGCGTCCTCGCTGCTCCAGTCGTCTTGGTCGTCCGTCTGGTAGCGCGCGTTGTTGCGGATGACGTTGTAGCCGTCGACTATGAGGGCGATTCTGCGCTGCATTGCCGCATCCATTCGTAGGCCAAGACGGTGGTCGCCTGCGCGACGTTCAAGGACTCGACCTTGCCCGCCTGCGGCAGCTTCACGAGCAGGTCGCAGGTTTTCTCCACGAGGGGCGCAAGGCCCTTTTCCTCCGAGCCGACGACGAGCGCGACGCGGCCGGAAAGCGGAGCGCCCCAGGCGCATTCGCTGGCGTGCTCGCTGGCGCCCACCACCCAAAAGCCCTCGTCTTTCAGGCGTTCCAGACTGCGTGCGAGGTTGGCCTCCATGGCGATGGGCAGGTGCGCCACGGCGCCGGCCGAGGTCTTGTAGGTGGCGGCCGTCACGCGGGCGTTGCGCTTGTTGGGGATGAGCAGGCCGGTCGCGCCCACGACCTCTGCGCTGCGCACGATGGCGCCCAGGTTGCCCGCGTCGGTGATGTGGTCGCAGGCGACGACGAGGGCGTTGTCCTGCCCCCTCGCGCGGCCCAGCAAGTCGGAGAGATGCGCGTAGGGGTAGGGCGCGACGGCGGCGATGATGCCCTGGTGCGCGCCGTGGCTCGAGTGCGCGTCGAGCTGCTCGGCCGTGGCCGGCACGATCTGCGCGCCCTGTTTGCGCGCACGTTCCAGCAGCTTGGCGACTGTCTTGTCGCGCGTGGCGCCCGTGCCCGCCCACACGCGCTCGACGGGCATCTTCGCCGAGAGGGCCTCGGCCAGGGCGCGGCGCCCCTCCAGATACTCACGCTCCATAGCCAACCCTCGCTCCGTTTGCCGTGTCCTCGATGGTAAAGCCCAGCTCCGTCAGGCCGTCGCGTATCCGATCGGCGCGGCCCCAGTCCTTTTCCGCGCGGGCCTTCTCGCGCGCTGCCAGCAAGGCGTCGGCCGCCTCGTGCGCGTCGGCGCCATCGTATCCCGCCAGCTGCGCGGCCAGCTCGCAGGTCTCGGCAGGCCAGGCGGCCTGCTCGGCGGGCAGCTCGATCCCCAGCACGCCCAGCAGATTCTCGATGGTGTCGGCGGCCCCGCGTGCGGCGTCGCGCCCGGCGCCTGTGAGCTGCGGATGCTCTTCGATGAAAGTGTTGCCCTCGCCCACGAGGGTGAACAGCGCGCCCAGGGCGCCCGCCGTGTTGAAGTCGTCGTCCATGGCCGCATGGAAGGCCGCATCCGCGTCGCGTGTCGCCTGGGCGAGCGCCGCGGCTGCCGCGCCCGCTTCACCTGCTTCACCCGCGCCGTCGGCTGCGTCGCCCGCATCCCCTGCGTGCTCTGCCGCCCAGCGCAGGTTGCGCACCGCGCCCGCCATGCGCTCGTAGCTTTTTCCCGCCTCGGCCAGGCGCGCGTCGGAGAAGTCGAGCGGGCTGCGGTAGTGCGTCTGCAGCATGAGCAGACGCAAGGCCATGGGGTCGCACGCGTCGAGTACATCGACGAGCAGGAGGAAGTTGCCCAGGCTCTTCGACATCTTCTCCTCGTTGATGCGCAGCATGCCGCCGTGCAGCCAGTACTTGACGAACTGCTGCCCCGTCGCCGCCTCGGTCTGCGCCTTCTCGTTTTCGTGGTGGGGGAACACCAGGTCCGCCCCGCCGCCGTGGATGTCGATGGGCAGCCCCAGGTACTTCTCGCTCATGGCCGAGCACTCCAGATGCCAGCCCGGGCGCCCCTGCCCCCAAGGGCTCGGCCAGCTGGGCTCGCCCGGCTTGGCCGCCTTCCATAGCGCGAAGTCGAGCGGGTCGCGCTTGCGCTCGTCCACCTCTACGCGCGCGCCGCTTTGCAGCTCGTCGATGTCGCGGCCGGAGAGCTGCCCGTAGGCGGGGAAGCTGCGCACGGAGAAGTACACGTCGCCGTCGGCCTCGTAGGCATGGCCCCTATCGACGAGTTTTTTCACCAGTCCCACCATCGGCCCTATCTCGCCGGTGGCCTGCGGGCGTACGTCGGGGTCGAGTATGCCGAAGCGGTGCATGGCGTCGATGAAGCGGCCCGTGTAGTCGCCTGCCACCTCGGCGGCGCTGCGCCCCTCCTCTGCCGCCCGCGCGATGATCTTGTCGTCGACGTCGGTGACGTTTTGCACGAAGACGACCTCGTAGCCGCCGTGCGCCAGATAGCGCCGCACCACGTCGAAGGTCAGGAAGGTGCGCGCGTTGCCGATGTGGATGTGGTTGTAGACGGTGGGGCCGCACGCGTACATCGCGACCTTGCCCGGCGTGCGGGGGACGAACTCTTCCTTGCGATGCGTCGCGGTGTTGTAGATGTTCAGCATGGCCTTCTCGTGTTTCGCTTTCGGGTGCGGCATGGACAATTCGCACCATATTAGCGCAAGCGCGCCCGCATTGGCGCACGCGTGCCCGCGCGAGCATGCGCGCTCGGGTGTGTGGGCGTGGGGGAGGGGCGCGGCGTCGGTGCCGCGCGTCCGCGTGAATGCGCGCGTCCCCGTGTGTTTGCCTGCTCTGCTCGTTTGCC
>CAVAWX010000031.1:3477-6773 GCA_963592385.1 Acidaminococcaceae bacterium | reverse complement strand
GCGACTGGCCTGCCGTGAAAAAGGGAGGTTCGAAGATGCGCATGAAGATGATGACGAAATGCGATGCGCCGACGGAAAGCCACGCGGGCACGCGCAGGCCGGATATGCGCAGCTCGCATACACGAAGCCGTGCACGTGCGCTGCCGTGCGCCGTTGCCGCGCTGTCCATGCTGCTCGCGGCCGTTCTCGCGGCGGGGTGCGCATCGGGCGGGGGTAGTGCCCAAGACGCACACGACGACGCCACCGTGAGCGTTTCGAGCACTATCACGAAACACGAGCGTTTCGACTTGGCCGTCACGAAGCTTTCCGCCTCCGACCTCACGGCGGCCGGGTTTTCCTTCGGCGACAGCTGCGACGTGGTCTTCTCCAACGGGGCCACCCTGAACGACGTGCCCTATTTCAGCGGCTACTACGTGCACAAGGGCGAGCCGGTCGTCGTGGCCTACCCCAACGAACCGTATGTGTACATCGCGAGAAACAACAGCCAGATGTGGACGAGCGAGGGGCTGGCCGAAGGCGACAGCGTGACCATCACCTTGAACAGCGCGGGCAAGTACCGCGCCACCTACGACGCGCTGGCGCAGAGCTATTCGACGGAACGCGCCGATTATGCAAGCGACGAGCAGTTCGCCAACTTCCGCACCCTGTCCGGCGGCAAGCTGAGGGCGAATTTCCTCTACCGCGGCGCCTCTCCGGTCGACGACAGCAGGAAGCGCGCCGCCATCGCCGACGCCCTGGTCGCCCAGCACGGCATCGTCGATGTCGTCGACCTCGCCGACACGCGAGACGAGATGGAGGGCTATTTCGCCGCCGAGGGCTTCTCGTCCGAGTATACCCGCGGCCTCTACGAGCGCGGCGCCGACGTGGTGCTGGGGATGTCGTCGGACTACGATGCCGCCGCGTACAAGGAAGGCGTCGCGGCCGGCATGCGCCACCTGCTCGAATACGGCGGCCCTGCCTATATCCACTGCATGGAGGGAAAGGACCGCACCGGCTTCGTGTGCGCGCTCGTCGAGGCGCTGGCCGGCGCGAGCTACGAAGAGATGTGCGCCGACTACATGACCACGTACGCCAACTACTACAACATCACGGCTGACGCCACGCCCGAGCGCTACGAGGCGGTGGTCTCGCTGTATTTCGACGATTTCGCGCGCTACCTGCTGGGACAGGGTGAAGGGAAGGCGCCGTCTGCCGAGACGAGCGTAGACGAGCTGTACTACGCCGACTACACGGCGGGGGCGAGGGGCTATTTGCAGAGCTGCGGCATGTCCGCCGACGAGATCGACCGGCTGGTGGAGCTGGTCGCGGGGTAGGCCGCTACGGTGAAACGCGCGCGGGGGCGGCGCCTCGCGGTGAAGAAGATGGAGCCAGCGACAGGAATCGAACCTGCAACAAACGGTTTACAAAACCGCTGCGCTACCGTTGCGCCACGCTGGCATGCCATTCGCGCCCGTGGAGTGTAGCACGAAGAGGGGCGCTTGCGGGGCCGTTTGCGCGCCCGCCCGCGCCCGCCCGCGCCCTCGGCCTTACGCGCCCGGCTGGCAGTTCGCCGCGACGAGGTCGTGCAGCGAGACGCCCTCGTGGCGGTAGCGTGCCTGCGGGTTTTTCTCGCCGCCCGGCATCTCGAGGGCGTGCTGCGGGCACGCGTGGATGCAGGCCAGGCATGCGGTGCAGTGAAGTCCCGCCGCCGCCTCGCGCACGGCTCGCCCGCCGCAGATGCGGATGCATCCCGCAGGGCACACCTTCGCGCAGGTGCCGCATCCCGTGCAGGCATCGCGCACGCGCAGGAGCGGGTCCAGAAAGCCCATGTCGCATAAGGTGGCAAACGAGAATCCCTTCGAGAAGAGGTCGTCGTCTGCCGCGCGGTCGGCTGCCGTCGCGGGGCGCACGCGGCATGTGCGCGCGGCGACCTCCGCGGCGATGCGCGCGAGATGCTCCGCTTCACCCTTCTCCATCGCCGCCTGCTCGCCCGCGTCGTAGCTCGGCAGCCAGTTGTCCACCATCAGCAAAAGCTCGGCGTAGTCGAGGCGGCACCCCGCCTGCGCGAGGCGCTTCTCGCAGGCCTCGACGGCGCAGCCCGCGCGGTTGCCGTAGGTGAGCACCGCGAAGACGTAGTCGGCCGTGAAGCTGTTCTGCTCGATGAAGCGCGCGGCAAGCGGGGCGAGGTCGTGCGCGTAGACGGGCATGACGAAGCCGATCGCCTCGTCTTCGTAGTGGTGGCGCGGAGTGTTTTCGCCCGCGCCCGCGTCTGCCTCCGGCTTCACCATCGCATCCGCGCGCGTCTCTGCATTCGCGCCTGCCATCTCCTGCGGGATGCTGCGCAGCTCGTCATCCGTCGCCTCGGCGATTGCGCGTGCCGCATGCAGGCTGTTTCCCGTCGCGGTGAAGTAGAAGATCATCGTCTCGCCCTTTTCGTCGTGTGCCCTTGCCACGGCCTGCGTCGTCTGCACGATGCCCGCGCCGCCTGTCCACGCGATTCTATCCCATGCGCGCCCGCCCTCTTTGCCGAATCGCCCTGCCACGCACGTCGGGACAGGTGCGCCGCGCTACAATGGGGGCGTCTGTTCATCATGCGCCGCGCCACGCGCGCAGGCGACGTCTGAAGGAGGATGCGCCATGTACACGAACATCTTGGTCCCCTACGACAAGTCCGAGCACGCCCAGCGCGCCCTGCACGCGGCGGCCGGCCTGGCTGCGGCCGAAAGCGACGCGAAGCTCATCGTCCTGAACGTCACCGACCTGCCCGACTACAACGACGCGGCGTTTGAGGTGGCCGCGCGCATGGCCGGCGTGAAGGACTTCGACGTCGAGGCCGCAAAGGAGACGCGCCAAGGCTACGTGCAGGAGCAAAAGGCGCAGCTCGCGCGCGAGATCGAGGAGGCCTTGGGGCCGGCGCCGCAGGGCCTGACGGTCGACATCGAGGTCATCGGCGGGCATGCCCAAGAGATCATCCCGCGCTATGCGAAGCGCCACGAGTGCGACTGCATCGTCATGGGGCGCCGCGGCCTGGGCGCCATACGCGGCGCGCTCGGCTCGGTGTCCTACGCCGTCCTGCGCTCGACGGACCTGCCCGTCCTCATCGTGAAATAGGGTCTGGCGCCTCGGCGGGCCCGCGCCTTCGGCGCACGGGCTCGGCGCGGCGAGAGCTTGTAGCCGGCGGGTTGCGCTTTCGACGCGCGCCCGCCGCTTTTTTCACCCGCGGCGTCGCCGCTCCACCGCCCCGCGCCGCCTGCCGCTTCGCCGCCTTTGCGCCCCCGTGATCTTGTGCCGCGCTGCCATCGCCGCCGCCTCTGTGT
>CAVAWX010000031.1:0-3467 GCA_963592385.1 Acidaminococcaceae bacterium | reverse complement strand
GCTTTTTTGTCCGCGACGTCGCTGCTTCGCCGCCCCGCGCCGCCGTTTTTTCGCCCGCTGCTTCGCCGCCGCTGCCGCCTCTGTGTGCCCCTTGTGTGGCCCCGCGCCGCCCGCCGAAAAACGGCCCGCCCGCATCTTTCTTCACCCTTTCCGCCCGCGTTTTCAAACATCGGCGGGCGACCTGCGCAAACACAAGCCCTAGTATCTTTACCACCCGAATTCCACAAGATATTGTGGATAAATGCGCTTCATTCACCGCCCTCCTTGGCGTATTCTCCCTTCCCGCACGGCCGAGACGCGCATATGCCCATGCGTTCGTTGCGGATGTGTTCTCGCGGCATTTTCCGCGGCATATACAAGATTTCAGCGACGAGCGACGAAGGGGATGGCAGACGATATGAAGATCATCAAGCGCAACGGTTCGGAAGTCCTTTTCGACATAGAGAAAATCGCCAACGCCATACGCGCGGCCAACCAGGAGGTCGCGCAGGCCGAGCGCCTGACGGAGCGCCAGGTGCGCTACGCCTCGGAAAACGTGGCCGACAAGTGCGAAGCGGCCGGACACGCCGTCTCGGTCGAAGAGATCCAGGACATGGTCGAAGACGAGATCATGGCCTTGGACTGCTTCGAGGTGGCGCGCAAGTACATCATCTACCGCTACCTGCAAAACCTCAAGCGCCAGAACAACACGACCGACGACAAGATACTGTCGCTCATCGAGTGCAACAACGAAGAGGTCAAGCAGGAGAACTCGAACAAGAACCCGACCGTCGTGTCCGTGCAGCGCGACTACATGGCAGGCGAGGTCTCGCGCGATTTGACGATGCGCATGCTGCTGCCCCAAGACGTGGTCGAGGCCCACAAGGAGGGCATCATCCACTTCCACGACGCGGACTACTACGCGCAGCACATGCACAACTGCGACCTGGTGAACCTCAACGACATGCTGCAAAACGGCACCGTCATATCCGGCACTCTCATTGAAAAGCCGCACTCGTTTTCCACCGCCTGCAACATCGCGACGCAGATCATCGCGCAAGTGGCCTCCAGCCAGTACGGCGGGCAGTCCATCAGCCTCGCGCACCTCGCGCCCTTCGTGGACGTCTCGCGCAAGAAGATCGCCCGCGAGGTCTACGCCGAGATCGAGTCGCTGGGCGTCGAGGCGGCCCCCGGTGCTGCGGCAAAGATCGTCGAGCGGCGCCTGCGCGACGAGATCCGCCGCGGCGTCCAGACCATCCAATACCAGGTCGTCACGCTCATGACCACGAACGGCCAGGCGCCCTTCGTCACCGTCTTCATGTATTTGAACGAGGCCAAGGACGAGGCCGAGAAGCACGACCTGGCGCTGATCATCGAGGAGATGCTCGCGCAGCGCTTCCAGGGCGTGAAAAACGAGGCGGGCGTGTGGATCACCCCGGCGTTTCCCAAGCTCATCTACGTGCTCGAAGACGACAACGTGTTCGAGGGCTCGCCGTATTTCTACCTCACGCAGATGGCGGCCAAGTGCACGGCGCGGCGCATGGTGCCCGACTACATCTCGGAAAAGAAGATGCACGAGCTGAAGCTGTCCAAGGGCGAGGAGCCCGGCGAGGGCGACGTCTACACCTGCATGGGCTGCCGGTCGTTTCTCACGCCGGACCGCAGCGGCAACGGCTACGGCAACGTGGCGCGCGCGAAGGACTACGAGCCGGGCAAGCCGAAGTACTACGGCCGCTTCAACCAGGGCGTCGTCACCATCAGCCTGCCGGACGTCGCGCTGTCCTCCGGCGGCGACGAGGACAGGTTCTGGGAGATATTCGAGGAGCGCCTGGAGCTGTGCCACCGCGCCCTGCGCGCCCGTCACGAGCGCCTGAAGGGCACGCTGTCGGACGCCGCACCCATACTCTGGCAGTACGGGGCGCTCGCGCGCCTGGACAAGGGCGAGACCATCGACCGCCTGCTCTACGGCGGCTACTCCACGCTGTCGCTGGGATACGCCGGCCTCTACGAGTGCGTGAAGTACATGACGGGGCACTCGCACACCGACCCGGAGGCCACGCCGTTTGCGCTGTCGGTCATGCAGCACATGAACGACAAATGCGCCGAGTGGAAGGCCGCCGAAGACATCGACTATTCGCTCTACGGCACGCCGCTGGAGTCCACGACCTACAAGTTCGCGAAGTCTTTGCAGCGCCGCTTCGGCATGGTGAAGGGCATCACCGACCACGGCTACATCACGAACTCCTACCACGTGAACGTGCGCGAGGAGATCGACGCGTTCACCAAGCTGCGCTTCGAAAGCGAGTTCCAGCGGCTGTCGCCCGGCGGGGCCATCAGCTACGTCGAGGTGCCCGACATGCAGGGCAACCTCAAGGCCGTCGTGAAGGTGATGCAGTACATCTACGAGAACATCATGTACGCCGAGCTGAACACGAAAAGCGATTTCTGCCAGGCGTGCGGCTTCGAGGGCGAGGTGAAGATCGTCGAGGAGGACGGCAAGCTCGAGTGGGAGTGCCCGAACTGCGGCAACCGCGACCACGACAAGCTCAACGTCGCGCGGCGCACCTGCGGCTACATCGGCACGCAGTTTTGGAACCAGGGACGCACGGAGGAGATAAAAGACCGCGTGATGCATTTGTAGGAGCGCGCGGGCCGGACGGGCCGGCGGGGTCGCAACGAGCGTGCCGGCTTTCGGCGCTTCGGGCGGCCGCGGGCGGCTCGCACGGTTTCGAGGGGCTTGGCGTTATGCGCGGCGCTTTCAGATGATGAATTTCGGCGAGGTGAAATACTGCGATATCGCGAACGGGGAGGGTGTGCGCACTTCCCTGTTCGTGTCGGGCTGCACGCATTGCTGCCCGGGTTGCTTCCAGCCCGAGACCTGGGATTTCTCTTTCGGGCGCCCTTTCACCCGCGAGGTCGAAGACGCGATTGTCGAGAGCCTGGCGCCGGCGTACATAGACGGGCTGACGGTGCTGGGCGGCGAGCCCATGGAGCCGGACAACCAGCGCGCGCTGCTGCCGTTTCTGGAGCGCGTGAAACGGGAGTACCCGGGCAAGACCGTGTGGCTGTTTTCCGGCGACACGTGCGAGGAGCTCGTGCGCGAGGGCTCCCCGCGCCGCACCGAGGCGACCGACGCGCTGCTGGCGTGCGTGGACGTGCTGGTGGACGGGCGCTACGAGGCGGCCCTGCACGATGTGTCGCTGCGCTTTCGCGGCAGCTCCAACCAGCGCGTCATCGACCTGGCGGCCAGCCGCAAGGCCGGCGAGGTCGTGCTGTGGCGCGACGACGCGCAATACGCCGCCCGCTCCTTCGAGAAGACGGAGTAGGGGCGCGCGGCGCCGGTCTACGTTGCGGGCGGAGAAGGCCCGCGCCCGCCCCGCCGGCGTGGCGAAAAAAGTCCTTGCGTTTCGCGGCGCGGACGAGTAGAGTATATCGCTGTGTTTGAAGCGGAAGGGCGCACCTGCCTTCCCACCTTTCGACGGAGCGCG
>CAVAWX010000030.1:0-20394 GCA_963592385.1 Acidaminococcaceae bacterium | reverse complement strand
CAGCGCGAGAGAGGAAGGCGCATTCACCCATGCCGCAGAATTTGACGCTGATGACCGACCTCTACGAGCTGACCATGGCGCAGGGCTACTGGCAGCAGGGCAAGGCCGACACGCAGGCGTGCTTCTACGTCTTCTTCCGCGAAAACCCCTTCGGCGGCGGCTACGCGGTTCTGTGCGGCCTCGACCAGGTCGCGCGCCTGGCCGAGCAGTTCACCGTCACCGACGACGACCTCGCCTACCTCGCCGGCCTGCCCGCCCCGGGCGGCGGCCCCCTCTTCGACCCGGCCTTTCTCGAATGGCTGGCCGCGACCCCGCTGTCCGTGGACATCGACGCGCCGGCCGAGGGCAGCGTGGTATTTCCCCGCGAGCCGCTCGTGCGCGTGACGGGCAGCCTCCTGCAATGCCAGCTCCTCGAGCCCGCCATCCTGAACGGCGTGAACTTCCAGACCCTCATCGCGACGAAGGCCGCCCGCATCTGCCGCGCCGCGCAAGGCCGCCCCGTGAGCGAGTTCGGCCTGCGCCGCGCCCAAGGCCCGGACGGCGCGATGAGCGCGAGCCGCGCCGCCTTCGTGGGCGGATGCGCGAACGTGGCAAACGTGTTGGCGGGCAAGGAGTACGGCATCCCCGTCTCGGGCACGCACGCGCACAGCTGGGTTATGGCCTTTGACGACGAGCTGGAGGCCTTCCGCGCCTACGCCCGCGCCTTCCCCCGCAACGCCGTCTTGCTCGTGGACACTTACGACGTGGAGCGCGGCGTGCAAAACGCCATCGTCGTCGCCCGCGAGATGCGCGCGCGCGGCGAGAAGCTGCTGGCCGTGCGCATCGACTCCGGCGACCTGGCGTGGCTGTCGAAGAAGGCGCGCGCGATGCTCGACGCGGCCGGCTTTCCCGAGGTGGGCATCGTGCTGTCCAACGACCTCGACGAATACACCATCACCTCCCTAAACGAGCAGGGCGCGAGCTACACCGCGCTCGGCGTGGGCACCCACCTGTCCTGCGGCTTCGGCCAGCCCGCGCTCGGCGGCGTCTACAAGCTGGCCGCCATCCGCGAGCACAACGGCACCTGGCAGCCGCGCATGAAGGTGAGCGAGAACACCTGGAAGGTCACCATCCCGGGCGTGCTCGACACGCGCCGCTACTACCACGACGACGGCAGCTTCGCCGGCGACCTCATCTTCGACACCGGCGCGCCCCTGCCGCCCGAGCCCGTCGCGGTGAACCCCCTCGACGAGACGCGGCGCAAGCGCTTCACCAGCGGCCTCGAAAGCGAGGACCTGCTTCACCCGCTCGTGCGCGACGGCCGCCCCGTGCCCGGCCGCGACCTTTCGGCTGCCGCCGCGCAGTCGCGCTGCAAGGAGCAATTGGGTAAACTAGACAGTTCGATACAGCGTTTCATGAACCCGCACAGCTATCCTGCGGGCATAGAAAGCGGTTTGCACGAGAGGCGCACGCAGATGATTTTGTCGCTGCGCGGCCTCGACTAGCGAGACGATAGGGAAGTGGTGCACATGCAAAGCAAGGTGAAATGCCGGCTCGTCCTCGATTCGTGCTGCGATCTGCCGGCGCAGGTCTTCGCGGACGCGGGCGTCGAGTACTTCAGGTTCCCCTTCAGCATGAACGACGGCGAGCATCTCGACGACATGTGGCAGACGATGGAGAGCAAGGAGTTCTACGGGCGCCTGCGCAAGGGCGAGGTCTCGGGCACGGCGCAGATTCCCATCGTCGAGCTGTCCGAGCGCATGGAGGAGTGGGCCGCCGACGGCACCCCCACCGTCTACCTCGCGTTTTCCTCCGGGCTGTCCGGCACCTTCGAGACCGTCGAGCGCCTGGCCGCCGACGTGGCCGCCGCGCATCCCGACTTCGAGCTGTTTGCCGTGGACACGAAGCTGGCCTCGATCGCCGAGGGGCTGCTGGCCTACGAGGCCATACGCCAACGCGACCGCGGGCTTTCGGCGGCGCAGCTGGCCGCGTGGGCCGAGGAGGCGCGTTGGTTCGTGAACTGCGGCTTCACCATCGACGAGCTGGAGCAGGCGCGTTGGTTCGTGAACTGCGGCTTCACCATCGACGAGCTGGAGCATCTGCGGCGCGGCGGGCGCATCCCCGACATGGCGGCCACCGCCGGCACCAAGCTCAACATCAAGCCCATGCTCGACTTCAACATCGACGGCACGCTCAGCCTGGCGGGCGTGGCGCGCGGGCGCAAGAAGGCGCTCAAGGCGCTCGTGGCCACCTACGACGAGAAGCACCGCGGCGGCAACGGCTCGGACGAGACCGTGCTCGTGGCGCACGCCGACTGCGAGGGCGACATGCGCTGGGTCGAGGACCATCTGGACCGCCCCGAGGGCAGCGTCCCGCCCATCCACTGCGAGATCGGGCCGGTCATCGGCTCGCACGTGGGGCCGGGCATGGTGGCCATCGCGTTTTGGGGCGGCGACCGGCGCGAGACTATCTCCATCGCCGACCGGATCGCCAACAGGCTCGGGCGCGGCAAAGACGAGGACAAGGGCAAGGGCGCGGCTGCGGATGCTGCTGCGGACGCGGCCGACGCGACGAAGGGCAAGACCGAGTAGGCCGGGCAGGTCGAACAGGTTGAACGGGCCGAATAGCTTGAACAGCCCGGATAGCTTGAACGGGCCGAATGGCCGAGCAGGTTGAACGGGCCGGGCAGATTGAACAGGTTGAACAGGAGCACATGGACACCATCGACACCCAAATAGTGTTTTTCGGCGGCGGCGTGAACCCGTCGGCGCTCGAGGCGCTCGTGAACTTGAAGCAGGCGGGCTTCGACGTGCTGGACGCGCAGCACGACTCGCGCGAGGCCGCCGTCTTGCGCATGGCCGGCATCCCGCACATCGCGGACCGCGCCACGGCCGTCAACGAATGCCAGGTCGTCATCTCCGCGTGCGCGACGACGGCCGACGTCGAGGACCTGTACCTGGGCGACGACGGCCTGCTCGAGCTGCTCGACCCCGGCACCGTCTGCATCGACGCGACCTTTTCCTCGCCGCGCCTGGCCCGCGAGATCCAGGCGCTGGCCGCGACGCGCGACATCTTCTTCGTGGACGCGCCCATCACCGCGCTCGGCGAAAAGGAAGAGTCGCTCATCTTCGTGGGCGGCGACGCGCAGGGGCGCGAGGAGGCATCGCCGCTTTTCCCCTACCTCGCGCACAAGGTCGTGCTCCAAGACGGCCCGGGCGCAGGCCAGATGGCGGCCCTCGTGGCCTACGTGGGGCTGGCCGGCTCCATCATGGGCACGGTCGAGGCCATCTCCATCGGGCACATCGCGGGTTTCGCCGGCTCGGATGCGGTGAACGCGCTGGCCTCGACGTCTGCCGGCTCGCGCGCGCTGGTCGACTACGCTCCCAAGATGCTCCTGCACGACTACGACGGCCGCATCGACGTGCACCGCTTCCTCGACGCGCTCGACGTGGTGCTCGACCTGGCCGAGGAATGCGACGTGTCCGTCCCGCTGGTCGAGACCGTCTACCAGCTCTCCGAGCTGCTCTCCACCGTCGGCGGCGACAACCTGAACATCCAGGCGCTGGCCCTGCTCTACGAAGACGAGGAGACCTGCGCGCGCTACGGGCTGGACTGGGCGCTGGCCGACGAGGAGTACTACGACGACGAGGCCGGCGAGGACTTCGACCTGGAGGAGTTCTTGCGCGCCAACCTCGGCGGGCGCGGCATCGGGCACCACGGCCCTGCCGACGACGGCGCTTCCGGCTCGGGCGGCTTCTTCAGCAAGAACTAGGGCGCGGGCTTCGCCTTCACCACCACCCCGTTCACCCTGCCTTCGTGGCGCCGCCTGCGCACGCTGCGGCGCCGCCCGCGCATCGCGCCACGTCTGCCGCCCCTCCATCTTCACCAAAAACGCGCAGCTCGCGACGCTGTGCTAGAATTCTCCCCACGCTCCTTCCAGGCTGTGGTTGCGACGCGGCCCGCGCGGTCGTGTCTAGTCCAAGGCAGACGCGGTCAAAAGGATCCACGTAAACACATCGCAGCGGCGGTGTGCGAGCACGGCGCGTCTTAGGTGTAAGTCGTACCGTCCGTAAAGGGCGCATCCCGCGCCCCGGGCGAGCGGGTGAGTCGTTCGGCGCTTCGTCGGAGGCGCCGGGCAAAAGCTCCGGTATGCAAGTGTGGGGTCAAAGACCAGGTCAGCTGGGAGGAGCCTTCTTGAACACAAGGCGATGCGGGGGCGAGGATATGAAGGCAAGCAGACGAGCTGGAATGCGCGGGATGTTTGTCGCCGCCGTGTGCGCGATGTGCTGCGTCGCGGCGTTTGTTCTGTGCGGCTGCCAGCAGCTGCCCTCGCGGCCCGCCGCCCAGTCCTCTTCCACGGTGGATGCGGGCGCCACCATCTCGTCCGGCACCCTGACGGTGGGGGTGAACGCCTCGAAATCGCCCTACGGCGGCACCAACTCGAGCGGCGAGGTCGTGGGCCTCGACGTGGACATGGCCGCCGCGCTGGCCGATGCGCTGGGCTTGAAGGTGAAGGTCGTCGACGTGGCCGACGAGGGCGCGAAGAAGCTCGAGGCCAAGGAGATCGACGTGGCGCTCGGCATGGCGAAGACGAGCGGCAGCGACACGCTCGGCATGGCGAAGACGAGCGGCAGCGACACGCTGGCCTACTCGAAGGCCTACCTCAACGACGGGTCGGCGCTGTTCATGCCCAAGGACAAGGCGAAAAGCGACGTCGCGTCTGTGGACTTCACCAACCTGAACGGCCAGAAGGTGCTCGTGCAGTCGTCGAGCGCCGCCGCCACCGAAGTGCAAGAGGCGCTCGGGCTGGCGTCGACGAGCGCGGTGGCCACGGTGAAGGACGGCTTCGACGCGCTGAAGGCCGGGACCTCGGATTATTTCATCGCCGATGCCGCCGCGGGCGACTACTACGCGCGCGACTACGAGAACGTCGTGAACGTGGGGTTCTTGAGCTCCGTGTCCGTGCGGCCCGTGTACGCGGCGACGCTGTCGGCCAATTCCGCGCTGACGAGCGCCGTGGCGAAGGCGGTGGACACGGCGGTGTCGAACGGCACCGCGCGGCTGTTCATCGACAAATGGCTCGGCACGCAGGGCGAGGCGCTGCTGCCCGGCAAGACGGACATGTCCACGCTGCCCGACACCTTTGCGCCGAGCGCGCAGCAGGGTCAGACCACGGAGCAGGCGACGGCGCAGGAGCAGACGACGGCGCAGGGGACGGCCCAGGAGACGACTGCGACGCAGAACTAGGCGCACGCCGGCTCGAACGTCGCGGCGAGGCGGCTGCGACGCAGAACTAGGCGGCCTGCCCGACAGCGCGACGAGGCATATGCCACGCTTCACCATGCCGTGCCGCACTGCGCTTCACCGTGCCGCACCACACTCCGCGGCGGCGATGTGCAGCGCATTTTCACGTGTCGCGGGAAAAATTTTTCGAGAGCACATGATGACAAAGCTGAAACGCGCTGCGTGGAGGCGGGCATCGGCGGTATCATCAGGGGCAAGAAGCGGCGCGAACGCGCCTTCGGCAAAAGCGAGGAGGTCCATCATGGCAATCACCGTTACCGGACGAAAGACAAGCGTCACCCCTGCTTTGAAGGACTACGTGGACGAGAAAGTGGGCCGCGCGCTCGAGGTGTTCGACCGCGCCGCGCTGGCCGCCGAGGTCGTCTTGCGCGCGGAGAAGAACCCCGCGAACCCCAAGAACGCGATCTGCGAGGTCACGGTGCGCGCGAAGGGCGCGGTCATCCGCGTGGCCGAGGCCGAGACCGACATGTACGCCGCGATCGACGTGGCGGCCGACAAGGTCGCGCGCCAGCTGCGCAAGTACAAGACCAAGGTCGTGGACAGGCGCGGCGGCCGCGGGTCCATCCGCGAGCTGGAGCCGGCCGAGCTCGACATCGAGCTGCCCGCCGTCGACGTGGAAGACGACGACGACTTCATGGTCCGCACCAAAGAAGTCGAGATGGAGCCCATGACCGAGGAGCACGCGCTCGTGCAGACCGACCTGCTCGGCCACGATTTCTACGTGTACTTCGACCAGGACGCCCACCAGATCCAGGTCGTGTACCACCGCAAGAACGGCGGCTACGGCATCATCAAGCCGGTGGTGCAGGCTGGCTAGCCGCAGGCAGGCGCGATAGCCGCGGGCGTCACGGGATAGATGTGGCTTGCGGAAGCTTCGCGCGGGCGCGAGGATGATGCGAGCGCGAGGATAGCGCGGCTTTTCACGGAAGAACTTTGCGCGGGTAAAAAGGAGGGGCGCTGCAACGAAAGTGTTGCAGCGCCCTTTTGCGTGCGGGGAATCGTGAAGGCCGGTGCGCGCTTGCGCAGCTGCGATGACGCGCCGCCGAATCAAGCGCGCGCTGTCTGCGGCTGCGCCCCAGCACCGCCGCGCCTTCGCGCAGCTAGTGCGCCTTGTGCGCGTAGGCGGCCGAGATGGCGGCGCACACCTCGTCGGCGAACAGCGTGAGGAACTTCGAGTCGTTGTCCTTCAGATGCACGTAGACCGCGCGGCGGCCCCGGCTGGCCAGCGCGGAAAAATCGCCCAACGCCTCGGCGTTTTCCACGTCGCCCAGCGTGTAGTCCTTGTGCGGGATCTTGATGTCGTAGGGCTCGTCGGAACTGACCACGAGGAACACGCCCGTGTTCGAGCCGCCCTTGTGCAGCTGCCCGGTCGAGTGCAGGTAGCGCGGGCCGATCTCCAGGCACGACGCGACGCGCAGCCGGTCGGCCACGCGGTGCCGCACGCGCTCCAGGCACTCGCGCCGCCCCACGCCGCGAAACGGCAGGAAGGCGTTGAACGAGAAGTAGTCGTTTTCACCAATCGAGCGGAACAGCCGCCGCAGCGCGACGCCCAGCCCCACGTTCTCGAGCTCGTGTTCACCCATCCCCTCGAGCAGCGCCGCGCTGACGTAGACGCGGTCGGCGCCGCAGATGTCGGACACCTCGTACTCGCGCCACGCGGGCTTGCCGTTTTCCGCGGAAGGCACCGTGAAGCCCTTCGCCCCGTCGAGGGCGAGCAGCTCGCGCGTGGCCACCTTCGTGCTCTCGACGTCCGGCTGGTCGAAGGGGTTGATCTGCATGAGCCAGCCGGTGAAGGCCACGGCGTACTCCCATACGAGGAAGTAGTTGGCCATCGCGTTGACGTCGGGGATGTCCACGCGGAACACCGGCAGCTCGGGGTGCAGGCAGGTGCGCGCGTGCTCGAAGGCCTCGCTGTTGTTGATGTTGCACAAGATGACGCTGCGGTCGGCGTAGTAGTCGGCCAGGATGCCCGAGTCCACCTCGACGTTGGGCAGGATGCCGACGCCGCACTTGCCCAGCGACTCGGCCACCAGCTGCTCGACCCACAGGCCGAAGACCTGGTTGCGCGGGGGCATGACCAGCGAGAACTTGTCGCGGCCGTTTTGCCAATTCTCGTAGAGGAAGGAGGCCAGGCGCAGCGCGGGGTTGTCGGGGGAGTCCGAGGCGCAGCGCTGCTCCATTTCAACGGCGTCGGCCAGCGTCTGCTCGACGTCGATGCCGACCGAGGCCATGGGCATGAGGCCGAACACGGACAGCGCCGAGTAGCGCCCGCCCACCTCGGGGCATCCGTGCAGGACGGCGCGCCACGAGTTCTTGCGCGCGACGGCTTCCAGCTCGCTGCCCGGGTCGGTGATGGCGACGAAGCGCCCGCCGGCGGCCTCCTCGCCCAGATGGGCGCACACGTATTTCCACGCGACGTGGCTGGCCACCGTGGGCTCGAGCGTGGTGCCGGACTTCGACGACACGATGTAGAGCGTGCGCGCGGGGTCCGACGAGCCGAGTATGTGGTTCACGTAGACGGGCGACAGCGAGTCCATGGTGCGGAAGGGCACCTCGTCGGTGACCTCGAGGCTGTGCAGCTTGGTGATGGTCTGCGCCGCCTGTGTCGAGCCGCCCTGGCCGATCAAGACGACGGCGTCGAGTCCGGCGCCGCGCGCTTGCTGCGCCAGGATGGCCACCTCGGAGGGGTCGGTGGGGGGTTGGCTGGCCAGGGTGGTCCAGCCGAGGCGGGTCGCGGCGTAGTCGCCGATCTCCTGGTCGAACTCGAAGACCGAACCGTCTTTTGCCGCCATGCGCGAGGGCACGTGATGCTCGATCAGCTTGCGCGCCGCATCCGATGCGCCCAGCGAGGCGCCGTCGATGAAGGACATGCGAGATCCTTTCCATGCAATAGCCCGCGGGCGTGCGGGCAGGTCTGCAAAAAAAGCTAAGCCCTGCAATTATACTGCACCATTTCCCTCTTGCGCATGGTACAATATATGTTCTGTATGTCAGGAGGACATGGTTTATGGATGAAGAGCCCATCACAAAGCAAGTAGCCTACGTCAACAACATCCACAAGACGCTTATAGATATGAAGGGCAAGCGCCTGCGCGTGCGCGCGAACCTCGGCCGCTCCAAGATCGTCGAGCGTGAAGGCACGCTGACCCAGGCCCACAATTCGCTGTTCATCATCGAGGTGGAGGAGAAGCGCGGGCGCAAGGCACGCCAGTCCTTCCAGTACGTCGACGTGCTGACGGGCACGGTCGAGCTGACCGACCTCGACAACGACCAGCGCCTCTTCCCCGAGCTGCAAGAGGAGATTTTCTAGCGCCGCAGCTGCGCCGCGTTGTGCAGGCGGCGGCGTTTCGCTATGCGTGGCCGACGCCGTGCTGTGCGCGCGTGCTTCGCGTGCGTTTGTGCGCCGGGCCGTGCGCCGGGCAGGTGTTTCACGTGAAAGCCGAGGGCGGCGGACCGCTCCGAGAAAGGCACGCATGCCGACTATATATGCATATGCCAAGGTGAACCTGCTGCTCGCGGTGGAGTATCCGCCCGTCGGCGGGTTCCACGCGTTGCGCTCGGTGTTCCAGACCGTGGACCTGGCCGACAAGCTGGAGTTTACCCGGGTGCCGCGCTGGGAGTTGGCGGAGTTTTGCGGGCACGATGCGGCGGGTGAAGAGGGCGACTGCGGCGTGTCGAGTGTCCACCCCGCGTTCACCGACGCGGGCAGTGCCATCGTCGTGGAATGCGAGCCGGACGTGGGGCAGCCCTGCACGGGCAACCTGGTGTTTCGCGCGCTCGAGGCGATGGAGCAGGCGTGCGGGCAGCCGGTCGCCGACGCGGACGAGCTCCTGTGCGTGCGGGTGAAGAAGAACATCCCTGTAGGTGGCGGGCTGGGCGGCGGGTCCAGCGACGCCGCTGCGGCCATTTCCTGGTACGCCGCCGAATATGGCATCGACGCGTGCGGGCCTGAAGCTCTGGCCGTGGCCGCCGAGCTGGGCAGCGACGTCGCGTGCTTCCTCTACGGCGGCGCCACGCTCATGTCGGGCAGGGGCGAGCGCCTGGAGCGGCGCCTGCCCGCGTTTTCGCTGCCGCTCGTGCTGATGGGCGACGCGCGGGGCAACTCGACGCCCGCCGTCTACCAGGCGTTCGATGCGGCGCCCGTCGCGCCGGCGGATACGCTGCCGCTCGTGCAGCTGATGGAGGAGTGCGCCATCCCTTCCGCCCTCGCGCGGGCCTGCGCGAACAACCTGCAAGAAGCCGCCTTTTCCTGCAACCCCGAGCTGCGCGCGCGCGTCGAGCGCGCCAAGGCCGCCCCCGACGTGCTGGCC
The DNA here is from genome assembly GCA_963592385.1 of Acidaminococcaceae bacterium. Classification (GTDB taxonomy): domain Bacteria; phylum Actinomycetota; class Coriobacteriia; order Coriobacteriales; family QAMH01; genus CAVAWX01. The sequence goes on along the minus strand of CAVAWX010000030.1, from coordinate 10,801 downwards.
GCGCAGGTCACGGGCAGCGGCTCGACCAGCTTCGCCATCTGCCCAGACGACGAGGCGGCGGCCCGTTTCGCCGCCCGCGCGGCCGCCTACTCCGCGTGGACCCGCGTCGTCCACGCCACCTGCCCCTGCTGAAAAGGGCGTAATTTCCTCCAAACCACGCCGCCCCGTCTTTGTGCAAAATCACAAAAAACGCCGCCGCGCTCTCCTCGAGAATTTTCAGGAACGCGCTCCCGCGTCTTTCCGCGGCGGCATTTTCACCCGCGGACTCCGCGGGAAAAACTCGCATCCGCGCCTAAAACAGCACCCTTAACCAGCGCTTTTACATTTCCTACAAAAAGAAGCGCCGAAGCAGTTGGCTTTTAATCACACGTTCGCCGTTTCCCCCTTGACAAAATCTCCACAGGACTTCCCGAGCGAAGGCCTGCAAGAGAGAAAGAGGAGGATGACATGGCAGATCACAAGCTCGAAGAGCTCTACCACAAAGGAGAGCTGACCTGGCAAGACGGCGAGTTCACCGTCGAGCGCGGCTTCCAGTGGACGCCCCCCGGGTGCCACAACAGCTGCGGCATGCTGTACTACATGAAGGACGGCAAGCTCGACCACGCGGAAGGCGATCCGCTGTTCAGCTACAACAAGGGCCGCCTGTGCTCGCGTTGCCTGAACCTGGTCGAGGCCGCCTACAACGAGGAGCGCCTGAAGTACCCCATGGTGCGCGACCGCAAGGACCGCGGCAACAAAGACGCGTGGCGGCGTGTCTCCTGGGACGAGGCGCTCGACATCATCGACGAGTACGTGAAGACCGAGATCGACGGCAAGGGCTACGGCCGCCAGACCATCTTCGGCATGGTGGGCACGGGCCGCAATATCTGCTGGCAGGTGCCCTGGATCATCAACAACGCCTTCGGTTCCCCCAACACCTTCTGCGCCCTGTTCTCGGGCGACTCCTGCGCGGTGCCCCGCACGGCCGCGACCGTCGCCATCATGGGCGGCTACCCGGTCTCGGACATGGGGCAGTTCAACGAGCAGATGATGGACTACCCCGACTTCACCCCGCCGGGAACCATCCTCATCTGGGGCGCCAACCCCCTGAAGTCCAACGCCGACTGCTTCCAGGGCTTCTGGATGACGGACTGCTACAAGAAGGGCTCGAAGTTCGTCGTCATCGACCCGATGATCAACTGGATGTCGGCGAAGGCCGAGGTGCAGATCCAGATTCGCCCCGGCACCGACGCGGCCGTCGCCATGGCCATGAACCACGTGATCATCGAAGAGGACCTCTACGACCACGAGTTCGTGGAGAAGTGGTGCTTCGGTTTCGAGGAGTGGTCCGAGCAGGTGAAGGACTGCACGCCCGAGTGGGCCGCCGAGATCGCCTGGTGCGACGCCGACGACATACGCCGCGCCGCCCGCGTGATCGCGACGAACGGGGCCTGCGCCGCGCCCTTCGGCGTCTCCAACGACCAGAAGCGCAACGGCGTGTCGGCCTACCAGTCCATCTTCAATATGCTCGCCCTGACGGGCAACTACGAGAACCCCGGCGGCAACACCATCGCCTACGACCCCTGGGGCACGGTCATGTCCTATGTGGCCGGCTGGGACGAGGGCGTGCTCACCGACGAGATGAAGGCCAAGCGCCTGGGCGATTCCGAGTTCCCCCTGCACTCCGTGGGCTTTTCCGCGCTGGGCCAAGGCGACGTCTTGCTGAAGGCCCTCGAGACCGGCCTGCCCGAGATGCGCATGTCCTTTGCCATGGGCACGAACCCCATCGTGAATATGGCGCCCGATGCGCCGCGCGTCTACAACGCCCTGATGAAGGTGCCGTTTGCCATCTGCTGCGACTACCGCATGACGCCCTACATCGAGGGGCTGTGCGACATGGTGCTGCCCATCGGCATGAGCTGGGAGCGCAACACGATTCGCTGCTGGTTCACCCCCATGCGCGCGAGCCGCAAGATCTCGCAGTACTACGAGTGCAAGTCCGACGAGGAGATCGTCGCCTTGTTCCTGCAGCGCTTCAACAAGGAGTGGGCGGACTCCAAGGGCATCGTCGACGACATCTCCATGATGGAGTACATCATCGACTCCGCGCCCAACAAGACCTTCGACTACAAGACCTTGCTGGCCGGGGAGGCCGACGGCAAGAACTACGAGTGGCCCGACCGCCCCTACGGCCAGCACGAGAAGGGCATGCTGCGCCCCGACGGCCAACCGGGCTTTGCCACGACGACGGGCAAGATCGAGCTCGACTGCACGATGTTCATGATGCTGGGGCTGCCCTCCATGCCGTTTTACGAGGAGCCCTTCGAGTCGCCGGTGAGCAGGCCGGACCTCTTCGAGAAGTACCCGCTCGTCCTGACGACGGGCGCGCGCAACTTCGAGTTCTTCCACTCCGAGCAGCGCGAGCAAAAGCACATGCGCTCCTTCTATCCCAACCCGCGCCTGCGCATCAACCCGGCCGACGCCAAGAAGTACGGCATCGAGGACGGTCAGTGGGTCTGGGTTGAAAACGACCGTGGACGCTGCCGCCAGGTCGCGATGGTCATGGAAGGGATGATGGAAGGCGTGATCGAGGGCGACCACGGCTGGTGGTTCCCCGAGCAGGAGGCCAACGCGCCCAGCCTGTTCGGCACCTTCAACTCCAACATCAACAACCTGACCGAAAACGGCAACCCGGGCTGCTACTCCTTCGGCGCCGACTTCCGCTCGACGCTCGCGAAGGTCTATCCGTGCACGCCGGACAACAGCCTCGTCACCCCGTGCGAGCAGGTCGTCGAGCTGGGCGGCTTCAAGGAGCCCGAGTACACCAACCCCACCATCGCGGCCTACGACGGCCACACCTGGGCAAACCCGCCCGCGTCTGCGGCGTCCGCCGCGCCCGCCGAGGCCGATCCGAACGCCGTGCCTGCAGCTCCGAGCATGCCCGCAGCCGACCCCGTCGTGGCAAACGTCTAGAGAGGAGGAGCGAGAAATGAGCAAGATGGGACTTTTCATCAACTACGACCTGTGTTTCGGCTGCCGTTCGTGCGTGATGGCCTGCATCCAGGAAAAGAAGCTGCCTGTGGGCGAGCGCGGCATCGAGCTGTACGAGTACGGCCCGCACAAGAACATCGAGGGCGATTGGGAGTACACCTTCCTGCCTGTGCCCACGCACCTGTGCGACCTGTGCGAGAAGCGCGTCGAGACCGGCAAGCAGCCCGCCTGCGTGCACCACTGCCAGGCGGCCTGCATGGAGTACGGCCCCATGGAAGAGCTGGCAAAGAAGCTGCCCGAGGCGCCGCGTTCCACCCTGTTTTCCCTGTAAGCACGTTTTCCCCGGGCCCGCCTCCGAGACAAGGGGGGCGGCCGCGGGGACTGTAAGATTCCATGCGTTTGTGACAAAGGAGGGTCATGAAAATGCAATCGAAAATGGTCAACGGAGAGAAGGTGTACGGATACCGCTGGGTCATCCTGTTTCTGTGCTTTCTCGCAGTGGTCGTGGTGAACGGCTCCACGCTGGTGTTTGCCGGCATGGCCACGTCGCTGCTCACGCCTGCCGAGGCGGGCGGCTATGGCCTGAGCCCGCAGGAGTTCACCATCTTGAACAGCTGCTCGTATCTGACGGGCTTCCTGTTCTGCCTGCTGACGGGCACCTGGGCAGACCGCAAGGGCATCAAGCAGGTCATGGTCGTCGGCCTGGCCATATCGCTGGTCGGCGCGGTCCTGCGCATCTTCACCTCTGATTTCGTCGGGATGTTCGCCACGTCCGTCATCTTCGGCTTCGGCCTGGCGGCGCTCAACGCGAACTCGGCGAAGATGCTGCGCCTGTGGTTCCCCGGCAACATGGTGGGCCTTGCCATGGGCATCTACCTGTGCGGCGCGACGCTGGGCTGCGCCGTGGCCGTGCCCGTGGCCTCCATGTTCACCGACGTGCGCCCCGTGTTCACCGGCGTGGCCGTGCTCTCGGCCATCTGCCTGGTGTTCTGGATCTTCCTCTACAAGAAGCATCCCGACAACGAGAAGCCCGTCGTGCAGCCCGTGGTGAAGCACCTCGGCATCGTCATGAAGTCCAAGAACCTCTGGATCGCCTGCCTCGTCATCGGATTTGTCATGGCGGCCGGCGCGACCAACAACGGCAACCTCGTCGCGTGGATGTCGGGGGCGAAGGGCGTCGATGCGACGACCGCGGCCCTGGTCTCCTCCGTGTGCAACATCACCTGCTCGGTCGGCGGCGTGCTCTTCCCGGCCATCATCGCCAAGACGCACCGCGAGAAGCAATGGCTGATCGGCCTGGGCATTCTCGTGATCGTCGGCGTCGCAATCTACTACTTCGTCCTCGGCGGCATGGGCACCGCGGTGGGCATCGCCATCGTCTCCATCTTCGTCGGCGGCGCCCTGCCCCTGTGCAAGGCCATGCCCGCCCAGCTGCCCGACATCAGCGTCGAGCACGTGGGAGCGGCAGGCGGCCTGCACTCGACCGTGCAAAACGCCATGGCGTTCCTCATCCCGTCTTTCATCGTCGGCCCTCTGATCACCGGAGCGGACGGCACCATGAACTTCGACATGGTGCAGTTCTGCTACATGGGACTTGTCGCCCTCATGGTCATCGCGGCCTTGTTCTTGCCCAAGCTGGCTACGGGAGGTGAGGCCGACCAGGAGGAGTCTGAAGGGTAAAAACCCCTTCGCAAGCAGCGCATTTCCTTTCCCTTTCCTCAATGGCGATGCGCGAAGTGTCTGAGAGAGAAGGCGCGTTCCGCTGCATGAGAAGCCCCGATGGGCGGATGTGCGAGCGGGGGCGCCTTTTCCCTATGTGAAAGCCGAAAGCGCGGTGCGGCAGGTGCGGCTGGTGCAGCAGGTGCGGCTGGGAAACCGGGGCGCGGTCGAAAGGCCGCAGCGCGTCTCGACGGGCGCGGCGCAGATGAGCGGCAGGCGGATGAAGAAAGGCGGGGCGTATCATGTGCTGGGCATGCAACCCCTTGTGCGGGCGGTGCAAGAAGAAACGGAAGAAGATGACGATTCGCTACACGATACCCGGGATGACGGAGTTCCCCGACATCTGCCTGCTGTTTTGCGGGCTGTGGCGCAAGCAGCCCGACATGTTTTTCCCCGACGTGACGATAGAGAGCGTCTACGGCGGCTTTCCCAGCAGTCGGCTCGGTGGCGGGCGCAACAACGCAGGTCCGCAGATGGAAGCCGCGCAGGTGTCCGAGATGATCGGCCGCTACAACGAGCTGGGCATCGGCTGCAACGCGACCTTCACGAGCCAGCACGCGAGCTGCGCCGATCTGGCCGAGGGCGGCTACGAGCGGATGTTGCTGGAGGCGCTGGCTGCGGGGCAGGGCAACGGGGCGATCCTGTGGTCCGACGAGCTGGCCGCCTGCGTGCACCGCGATTTCCCCAGCCTTGCCCTCGTGGCTTCGACGACCAAGGAGCTGCCGGACGTCGCGCAGACGGAGGCCCTGCTCGGGCTCTACGACCGCGCCGTGCTCGAGTACAATATCGTCCACGACCCCGCCGAACTGGCGCGCATCACCCGCCCCGAGGGCCTCGAGATCATGGTGAACGAGTACTGCACCCTGCACTGCCCGCATCGCCGCGAGCATTATGCGGATGTGAGCCTCTGCCAGCACGAGGGGCGCGTCTCGTCGTTTGCCTGCCGCCACGACCCCGCCCCGCAGGCCTACGGCTTCATGCAGGGGCTGGTCGACGGCGAGGTGTTTTTGAAGAACGCCGAGATGCGCGCCATCGCAAAAGAGCGCGGCGTCGAGCACTTCAAGATAGTCGGCCGCGGCCTGGAGCGCTACGACGTCGTGGACGCGCTGCTGTACTACCTCGTGCAGCCCGACTGTTGGTACGAGGTGCGCGACTTTCTCGTCCGGCACCACTACCTCGGGTAACGGCGGGCGCCCTCGGCCGCGGCGCTATAATATCCGGCGCATATTCCGCGAAGTCCCGTACAAAGGAGGTCGGGCACCGTGGCACACGAGGCGGCCTCGCGCTGCATACCCATCTGTACCGTCAACCTCGTTCTTTCCTGGTTGCCCGACTGCGAGCTGCTCTCCACCCCGCGCAAACTCGCGCGCGCGGTGGACTGGTGCGGGGTCGTCGGTGTCGACCCTTCCGACGCGGGCGTCGACCCCACTCGCATGCTCTACCTGCTCGACACAGACGAGCTGCAGCGCATCGGCACCTTGCCGGACGGCTCCTTGGGGCTGCTCGTCGTCGGGGCCGACGAGATGTTTTCCGTGAAATCGCCGCCTTTCGACCCGCACCTGCTCGACCGCCTCATCGTCGTGCGCGACCCCGGCATGGAGAAGTTCGGCGCGTTTTTGCAGTCGCTTGTGCAGTCGAAGCTCTTCGCCTTCAAGCGCCTGGAGCTGGAAAGCCGGGCGATCATATCGCGCGGCGGTTCCGCCCAAGACCTCGTGGATCTTTTCGAGCCGCTGTTCGGCAATTGGATCAACATCTCGGACGCCACCTACAACCTGATTGCCTACACGCGCCACGTCGACCCGCCCGACCCTTTGAGCCAGAGTCTGCTCGAGCACGGCTGCCACCTGCCGAGCGCCGTGGACACCGCGCACCGGAGCGGCATTTTCAACGAGTGGAGAAAACAGAAGGGGGTGCGGGCCTTCGAGGCCGACGAGACGGTGGGCCACCCCTACATCACGGCGGTTTTGAAGGTGGACGACGTGTACTACGGGCATATCGTCGCCGTCTTGAACAACACGCCGTACTCGCCCGGGATCCACGACCTGTTCTGCGCCTTCGCCTCCTACGTGAACGGCCTTTTCGACCACACGAGCAAGCTGAGGGCAAACGGCCTTGCCCCCTACCAGCATTTCATCGAGCTTTTGCTGTCCGGCGAAGAGGTGAATGCGATGTACGTGGAAAGCCAGGTGGAGATACTCGGCATTCCCGCCGAGGGCTATTTCCACATGGCGGCCATCGATTATTTCGGGGGCGAGTGCAGCGCCCAGCCCCTGCACCTCGTCTCGGTGATCAAGACGTTTGCACCGCATGCCCTGCCCCTCGTCTACCGGGGCAGCATCCTCGTCTTGTTCTGCGCGAGGGAGGCCGACCCGGAGCGCGAACGCGAGCTGTTCCAGGAGCTCGACGCTTTCTGCGAACGCTATTCCTGCACGGCCCTGGTCTCCGGCCTGGGCCGCAAGATCGTCGACGTCCACCATCTCTACCAGCAGACCCAGGTCGTGCGCCGCTACCGGGGCATCATAGGCGAGTGCTTCGCCATCTCGGGAGAGGAGGTGCGGCTGTACTTTTTCCACGACGCGTTCAGTTTTTATTGCTGCGACCTCGGGCGCAAAGACGACGCCTTCCTCGCGCGCTGCCTGGAGAACACCCCGCTCGACCGCATCGCCGAGGCCGACCACAGCCACGACGTGAACGACGTGAAGCTGCTCTACTGCTTCTTGCGCCTCGAGCGCAAGGCCACGCCGACGGCGGAGCTTTTGCACATGCACCGCAACAACGTGCTCTACCGCATCGGCAACATCGAGAAGCGCTTCGCCCTCGACTTGTCGAGCTTCGGCGTGCGCCAGAGCCTGCTGAACTACTACCGCTTGAAGATGCTGCACAGCGCGGAGTTTCGCAAATTGCTGGAGTAAGGCGCGATTGTCGAGTTTTTCGCTGCGGCGCGGCGCGAATTTATGCTTGACAAAAAGTTCGCAGTGGTTAACATCTGGTTTGCATAGGCTAACTTTACCGACAGGGCTGCGGCGTGCGCACGAGGCGTGGCAGCTGAAGGCGACGTGGCGCGGAAGCGCTGCGAGACGAGGCGCCGCGGCAGGCTTTCGAGCTGTTCGCGCGGCGCGACACGAGAGGCGGATGATGAATATGACGCTCAACGACGTGAAGACCGGCGACTCCTGCGAGGTCGTGAAGCTCAACGACACGGGCCAGACCCGGCGCCGCATCATGGACATGGGCATCACGAAGGGCGCGAAGATCTCGGTGCAGAAGGTCGCGCCGCTGGGCGACCCCATCGAGCTGAACGTGCGCGGCTACCGCCTGAGCCTGCGCAAATCCGACGCGCGCGGCATCGAGGTCGTGCCCGCGTAGAGGCGCGGCGCAAGGGCGCAGAGCGCAGGGTGCACGGGGCGCGCACGACACGCGCGCCGCGCAGCACCGCACGGCGCATCCGGCACACGAGCGGGCGGTCCGCGGGGCCGCCCTCTTTTAGGCAGCAAGGTAAGCAGAGGCTAACTTACACGGCCTCCCACGAAAGGAGTTTCACGGACATGAGCTGCACCATCGCGTTGGTGGGCAACCCGAATTCGGGCAAGACCACGCTGTTCAACCAGATGACGGGCAACCACCAGTACACGGGCAACTGGCCCGGCGTGACCGTCGAGCGCAAGACCGGCAACCTGCGCGGCGACACGAGCGTCCAGTTCGTCGACCTGCCCGGCATCTACTCGCTGCTGCCGTACTCCGCCGACGAGGTGGTCGCGCGCAACTTCCTCGAGGAAGGCGAGCCCGACGCCATCATCGACTGCGTGGACGCGTCCAACCTGGAGCGCAACCTCTACCTGACCACGCAGCTGATGGAGTTCGGCGTGCCGGTCGTCGTGGCGCTCAACCAGATGGACATCGTGCGCAAGCGCGGCTACACCATCAAGAGCAAGGAGCTGGAAAAGGTCCTCGGCGTGCCCGTCGTCGAGATCTCGGCGCTGAAGGGCGAGGGCATCGCCGAAGTGGTGAAGGCCGCGACCGATGCGGCCAGCGCAGGCGAGAAGCCCAAGCCCGTGCGCTTTTCGGCCGAGCTGGAAAGCTACCTGAAGCAGGTCGAGGACAAGCTGCCGGCCGGCATCCCCGCCGACCTGCGCCGCTACCACGCCATCAAGTTCTTCGAGCGCGACCAGGAGATCGTCGCCGAGCACGGCAAGACCGAGGCCATCGACAAGATCGTCATCGACGCCGAGAGCAAATTCGACGACGCCTCCGACGCCATCATCACCAACGAGCGCTTCAAGTTCATCGAGGGCTTCATCTCGCGCGTGCACAAGCGCTCCATCTCCGGCCTCACGCGCACCGAGGCCATAGACCGCGTCGTCTTGAACCGCGTGGCCGCCATCCCCATCTTCGTCGCGATCATCGCGCTGATCTACTACATCTCGATCTCGACGGTGGGCACCATCGCGACCGACTGGGTAAACGACGGCGTTTTCGGCGAGGGCTTCTACATCGGCGCGGGCCAAGAGCAGCTCGACGAGGCGCAGGGTGCCTACGACGAGGCGCAGGGCCAGATCGGCGCGTTCCTTGCCGCCGCCGAGGAGAAGGGCGTCGACACGTCCAAGATCGCGACCTACGTGGGCGAGGGCGCCAAGGAGGACGCCGATTTGAGCTCGTCGGAGGGCAAAGCGGCGCTCGCGCAGTTCTCCACCGACGCGGCCAGCGTGAAGACGAGCTACGTCACCGTGGACGAGGACACAGGCGAGGCGACAAGCGCGCCGGTGGACCTCGCGACCTTCACCGAGGCCGTGTCGGTGCAAAAGCCCGAGCCGAGCGCGTACGGATTTTGGGTGCCGGGCATCCCGACGGTCGTGGAAAACGGCCTGAACTCCGTGGGCTGCGCCGACTGGCTGAAGGACCTGATCTTGAACGGCATCATCGCCGGCGTCGGCGCCGTGCTGGGCTTCGTGCCGCAGATCATGATCTTGTTCTTCCTGCTGGCCATACTCGAGGGCTGCGGCTACATGGCGCGCGTCACCTTCATCCTCGACCGCCTCTTCCGCCGCTTCGGCCTGTCGGGCAAGACCTTCATCCCGATGATCGTGGGCACGGGCTGCGGCGTGCCGGGCATCATGGCGTCGCGCACCATCGAGTCCGAGGCCTCGCGGCACCTGACCGTCATGACGACGACCTTCATGCCCTGCTCGGCCAAGCTGCCCATCATCGCCCTGATCTCCACGGCGTTCTTCGGCGGCGCCTGGTGGGTCGCGCCGTTTGCCTACTTCCTCGGCATCTTCTCCATCGTCATCAGCGGCATCATGCTGCGCAAGACCAAGCCCTTCATCGGCGAGACGACGCCCTACATCATGGAGCTGCCGGAATACCGTCTGCCGCGTTTCGTGGACCTGCTGCGCAGCATGTGGGAGCGCGCGTGGGCCTTCATCAAGAAGGCGGGCACGGTCATCCTCGCGGCCACCATCATCGTGTGGTTCCTCTCCGGCTACGGCTTCGAAAACGGCGTGTTCGGCGCGGTGACGGACTCCGACAACTCGCTGCTGGCCGCCTTCGGCAACGCCATCGCGTGGATCTTCATCCCGCTGGGCTGGGGCAACTGGGAGGCCGCCTCGACGACGATCACGGGCTTTTTGGCCAAGGAAAACCTTGTCGGCACCATGGCCGTGCTCTACGGCGGCGATCCGAGCGTGGCGTGGACGACGACCTTTGGCGCCGGCCTGGCCGAGCTCAACGGCGGCGTGCTGGCGCTGGGCACGGCGGCCGCGTTCAGCTTCATGGTGTTCAACCTGCTGTGCGCGCCGTGCTTTGCGGCTATGGGCGCGATCAAGCGCGAGATGGGCGGCTTCAACAAGTGGTTCTGGGCTGCGCTGGGCTATGAGTGCGGGTTTGCCTGGGTCATGGCCACCATCATCTTCCAGCTGTCCGCGTGGGCGCTGACCGGCGTCTTCACCGGGTTCACCCTGCTGGGCATCGCGCTGCTCGCCTTCATCCTGTTCATGCTGTTTCGTCCCTTCCCCAAGGGGCGCGAGGTCGAGGGCGCGGCTGCTCCTGTGGCCGCGGCCGGCGGCGTGGCGTAGGTGAAGGCGGCGCGGCTTGCGATGCGGCGTGGCGTAGGTGA